>CAZRML010000011.1:0-14845 GCA_964601205.1 uncultured Actinomycetota bacterium | reverse complement strand
CCATGGTCCACATGGCCTATAGTCCCTATGTTTATATGTGGCTTTGTTCTTTCAAATTTTTGTTTAGCCATAATATATCCTTTCTCTGGTTAAAAAGTTAATTTTCATAATTTTAATTTAAACCGCGATCTTACTTCCCCTAAATCTTTCAATAACTTTGTCCGCAATTCTCCCCGGCGCGGGCTCATATTTTTTAAACTGCATCGTGAAAGTAGCACGGCCCTGTGTTTTTGACCTTAAATCCGTTGCATACCCGCACATTTCAGCAAGCGGAACATCTGCTTTTATCACTCTATTTTTATTTCTTAATGTTACAGACAGTATTTTTCCTCTTCTTGAATTAAGATCGCTTATAACCTCACCCATGTACTCATCCGGAGCAACAACTTCAACATCCATTATCGGTTCCAGTAAGATAGGGAGACATTTTTTCATGGCTTCCCTGAAAGCTTTTGAACCTGCTATCTTAAAAGCCATTTCTGATGAGTCAACTTCATGATAGGACCCGTCCAGAAGAATTGCTTTAACATCAACAACAGGATATCCGGCTATCTCGCCACTCTGCATGGCATCTTCTATCCCCATTTTAACCGGTTTTATATAGTCCTTTGGTATAATTCCGCCTTTTGTTTTATCTTCAAACTCAAATCCTTTTCCGTATTCATTTGGCTCAAAACGGATTATTACATGACCATACTGGCCTCTTCCGCCACTCTGCCTTATATATTTACCTTCCACCTGTGCACCCGTGGTAATTGTTTCCCTGTAAGATACCTGCGTTTTACCCACATTCGCACTTACACCAAATTCACGGAGCAATCTATCAACTATAATTTCCAGATGAAGCTCACCCATGCCAGAAATTATTGTCTGTCCTGTTTCGCTGTCAATCTCAACTTTAAAAGTCGGGTCTTCTTCCCCCAGTTTGGAAAGTGCATTGGCCAGCTTTTCCTGGTCAGCCTTGGTTTTTGGTTCAATAGCAATTGATAGCACCGGTTCAGGGAAAATAATTGATTCATACTTTATCGGCTTGTTCGGGTCGCAGATTGTATCACCGGTACTTACATTTTTCAATCCAACCACCGCTACTATATCTCCACAGTAAACTTCCTTTGTCTCTTCCCTGCTATTTGCATGCATAACCAGTAATTTGCTTATTCTGCTTTTTTTGCTGTTACTGGTATTCAGAACCTGGAATCCACTACTCAAAGTTCCTGAATAAATCCTCATATAACATAATCTTCCCACAAATGGGTCTGTGGTTATTTTAAATATCAAACCTGAAAAAGGTGCATCGTCGCTTACTTGCCTTTCAATTTTCATTTCGTTTTCAGGGTTTATTCCCAGGGGTGAAGGTATATCAACAGGTGCCGGCAGGTAATCTAGGACTCCATCAAGTAGAAGCTGAACTCCCTTATTCTTAAAAGCGGCCCCGCACAGTACCGGGACGCCATTAACATCTATCGTTATTTTCCTGATGGCATTTTTTAACTCATCCGCACTTATTTCTATATTCTCAACATATTTATTTAAAATATTATCATCGTAATTGGAGATATTTTCAATAAGTTCCTGTCTGTATTTTTCAGCAGTGGATTTGAGTTCATCGGGTATATCTTCATACTCAAATTTTATTCCCATTTCATCTCTGTATACCACTGCCCTCATATTTATAAGGTCAATTATTCCGGTAAAACCTTCTTCCCTTCCTATTGGAATCTGTACCGGCAGCGGATTTGCTCCAAGCTTTGTTTTAATCATATCCAGAACATAAAAAAAGTCCGCTCCACTCCGGTCCATTTTATTTACAAAAGCAATCCTGGGAACATTATACTTATCAGCCTGCCTCCACACAGTCTCAGACTGGGGTTCTACTCCACCCACCGCACAAAAAATAGAAATCATTCCATCAAGCACGCGGAGCGACCTCTCAACTTCTACAGTAAAGTCAACGTGGCCCGGCGTATCAATAATATTTATTTTATGGTCCTTCCAGAAACACATTGTTGCAGCAGAGGTAATGGTGATTCCTCTTTCCTGCTCCTGTATCATCCAGTCCATAACCGCCGCACCATCATGAACTTCCCCCATTTTATAGGTTTTACCCGTGTAATACAGAATACGTTCAGTGGTGGTTGTCTTGCCTGCGTCTATGTGAGCAGTTATACCAATATTTCTTATATTTTTTAATGAAACCTGTCTAACCATATTCAATCACCCGCATCCACTACCATCTATAGTGTGCAAATGCTCTATTCGCCTCCGCCATTTTATGTAAATCTTCCTTCTTCTTAATACTGCTGCCTGTATTACTTGCAGCATCAAGGATTTCCGCAGCCAATCTATCTGCCATAGTCTTTTCTTTCCTTTTACTTGCAAAATCTACTATCCACCTTATGGCCAGCGTATTTGCCCTTTCTGCTGATACCTCAACAGGCACCTGATAGGTAGCTCCTCCTACCCTTCTTGGTTTTACTTCCAGTACAGGCTTTACATTGTCAAGGCATTTTTCAAGTATTTCTAACGGATCCTCTTTAGTTTTTTCTTTAAGAATCTCCAGACTTCTATATACTATACCCTCGGTAACACTTTTCTTACCATCTGCCAAAACTTTATTTATCAACTTAGAAATAACCCTGCTTTTATACACAGGATCCAGTTTAATTTTTCTTCTTTGAGGTCTCCCCTTCCTTGGCATATTACGACTCCTTGTAAATTACTTTGGTTTCTTCGCTCCATATCTGGAACGAGAAGACTTTCTGTCTTCAACTCCTGCAGTATCCAGTGTCCCTCTTATAATCTTATACCTTACACCCGGTAAGTCCTTCACTCTTCCACCTCTAACCAGCACTATGGAATGCTCCTGCAAATTATGACCTATCCCCGGAATGTACGCTGTAACTTCTGCTCCGTTTGTAAGTCTTACCCTGGCTACTTTACGCAGCGCAGAATTAGGCTTCTTTGGAGTAGTAGTGTACACTCTTATACATACACCTCTTCTCAAAGGATTCTCCTGCAGTGCGGGAGTTTTCCTTTTCTTTTTTATACTCTTTCTGCCTTTTCTAACCAGTTGATTTATAGTAGGCATAGATACCTTGTCCTCTATCTCAATTTAATAATATTATTTGACCTCACAAAATGATTAATTTCACACCTTTTTTGAAGACACGAGAAATGAGATTATCATCTAAAAATTAAAATGTCAACATAAAAAAATGGCTGATTTAAAGTATTTTCCTCCCATATTTTAAATATTAATTTCTATTTCCTTTGTATCTTCATCCTCTGACTCCTGAAGGATTTCAATTTCTTCTTTATCACTTTCTTTATAACCGGGATAATCCAGTTCATAGTCCCTGAAAGTCCCCATACCCGTCCCTGCAGGTATTGCTTTACCCAGTATTACATTTTCTTTTAACCCGCTCAGATTATCTGTTTTGTTTTCCAGAGCTGCATCTGTTAAAACTCTTGTTGTTTCCTGGAAAGATGCGGCTGAAAGAAAACTATCGGTTACCAGTGAAGCTTTGGTTATGCCCATTAAATTCTGTACGGCAGTAGCCGGCTTTTTCATATTGGAAATCAATTTATTATTCTCTTTATCATATAAAAGCCTGTCTACCAGCTGGCCCGGAAGGAAATCACTATCTCCGGGATCGGTTATAGTAACCTTCTTCAGCATTTGCCTTACTATTACTTCTATGTGTTTATCATTGATATCCACACCCTGCGCTTTGTATACGTTCTGCACTTCTTTCACCAGATATTGCTCACATTCCTTTATTCCATTAATCCTTAAAATATCATGCGGGTTTTTTGGCCCCTCGGTTAACTGGCTTCCGGCATTAATCATATCTCCACTCTCCACATTTAACTTTGCTCTTGTTGGAATCTGATATACCCTTTCCTGCTTTCCGTCCCTGCTTTTTATGGTTATCATCCTGAATCTTGAATCTATATCCTCAATTTCAACTTTCCCCGATATTTCCGCTATGAATGAATGCTCTTTAGGCCTTCTTGCTTCAAACAGCTCTACTACCCTGGGCAGACCACTGGTAATATCCATTCCTTCAAAAGTTTTTTCATGTTTGTGTACATGAGTTTTTCTTTTTGCAGTTAAAATCAATTTTGCAAAAACTTCACCTGCATCAACATTTACCTTTCTATTTATCTGCAGTATTTCACCCTTTGGTATAATTACATCAACAATATCCCCTCTTTCCATCTGTACCTGGAATATCAGTTTATGAGGAATTTTTTCTATATTAATTTCAATAACATCTTCAGTATCCTCTTTAGTAAAGTCTGCCTTCTTTAAATTAAGTTCTGATAACAATTCTTTTCTAAATATAAGCTTCCCCTTAACAGGCGACTTTATTGACCTCTGGATAACAGTACTTGCCACGCCGCCTGTATGGAACGTACGCATTGTTAGCTGTGTACCCGGTTCACCAATAGACTGTGCCGCTATAATCCCTACTGCTTCACCAATTTCAACCATCTTCGCGGTAGCAAGGTCTCTCCCATAGCACTTCTGGCAGACTCCCGATTCTGCCTTACAGGTCAATACCGAACGAACTTCAACTCTTTCAATATTGGCGTGTATAAATTTCTGCAAATGCTTTTCAGTAATTTCTTCTCCACTTTTTATTATATTCTTCTTAGTATTGGGATTATTAACATCTTTAAGACAGGTCCTGCCTACTAAATTAGTATTGGGTTCTCCTTCAAGTGTCAATACATACAGGCTTATACCATCCTCGGTCCCGCAGTCATTAACTCTAACCATGGTATCCTGGGCAACATCAACCAGTCTCCTGGTTAGATACCCCGAGTCTGCAGTTCGGAGAGCAGTATCCGCAAGACCCTGCCTTGCGCCATGCGTGGAGATAAAATATTCAAGTACCGTAAGGCCCTCTCTAAAATTGGACTTTATAGGACTGTCTATAATATCACCTCTCGCGTTCGCTACCAGACCACGCATGCCGGCCAATTGTCTCAGCTGTTTAATATTTCCTCTCGCACCTGAAGTAGCCATCATGTAAACAGGATTAAACCTGTCAAAATTTTTCTCCATAGCATTTGCTACATTTTCATTTGCCTGGGACCAGGTCTGTATTAATCTCTGATGCCTCTCAAATTCCGTTATAAGCCCCTGCTTATAATATTCCTCAATCTTTTCTATTTTATTTTCTATTTTAGCTAAAATCTTTTCCTTTTCAGGTGGTATATCTATATCATCTATGCCTATAGTCAGACCGGAACGCGTAGAATACTTAAACCCTATCTGTTTAATAGCATCCAGCATTTCTGTCACCACACTCTGTGGAAATCTATTTATGCACTCAGCTATAATTGCTATGAGCTCCTTCTTTGATACTTCCTTATTTACAAACTTGTAATCATCGGGTAGCGCCTGGTTGAATATTATTCTTCCTGTTGTTGTTTTAATTACCCTGTCTTCAATTCGCACTTTAACCGGCGTATGTAGAGATATAAAACCATAATCATAATCCAGGATAGCTTCCTGCTGGCTGTTATAGAATCTTTCCTTACCGCTTGATTTTTCCAGTTCAGAGGTCAGATAATATATGCCCAGAACCATGTCCTGGGAGGGGACCACAACCGGTTCCCCGCTGGCCGGTGATAATATGTTATTCACAGAGAGCATTAAAACCAGAGCCTCGGCCTTCGCCTCATTTGATAGAGGCACATGAACTGCCATCTGGTCACCATCAAAATCAGCATTAAAAGGCGGGCAAACCATCGGGTGTATCTGTATGGCCTTACCTTCTACCAGCACAGGCATAAAGGCCTGTATCCCCAGACGGTGAAGTGTTGGAGCACGGTTCAGTAAAACGGGGTGATTTTTAATTACCTCTTCCAGTATATCCCAGACCTCATTACTTTCCTTTTCTACCATAGTCTTGGCGCTCTTGATATTCTGGGCAAATCCTTCATCAACCAATTTTTTCATAACAAAGGGCTTAAACAGCTCCAGGGCTATTTTCTTGGGTAGCCCGCATTGGTCCAGCCTGAGATTCGGGTTAACTACAATAACAGACCTTCCGGAATAATCCACTCTTTTACCAAGGAGATTCTGCCTGAACCTTCCCTGTTTCCCTTTTAGCATATCACTTAAAGATTTAAGAGGCCTGTTTCCCGCTCCTACTACAACTCTACCTCTCCTTCCGTTATCAAACAATGCATCAACTGCTTCCTGCAACATTCTTTTTTCATTATTTATAATAATCTCAGGAGCATCCAGCTCCAGTAATTTTTTAAGCCTGTTATTTCTGTTCAAAACTCTCCTGTAGAGATCATTTAGATCCGAGGTGGCAAACCTTCCGCCATCTAACTGGACCATTGGCCTTAAATCAGGTGGTATTACCGGGAGTACCTCAAGAATCATATATTCGGGCTTGTTTTCTGAATCTATAAAAGAGGACAGTATTTTTAATCTCTTTATGCTTCTGCTTTTTTTCTGCCCCTTTGATTTTTTAATAGTTTCTTTTAGCTCCTCTACTTCTTTTCTACAGTCAATATTCTTGAGTAATTCTTTTACGGCTTCCGCTCCCATTCCTCCTTTAAAAAACTGGCCATAAATTTCCTTCATTTTTTTAAATAAAGCTTCATCAGAAACCAGCATTTTCTCTTCCAGATTAAAGAAAAAGGTACTTGCCCTCCTTATAAGGTCTACATCTTCCTGATATATTTCTTTTTCTTCTTCCAGAAGCATCTCCGTTTCTTTTACAACTTTTGCCCTTCTTTCTTCAATGTCTGTTTCTCCGGTGGCTGCCTCTCTGGCTGAATTATTATCATCATCAGCACTGGCATTTACCTTATCTTCATCCCGGTTTTCTTTCCCGGACTCCGCCAGATCGCTTCCATCTGTATCTTCATAATTTTCAAGCATAAAATTATCTCTGTTTAATTTTATTTCATCCATCCTGCTCTCGTGCACTTCTTTAGCTTTATCCAGCGCTTTCTGATAAAGCCCTTTAATTTCTTCTTCCTCATCATTTATCTTTTCTCTATTTATAACTGTTATGATATAGGAATCAAAATAAAGAACTTTCTCCAGATCTTTTGGGCTTATATCAAGAACATATCCCATTCTACTGGGGACACCTTTAAAGAACCAGATATGTGAAACAGGAGACGCAAGTTCAATATGGCCCATTCTCTCTCTTCTTACACTTGCCCTTGTTACTTCAACACCACATCTCTCACAAATGATGCCCTTGAATCTTACTCTTTTATATTTACCACAATAACATTCCCAGTCTTTTGTAGGACCAAAGATTCTCTCACAGAACAGACCATCCCTTTCAGGTTTTAGAGTCCTGTAATTTATAGTCTCAGGTTTTTTTACTTCACCATGAGACCATGCCCTGATCTTTTCTTGCGAAGCAAGCCCAATTTTTATGGCATCAAAATTATTTACATCTATATTTACTACCATTTAAAAAATACCTCCAAATCAATTAGACTTAAATCAAATAATATCCATTATTTTTTATAATTATTTTATTTCTTAATTTTATCTTTCTTTTCTTCAGCGGCCACGGGTTTTATTTCTTCTTCTTCTTCTCTTATCTCTTCTTCTTTATCTTTTGTGCTTCCTGCTGTTCCGACTTTTCCGAGCTCTTCTTTTGTTTCCCCTTTTTCAAAGTCTCTTTCTTTATGCAAATCAATTCCCAGATCTTCCACTGTTTTTAATATCTCATCTTCTTCTCTTGTCATATCCACTTCTTTGCCTTCCTCAGATAAAACCTCCACATCAAGACCAAGGCTCTGCATCTCTTTTATGAGAACTTTAAAGGATTCAGGTATCCCTGGTTTTTCTATGTTCTCACCCTTAACAATTGATTCATAAGTCTTTACCCGCCCTGTTACATCATCCGATTTTATGGTCAGCATTTCCTGTAAAGCATAAGCCGCACCATAGGCTTCCAGAGCCCACACTTCCATTTCTCCAAATCTCTGACCACCAAACTGTGCTTTGCCTCCGAGTGGCTGCTGGGTAACGAGAGAATAGGGGCCGGTAGACCTCGCATGAATTTTGTCATCAACAAGATGCAGCAGTTTCATTACATATGCATAGCCAACAGTGATATTATCAGACAACTTATCCCCGCTCTGGCCGTCAAACAGAGTAGTTTTCCCGTTTGCAGGTAACTTTGCAGATTTTAACAACTTCATTATATCGGATTCCTTTGCTCCCTCAAAAATAGGAGACGAAACATAGATATGGCCGTCCTCTGTCGCAATACCAGTTTTATCATCCCATCCTTTATAAGCAGCCCAGCCAAGATGTGTCTCCAGTACCTGTCCAACATTCATTCGGGAAGGTACTCCCAGTGGATTAAATATTATATCAATTGGCTCTCCATCCTCTGAATATGGCATATCTTCTTCAGGAAGGATTACAGATATAACTCCTTTATTTCCGTGCCTTCCGGCAAGTTTATCTCCTATAGAAATCTTTCTTTTCTCTGCAATATACACTCTTACCAGTTCATTAACTCCCGGGGGAAGGTCATGGCCTTTTTTTCTTGAGAATACCTGGACATCCAGTACTTTACCCCCTTCTCCATGGGGCACTTTTAAAGAGCTCTCTCTTACTTCTCTTGCTTTTTCACCAAAAATAGCCCGCAGTAATTTTTCTTCTGCTGTAAGTTCAGTCTCACCTTTTGGGGTTATCTTCCCGACCAGTATATCTCCGGGCTTTACTTCTGCTCCAATTCTTATAATCCCATTCTCATCCAGGTCCTTAAGAGCTTCTTCTCCTATACTCGGTATATCCCTGGTTATCTCCTCGGCGCCCAATTTCGTGGTCCTTGCTTCCACTTCCTGTTTTGAAATATGAACCGAAGATAGAACATCTTCCTTTACCAGTCTCTCCGAGATAATTATTGCATCCTCGTAGTTATAACCTTCCCATGACATAAACGCCACTCTTAAGTTTCTGCCCAGTGCAAGTTCTCCTTCAAAGGTTGCAGTTCCATCTGCGATTACCTGACCGGCTTTAACTTTCTCGCCTTCCACGACAACTGGTTTCTGGTTTATACATGTTCCCTGGTTTGACCTTCTGAACTTATATAAATTATGAATATAATTTTTCTCACTCCTGTAATTTATTATTATATAATCCGCACAGACTTCTTCAACCACGCCATCATCTCTGGCCAGTATTAAAACCCCGCTATCTTCCGCTAATCTTCCTTCCATTCCTGTACCGACCAGCGGAGGCTCGGGATTAATCAATGGTACAGCCTGGCGCTGCATATTGGACCCCATAAGTGCCCTGTTGGCGTCATCATGTTCAAGGAACGGTATAAGAGACGCCGCAGCACTGAATATTTGCATTGGTGAAACATCCACATAATCTATCATCCCCGGTTCAACATTTACTATTTCATCCCCCAGACGGGACATAACTTTTTCCTCAAGAAACTTTCCATCCTTACCAGTCTTTGCAGTTGATTGAGCAATTACATAATTTTCTTCATTATCGGCAGATAGATATTCAATCTTTTCGGTTACCTTGCCGTTTACGACTTTCCGGTAAGGCGTTTCTATAAATCCAAACTCATTTAACCTGCCATAAGTAGCCAGGGAACCAATAAGCCCGATATTAGGACCTTCCGGGGTTTCTATGGGGCACATTCTTCCATAATGTGAAGGGTGAACATCTCTTACTTCAAAACCCGCTCTTTCTCTGCTCAATCCACCCGGACCAAGAGCACTCAATCTCCTTTTATGAGTAATTTCTGCCAGAGGATTTGTCTGGTCCAGAAACTGTGAAAGCTGGCCACTGCCAAAAAATTCCTTCAGGCTGGCCACCAGTGGCCTTATATTTATTAAAGACTTCGGGGTTATGGCTTCAACGTCCTGGGTAGTCATTCTTTCTTTTATAACTCTTTCCATTCTTGAAAGGCCGATCCTCACCTGGTTCTGTATCAGTTCTCCGACATTCCTCACTCTTCTATTCCCAAAATGATCGATGTCATCAATCTCGCCGACACCGCCCATTAACTGTATCAGGTACTTAACTATTAAAAATATGTCTTTACAATTTAAAATATATTTCTCGTCAGGGTCTATACCCATTTTTTTATTAATCTCTTCAATTTTAGCCAGAACTTTTTTATCAATTTCATCCATTAACTTCTGGTTTATCTTATATCTTCCCACTTTTCCAAAATCATATCTTTTTGGATTAAAAAATAAAGAATTTATAAGATTCTTTGAACTCTCAACAGTTGGAGGCTCGCCAGGTCTCAGCTTCTTATATATTTCAATCAATGCTTCTTCTTCGGTCTCTGTAAAATCCTTTTCCAGGGTATTTTTAATACAATTTTTTTTATCATATGGACCAAACAGGGCAATCAGGTCTTCATTATTCCCAAAACCCAAAGATTTCAGGAAGATGGTGAGTAAAAATTTTCTTCTCCTGTCAATTCTTACATAAGCAATATTCTTTTTATCGGTTTCAATCTCTATCCATGAACCTCTCGTCGGTATAACCTTGCACATATATATATCTACTTCAGCTTTTTTATCTATATCCGTATCAAAATATGCTCCCGGGGAACGGACCAGCTGAGATACAACAACTCTTTCGGTTCCATTAATTATAAAGGTCCCTTTTTCAGTCATCATCGGGAAATCTCCCATGAAGACTTCCTGTTCTTTTATCTCTCCTGTCTCTTTATTAATAAACCTTGAAAGCACCCTGAGCGGTGCGGTATAGGACATATCCTGCATCTTGCATTCATCCGGGGTAGAGTTAACCGGGTCAAAATCATAATTTAAAAACTCAAGTGACATATTACCGGTAAAATCTTCTATTGGCGAAATATCTTTTAAGACTTCCATAAGCTCTTCTTCCAGAAACCACTGGAAAGACTTTCTCTGTATTTCAAGAAGATGGGGGATGCTTATTAAATCCGGAGTTTTACCAAAATTAAATCTCTTGATTTTTTTGATTTTTTGCATTAATTTATTCTCCTCATTAATTATATTCCAAGTTTAGTAAAGCAGTAAAAAGGGCTAAAGTATTCTTACTAACAAAAACTACGTACAGGGAAAAACAAAATAAAACCAGTATTGATAAATGTTTTCAGAAAAACTTGCAAACTATTAGTTTATCAAATATAAGTTAATAGTCAACTATCTATTTTGAATATCTAAAATAGATATACTCTTAAAATGGCGATTATTTATTAATATAACAAACTTTTTAGAAAAAATATAAATAATTCATCAGTTTTAAAAAGCCTTTTATTGGTTACTTTCTAATTTATTAACCCTTTCTTTTATCTTACATCCTGTTTTATTTCACAGGCAGTTATTTTATTTCAACCTCGGCACCGGCTTCTTCCAATTGCTTCTTTATATTTTCAGCTTCTTCTTTAGAAACTTTTTCCTTAACCACATTTGGCGCCTTATCCACGAGATCTTTAGCTTCTTTCAGGCCAAGGCTGGTTACTGATCTAACCACTTTAATAACCTGTATTTTTTTAGCTCCGGCTGATTTTAAGTTTATGTCAAACTCCGTTTTTTCTTCAGCAGGTGCTCCGCCCTGCGCCTGGGCATTTCCACCCGCTGCAGGTGCAGCAACTGATACCGCCTGGGCACTAACTTCAAATTTTTCCTCAAGAGCTTTAACCAGTTCTGAAAGCTCAAGTACCGTCATCTTCTCAATAGCACTTAAAATCTCTTCAGTGGATTTACTTTTTACGCCGGTTTTTTTATTAACTTTACCTGTCTCCTTTTTTTCTTTTTTCATTTCTTTTTCTTCCTTTTTTTCTTCCTTGTCACTTGTTTTCTTTGTTTCAGCCATTATTCCTCCCTCAAATAGCACTTTTCTCTTTTTTTATTCTAATCGCTTCCATTACCAGAACAAGGTTCCGGGTCACCTCATTTAAAACATTTACCAGCTTAATAATCGGGAATTTAACCGAAACCACCAGATTGGTAAGCAATACTTCTCTGGACGGCAGGCTGGCAAACTTATCAACTTCTTCAGCACTTAAAAGCCTGTTTTCAAGTAACCCTGCTTTTACTTTTAAAGTATCTTTATCCTTTGAAAAATTTTCTATAATTTTTGCTGTAGAAATTATATCTTCCCCGCTTACAATCAGGCTGGTCGGCCCTTTAAAAACTCCTTCAAGGTCTAAACCTTTAAACACATCTTTTGCCGCTATATAAGCAAGGGTATTTTTTGTTATCCTTAGATATGAGTTAACTTCTGCAAGCTTATCCCTTACCACCACTGCATCTTCAGCTTTAAGCCCGCTGTGATCAGTAAATATAAGACCGCAACTTTTTTTAAATATTTCCTTTATCTCTTCCACCCGGTCTATTTTTTCCTGTCTGACCATTCTGACCTCCATACTTAATATATTTATAAAAAAATATAAAACTTATAAAAATAAAATCGACCCAGTTTTCCAGAAGGTCGATTTATCTATATTAATCAACCTTGGTAGGAAATTAAGTTATTACTCTATTAAAATAACACCTACTGTCTGTGGTTGCCCTTTAGAATATAACCATTTTTATTTTTTTATGCCGCCTCCGTCACCTCTGTAACTTTATTCAGGTCAATCTTAATGCTAGGCCCCATGGTTGATGACATATAAACACTTCTTATGTACCTGCCTTTAGCAGTAGATGGCCTTGATTTAATAACAGCATCAATTAATGCTATATAATTTTCAAGCAATTCTTTTATTCCAAATGATACTCTGCCAATAGTACAATGTATAACACTATTTCTGTCGGTTCTGAATTCCAATCTTCCTTTTTTTGAATCTTCAACTGTCTCCTTTAATTCAAAAGTAACTGTTCCGGACTTAGGATTCGGCATTAATTTCCTGGGTCCCAGGATTTTACCAATTTTTCCCACATGCTTCATCATATCAGGTGTTGCAATGCAAACTCCGAAGTCAAGCCATCCTTTTTGTATTTTTTCTACAAATTCTTCTCCTCCTACGTAATCCGCTCCTGCTTCCCTGGCCTCGCTCGCTTTCTCACCCTGCGCAAACACCAGAATCTTCTGGACTTTCCCGGTTCCATTTGGCAAAACTATGGTTCCCCTTACTATCTGGTCCGCCTTCCTGGTATCAACTCCCAGATTTATGCATATATCCACGGATTCATCAAAATTGGCAAAATGGTTTTCCTTAATCCATTCTATTGCTTCAGAAGGACCGAACACTTTATCCTTATCCAGATTTTCTAATTTTGATAAATATTTCTTTCCTCTCTTCAAATCCTATCACCTTTTATCCAATTTTTTTATATCAGCCTTTAATCAGTAATTACTTCCTGAAATCCCTGTGCAAACTATGAGCTTATCTTTACCCCCATGCTTCTGGCAGTGCCTTCTATTATCTTAGCTGCCTTATCCAGCGTCCTGGCATTTAAGTCTTTTAACTTAATCTTCGCAATTTCTTCAATTTGCTCCCTGGAGATTTCTCCCACTTTTTCACGGTTGGGCTCCCCCGAGCCCTTTTCCAGGTTTAAAGCCTTTTTTATAAGAACCACAGCAGGAGGAGTCTTGGTTATGAAACTAAAACTTCTATCTTTATAAACAGTTAAAACAACCGGTATAATAATTCCCTGGTCCTTTGCAGTTCTTTCATTAAAAGCCTTGCAGAATTCCATAATATTAACTGCATGTTGCCCGAGAGCAGGGCCCACAGGGGGAGCAGGATTTGCCTGCCCCGCAGGAATCTGCAATTTAATCTGTGCTATTATTTCTTTAGCCATAATTAGTTACCTCTATTAAAAATACCCCCGTATTATACAGTTTAATAAAAAATTTTCAATTTATATTTCAAATTTATCTTTTATATCTTCGATACCTGGTTAAAATTTAACTCAACCGGCGTTTGCCTTCCAAATATTGAAACCAGAACTTTTAGTTTGCCCTGATCAAGGTTTATCTCACTTATAGTACCATCAAAATTAGCAAATGGCCCTGTAATAACTTTAACAGGCTGTCCTAGCTCAAAATCAGTCTTTGGCTTTGGCTTGCCTGTATCCTGCCTCTTCATTATTCTCTTAACCTCAATTTCTGATAAGGGAACGGGCTTATCATCTCTGCCCACAAACCCGGTAACTCCCGGAGTATTTCTTACCACATACCATGAATCATCATCCAGGTACATCTTCACTAACAGATAACCCGGAAGCACTCTCTTTGAGGATACTTCTTTTTTGCCACCTTTGATTTCAACAACATCTTCCTTTGGTATATAAATATCAAAAATTTTATTACCCATATTCATAGATTCTATTCTATGCTCCAGGTTAACTTTTATTTTATTTTCGTATCCGGCATATGAATTTATTACATACCATCTCGGTCTCATATTTAAATCACCAGCATTTAAATTTTTACCAGTAAATCCACGAGCTGAACAAAACCCAGGTCAAAAGCTCCTAAAATAATAGCAAAAATAATAATGGTAACTACAACCACTATAGTATAATTTGTCAGTGCTTTTTTTGTTGGCCATGTCACCCTTTTTAACTCATGGACAACATCCCTGAAGAATCCTGCCACCCGTGAAGGTATTCCTTTTATAAACTGTTTCCAGTTTATTTTCTTTCTGGGCTGTGATGGAGGGGCCTTTCTTTCCTGCAACTGCCTTTCCATCATACCTTTCTTTGTATATTTTCTTGAAACTTTTCTCTTAGCCATTAAAATTAAACCTTTTCTAATCTATTATTTATGGCAGGGCTGGAGGGACTCGAACCCCCAACACCCGGTTTTGGAGACCGGTGCTCTACCAATTGGAGCTACAGCCCTATCTGGTCTCCTTATGAA
>CAZRML010000010.1:0-76500 GCA_964601205.1 uncultured Actinomycetota bacterium | reverse complement strand
AGGTAGTGTTTAATCTATCAATTTTATCTATATTTTTATTTTGTTTTCAAAGAGCTTTTAAAACTAGAGTTGTAAACACAACTCTTAAATAGTTCAATTAATTTAAACTTAAATTTCAAGAATAAAATAAAAGCTGGCCTGATTATAATCTTAAGAAAAAAAGGGGGAAAATGACAGTAAAATTCGGAAATGATTTTTTGTTCGGTACCGCAACATCCTCATATCAGATAGAAGGAGCGGTCAGAGAAGACGGCAGAACCCTGTCTATCTGGGACGTATTTTCAAAGACCCCGGGTAAAACTTACAGGGATGAAAATGGTGATATTGCCTGTGACCACTACCACAGATACAAAGGGGATGTTGAATTAATGGGGAAGATAGGTATTGATGCATACCGGTTTTCTATTTCATGGCCGAGGATTTTTCCGGAGAAAGGTAAGTTTAATCCAGAAGGAATGAAATTTTATAAAAGTCTTGTAAACGAACTTGTTGAAAGAAACATCAGGCCCGTAGTTACTCTGTATCACTGGGACCTGCCATTATGGGCCTATAATATGGGCGGCTGGTTGAACAGGGATTCAGTAAAATGGTTTATAGAGTATTCCGGCAGAGTATTTGAAGAACTCGGTGATTCCGTCAGTCTGTGGGTAACTCATAATGAGCCATTATGTGCTTCATTTTTTAGTTATTATGAAGGTACGCATGCTCCCGGGCACAGGGATTTGAGAGAGTCCCTGATAGCGGCACATCATATTTTGTTGTCACATGCAAATGCAGTCGAAGAATTCAGGAAGCTCGGTTATAAAAAAGGAAAAATAGGAATAACTCTTAACTTGATTCCGGCATATCCGGCAACTCAATCCGAAGATGACATAAGAGCAGCCAGGATAAGAGACGGTTATCTGAATAGATGGTTTCTGGATCCTGTTTTTAAAGGTTACTATCCCGAGGATATGAAGGAAATGTATAAGCAGTTTGTGTTTGATTATGATTTTATACAGGAGGAAGATTTACAAAAAATATCAATTAAAAATGATTTTCTGGGGGTAAATTATTATAGCCGTGAGCTTATAAAATTTTCCGGTGATTCAGAACTAAAATTTGAAAAAGTTTATGGTAAATTTGCCAGAACAGAAATGGACTGGGAAATAGTACCGGAAGCCCTCTATGACCTTGTGCTAAGATTGAGAAAAGAGTACACCAAAATACCGATTTACATTACGGAAAATGGAGCTGCATTTAAAGATAATTTATTAAAAAAAGGAGAAGTCAGAGATACCAGGCGAATCGATTATTTAAGAAGACATTTATCAGAAATTGCAAGGTTGATAAAGAAGGGAATGGATATAAGAGGATATTTTCTGTGGTCTCTTATTGATAATTTTGAATGGCAGGAAGGATATTCAAAAAGATTTGGGATTATTTATCTGGATTATAAAACACAGGAGAGAATATTTAAAGACAGTGCATTCTGGTACAGGGATTTAATAAAAACAAGAGCTATAAAGTGAATCTGGAACTCTAATTTTGCTTCGTGTTATTACATGATCTCATTATAATAATTTTTAATATTGAAAGTTACCATACACTGGTACTGATTCCGGATATTGACCATCAAATCTATTATGAATGCCTATAGAAGTATCACGACCGGTATCAAATCTGTCTATTTTTTTTCTTTTTTACCAGCAAAATTACTACCAGTCCTACTATAGATAACAGAACTGCAGCTGTAAAAGCAATAACAACATATAAAACAATGTTATTTTTCTCTACTCCGGTACCGGTTGCGGACTCCTCAGTCTCCGGATTGTACGAGAAGTAAGCTGACAAACATACCAGGGGAACATTATAATCAATAGCATATTCGTTGGTGGCATAGGAGTCTTGATTATCTGCATAGCTTCTTGGCCCTTTATTGGCTGGAGCTACTCCTGATTCTGCGTTGTTATTGGGTCCACCCACCAGCAGTCCTTCTACCATAGTACCGCTGGCGATAATTAATCTATGATGTGGATGTCGGGGATAATTAGTCCCAATACCGGTGACATAACTTTTACTTAATGGATTTCTGCCTAGGACATAATGCAATTGGTCTAATGCTCCTTGAAGATATTCTAAATTATTACTAATTCTATATGCTATAATAAGATTTACCCCGGATTGAAGAGCATTTTTATTTGAAGCCCAGACATATTCGGACATTTCCAGAGAGATATTGTAGGGATCTTTATTTATTTTGCGGATAGTCTTCTCTGACTGCTCCAGAATAAAATCTTTGATTTTATTCTTTGTAGCTGTATCTCCTCCTTCGGCAAAATAATAGGCAAACATACCCAGGGTATGGACATTCTGCCATCCTATGGGTTCTACAGGGCATACCTTAATGGAAGGCAGATTAAATTTATCAAAATTACTCTGGATAAAATCACTATATTCCTTTTGCCCTGTTAGCCTGAATAATTCTGCTGCCGCCCAGAATCTGTTGTCTAAATCTAACACATCTTTATATTCTCCGGTGCTATCATTAGTTGGTTCTACCAGTGGTTCACTTCCCTCCAGGAAATCCCAGGCCTTCTCGGCAGCTTCTCTACATTGGGAGGCAAAATTGTGGTCATATTCATCATACACTCTGGCTGCCTGAGCCATAGCTGCAGCAAAGCTTCCTGTATCGGGTGTGGCTATACTGTAGATGTAACGCTGGTCATTATCATCTTGCGGTTCTATAAAACCAGGGAATCCTATGGTATTTACCTTGTGATAGACTGCCCCGTCTTCCCTTTGCATTTTAAGCATCCATTCTAATTCGTATCTAATCTCATCTAAGATATCCGGTATTCCATTCCCGCTTTCGGGAATATCCAGGTTCTGAGTAAATTTTTGGGGATATAGTTCATAGAACATCAAAAGCTCTCCAGTAGTTACTGCTGCGGTCTGGGTATACTTTCCATAATCGCCTGCATCGTGCCATCCTCCAGTGGTATCAATGTATGTTTCTTCATCGCTTCGCAAGATAGCATCTTCAGTATGGCAAGCAGGGTGTTCTAACCCTGATACCGCATCGTCGATTTCCTGGCCACACCTTTGTAAATAATAGGAACGCATAGTCTTATAATATACATCGTTATATATATTATTATAAATTCGGAAAGAAAATGAATACTGTGGGCCTGGGGGTAGTCCTATTTTCTCAAACTCTCCTTCGTCCACAGTAAAAGGATAATTTTCGGGAAGATGGGGAATTCTGAGCTGGTAGGTCCCTGAAGTCTCAAGCCTGGTAAAGTCGGCCATATAAATAGGAGAGACTAAATCCTCACCTATTTTTTTTAGCTGTCCGCTGTACACTACCTCGCCAGTTTCGGCATCAATAATCTCAAAAGTGGAGGAGGGATCAATTGTTATAGAAGATTTATTACTCACAAAAGCCAATTTTTTTCCTTCTTTTAAATATCCTGCCTGATTTACCTTTATAGGTGGGGTTATCTCTTCCGCTTTAGCTCGTGGATATTTTAAGATTAAAATCTGTTTAGTTGCCTTCTCGCCCTCCTCTGACTCTGCCACTATATCAAAGGATCCTTCTTCTTCAAATAGATGTTCGACGCAACCTTCTGAATCACTAATATACTCTTCGCTATCTATAGTAATCTTAACACCTTCCAGATATTCCAGACCCTTAAGTACTCTTATTTCTGTTTTTCCGGGCAATGCCTCATTTGGAGCGTCTATCGTCAATACATCTTCAGATGCTTCAGAGGTTTCTACAATAATGGCTTCTCCCCAGACGTTGGGAAAGCACCATCCTGTGCTGGTCATATTCCATACTAACTGCGTCTCTCTTGAAGTAGAATCGGCATCGTCTACTGCCAGGTCAAAACGAACTCGCTGTGGCACCTTAAGAGCAATCTCGCCTAAATTAGTCAAAGGAATCTTTACTTCCAGGCTATAGCCAGGAAAATCAGTTTTTCCTACTCCTATTTCTATTCCTTCCACCGGGGCATCTCTAACTCCTCCTTTGCTGGTCTGTGACCAGATCCAGGAGGCTGGCTTTTCACTTTTATCTGCAGGAGCAAATCCTAATTGAAAATCATAAGGAGAATAGGAAGTTCCCGATTCCTCAGGCTCAAAACCGATATAAAGCTCAATAGAATCTCCTTTGTATAGGTCTGTGCCTTCATAGTTATTGACCAGGGGAAAATCATCCCTTACTACTGCTCCCAGATATAAGTTTTCTTCATCCCACATTACCCATATAGTAGCACTCAGGTCATCCAGACCGCTCCACTTTGACTTCCCTGTTACAACCTGCTCATTCTGATTAAGATAATTGGGAATGGCCTCGCCCCACTCTTCTTCCTCTATAAGTCCGTCTATATTTATCCGGTCTGCCTTTATTAATTTTGTATTCATTCCCCCTGGCTGGTCGGCTGCAAGGGAAGCTGGATATATACAAAAAATAATAAAGCAAAAAATAGTAAATGCTGCAGTAAAGATTGCAATTAAAAATGGACTGACTTTCCCTATTTTTTTCATTTTGCTCCTTTTTATAAGTATTAAATCATATCCTTTTTAAAATCTAGGCGAGTACTTAAAAAATATATTTTGTATGGTCGCAGTAATAAATTTAGAAAACTTCATGGTATTTCCCAGATGACCACTCTCTTCGGTCGGGGATTCGGCCCGGCGTAAACTCCACAATTCAAGCATATTATAAGTTGCAGGTTATTCTTTTAATGCTCCAGATGTCAGACCGCTGATCATATGTTTCTGTAACAGGGTAAAAAATGCCAGTACGGGAAGAGATGTTAACACGCAGGCGGCCATCATTCCACCCCATCGGTTTTCTTGAGTAGTGATGTATCTCAAAATGCCGATAGCCAGTGTAGTGGTGTCTTTTCCTGTAAGGACGGAAGCGAATAATATCTCGCCCCAGGCCATCATAAATCCATATATACCGACAGCGATAAGACCTGGTTTAGCAAGAGGAATAATGACTCTAAAAAGAGCCCCTATTTTGTTGCATCCATCAATTTGAGCCTGTTCATCTATCTCTCTGGGGATAGTGTTAAAGTAACCCCTCAACATCCAGATGGAAAAAGGAAGGGCAAAAGATGTGTAGGTAAAAATCATTCCCCAGTATGTATTTCTCATAGGAAGACCTGTTAATCTGGTTACACCGATAAACATTACAGCATAAGGAATGAGGAAGAGAATTCCTGGAAACATCTGGGTAGACAATACTGCTACAGTGTAGGGTGATCTACCGGGGAACCTGAAACGGGAGATGGAGTATCCGGCCAGAACGGCAATAATAAGACAAAAAATCATAGTTCCCAGACTTATTATCACACTGTTTTTAAAATAATCTGCTATTTTTACCACTTTATTTACGGTTAGATAGTTCTCTAAAGTAGGACGGCGGGGGATCCAGGTGGGTTCCTGGCCCGCTGTCTTAATATCCGAAGCCTGGATTTCTAATGTGGATTTAAACGAACCGGAGACCATCCAGAAGAAGGGCATAAGCACCCATGCCAGGACCAGTGCTATAGTAAGGTAAAAGAATACCCTTTTTATAATTTTTTTTATTCTGGTATTCATCATGAAATCTCTTCCCCGGGCTTGATTCTTTTAATATAAAGTATAGAAAAGACTACCATAATTAGCATCAGGATTACTGACATAGCTGAACCAATTCCATAGTGCAGGGAGGTAAAAGCCTCTCTTAGAATAAGAGTAGAGGGAACATCTGCTTGATATCCCGGGTCTGAACCCAGCATTACATAAAACTGATTAAAGGCATAGAAAGTCCATATGGTGGATAAGAGTAAGAGTACAGTAGTAACGGGGATAAGAAGAGGGAAGGTAATAGATTTAAATTGTTGCCAGGCAGAAGCGCCATCAATCTTGGCTGCATCATACAAATCATCTGGAATGCTTTGCAATCCGGCCAGCAGCATTAAACAGGTAAAAGGCCATCCTTTCCAGATACTGGCTATCATCACAGCATAAATGGACTTATCGCCGATTAACCAGAGTGTTGGTTCTTTAATCCAGCCCCAGTCCAGCAGGTATTTATTCACTATACCTATCCTGCTCTGGAACATAAACCGCCAGACCGCGAAAGCTACTGTGTCTGGAATAATATAAGGTAAAAGTATTAAACCTCTAACGATTGTCCTTCCCTTAAATTTCCGATTTAAAAGCAGAGCTACCCCCATGGCAATAAGATAACCCAGAGAGAGGACCACTATTGCATAGAAAGTTACATTCCATAAGGAACGCAGGAAGCGTTCTCCTATAGTAGTAATGGGGTTCAAACCGTTTATATAATTATCTAAGCCTATAAAAGTAGCCTTGCTCCAATCATTGATGGTGTGTACGTCAAAGTCAAGAAAGCTAATAGTAATTCCCCATATCATAGGAATAAAGTGAACCAATAACATAAGGATGAGAGCAGGAATAAGTAAATAATAGGCAATCCTGTATCTTCTTATATTGCCCATTACTCTGGATATGGAACCTAACATACTTCTGGTATTTTTCATAAATACTTCCTCTTATCCTTATACTTGAATTATAGGCGTTTTAAAGAAGTGAGGAAACAGTTTTTCACTTTTGGCAATTAACTGCTTCCTCACTTCAAAAAGATTACCTGTCCTGAAATAGAAAAAATATAATCTATTGAGCTAAAGCCTCGTTAACTTTAGCTGCAGCTGAATCCAGGTATTCCTTAGCAATAGTTTCTATTTCCTCTTCAGTTACTGTTCCTGCCTCGGCCTTTCCAACATAGGCAGTCATAATATTTTTGAATTCGCCGACTATTGCAGTCTCAATATCTACCCAGGATGCTAATGGGGGATAAGCAGTAGCATATCCCAGACTTGTTATAAAAGTCTGCATCTCAGGGGTCTGATAGTAAGGATCTTCCAGAGCGCTGAGCTTTGCCGGTATCATGTTGGCGATGTCCGGCTGGTTATAACTAATAAGGATATCATCGCTTATGAGATAGTTTATCCATTTCTTTGCTGCTTCCTTATGTTCACTCTCGGCAAATATAACCAGGTTACTTCCACCAGAGAAAGCACCTTTTACTCCTGCCGGACCTACTGGAAGCTCGACAACTTCGTAGTTAAGATCAGGATTATCGGCATTGATACCGGAAATATTCCAGGGTCCCATAACTACCATAGCTACATTACCGGCTATGAAAGCAGCGTCAGCCTGTGGCTGATTGTACTCAGCGCAGGAGGGATCTGCCAGTCCTTTTGCCAGCCAGTTTATATAGTACGTCATGGCTTCAACTCCCTCGGGGCTGTTGAATGTAGCTTCAGTATTATCTTCATTTAATATACTTCCTCCATTTTGCCATAAGAGTGCAGCGAAGTTGTGTATTAAATCCCAGGCATTGGTTCCTGCCATAGCAATTGCTTTGCCTTCTCCGTATTCTTCTACGATTTTCTCTCCTGCAGTTAGTAATTCATCCCAGGTGGTTGGTACTGTTGCTCCTGCTTTTTCAAACATATCCTTGTTTATGAATAAAACTCTTGATTCAGCAAACCATGGTACACCATAATAATTACCATCGAGAGTGCAGGATTCTAAGTTTGCAGATAGGAAGGAATCAGCTCCACCAAATTCATCTATATCAAGGTTTAGCAATCCACCGGTAGCACCAAACTGTGGATTCTGCGTGGTACCCACCTGAGAGACATCACAAATCGGAGTTACACATGCTGTTGATACTTTGGATACAACATCGCCCCAACCAACTTCCTCAAACTCAACAGTAATATTGGTCTCTTCCTTAAAGGCAGCTGCTTTCTCCTCCATCCAGGCCTGATGAGGTTCGGCGGGAGCATTAGGCATAGCCCAGAAAGTTATAGTTTCGGCAGGCATTTCTTCTTCTTCTTCTTCTTCAGCTGGCTCAGCTTCTTCAGCTACCTCTTCTGCTTCTTCCTCGGGAGCAGCTTCTTCAGCCTCTTCAGCTTCTGCAGCACAGCCTACTACAGAAAATACAGTAATAATTGATATTACAATTAGCCATAAAAATACTTTTTTCACTCTTTAGCCTCCTTTTTAAGGTTTTTGGTATTTAAGTAATGGCCCAAAAGCTTGTTAGTTAGATTCACCCCCTTTCTTCATAAACTCGCGTTTATAAACTCGTGTTCATTATTTTAAAACAGGCTTTTTACGAAGTCAAGCAGTTGATATTTATTTATTAATTATTTTTTTAAAAATGCTTTTTTAAGTAAAAAAAACGATTAGATATGGCAAATGGTGATGTTTTTCAAACTGAATTTAACCTGTAATATTTTTTTAGATTTCTGATGTAAGGGAAAGATTTATTATAATTATGCTGTATTGTACTTTATTTTAACTTTTTATAGAATTAAAAAGTAGCTCCGGCAGGATAAATAATTGATTATGGAAAAGGGGAATAAATGGCCAGAATAACATGATTTTAAAAAGTATGATAATTTAATAAAGCAATAATGAACTTCCATGTTATAATTTGTATTAAAGAATAGGATAATGAAACATATTTTTATATTTAAATTATATATAATTAGAGCTAACCGGATTTAAAAAATAATTTCAAGAAAGGGAATCAATGACAGCCAGTAAAAAAGAAACAGTGATAGTTCAGATATCTGATATCCATGTTGGCGAACAACATTTTGTGCCCAGCCTGTTAACCAGATGTATCGATGAAATTAACGAACTTGGTCCCGATGTGGTAATAATTACCGGAGACCTTACCGCCAATGGTTTCAGAAGAGAATATGATACGGTAAAAAATTATCTGTCACCTATTAAGTGTAAAAATTTGCTGGTTCAGCTGGGAAACCATGATTCAAGAAATGTAGGATATATGCATTTTGAAGATATTTTTGGCAGTAGATATATTTCGTTTAATAATGATAAAATTACAATTGTTGCAGCTGATTCAAGCGAGCCTGATCTTGACAACGGTCAGATAGGAAGGGAGCATTACGACTGGATAAAAAATGAATTCAGCAAGAGCAATCCAGGTAATTTTAAGATATTTGCCATGCACCATCACCTGATATCGGTCCCTAACACAGGAAGAGAGAGGAATATTGTAAATGATGCCGGTGATGTTCTTGAAACGGTGGTTGACGCGGGGGTAGACCTGGTGCTTTGTGGGCACAAGCACGTACCCTATCTATGGAGAGTAGAAGATATGCTGGTAGTTACTGCCGGAACAGTTTCCTGTTTGAGATTAAGGGGTAGAATTGAGCCGAGCTATAATATTATATATGTAAGGGATAAGGAAATTGATATTTATAGAAGATCACCATTCGATAAAATTGAAAAGATTTTAGGAATAAAAAGAAAAGAGGAAAAAAGTAAGCTCTGTGATAAATTTATTGAAGAAAAAAAATAATAAAGGTAAAAATCTCGTAGCATTAATTGATGGTGAACACTATCCCCAGGTAACCTATGATGCGGTTAGTATGCTCAGGAAAATCTATACCGGTAATTTTAAGGGTATTATTTTTCTCGGAGGGACCGAGAAATTAATACTGGATGATATGGAGGATTTTTTTGGAGAAAAGGTCTATATAATCAGGGATCTTGATATAGATTTTAAGAATGCACTTGAATATTTTAAACCGGATATAGTTTATGACTTAAGCGATGAACCGGTGGTAAATTATATTATAAGGATGAAAATAGCTTCTTTCTGTCTTGACCATAAGTGCAGCTACATGGGACCGGATTTTTTATTTTCTTACGAAAAGGAAGATATCATTTGCATGAAGCCTTCTGTGAGTATTATCGGAACCGGAAAGAGAATCGGCAAAACGGCAATCAGCTCATATGTATCAAAAATATTTAAGAGTGAGAATGTTGATGTCTGCGTGGTTGCTATGGGCAGGGGTGGCCCCGCGAAACCACATGTAATAGAAGGGGGCAATATAAATGTTGACTCAGAATATCTGCTTGAGATTAATAATAAAGGCATGCATGCAAGTTCCGACTATATAGAAGATGCGCTGACCGGGAGAGTTACTACTGTTGGATGCAGGAGATGCGGAGGGGGTTTTGGAGGTAAGATATTTATGAGCAATATAAAAGAGGGCATAAGTATTGCTGAGAAACTAAATCCTGATTTGATTATAGTGGAAGGCAGCGGTGCCTCTGTTCCGGATGTGAAGACCGATTTCTGCATATGCGTAATAGGCGCAGGCCAGAAGTGGGAAAGCATTGTGGGGTATCTCGGAACTTACAGGATAATGTCTGCTGATTTAATAATATTAACCATGTGCGAGGAGCCGGTGGCAGATAAGGATAAAATAGATTTTATGGAAAGAGAGATAAAGAAGATAAATCCAGGGGCTCCAGTTTTTAAGACAATTTTTAGACCCGAGCCATTATCTGATATATATGGGAAAAGAATATTTGTGGCAATGACATCAAGTAGAGTCATTGAATCTAAAATAAAAGATTACCTGGAGAAGCATTATGGTTGCAAGGTGGTAAAAATGAGTTTTAACCTCGCGGATAGAAAAAAGCTAAAAGAAGACCTTAAGGTAAGTAGAAATTACGAAACCATACTTTCAGAATTAAAAGCAGCCTCGGTAGATGTTCTGACAGATTATGCATATAAAAATAATAAAGATATAATATATTTGAATAATATACCTGTTATGATAGATGACGAAAATGTTTTTAAAAAAGAATTGAAAAAATTTTTTTTAAAGGAGAATAAATAAACTTGGAAATAGAAAATAAAGAAGAAGTAAGTCCGAGAATAGTTGTAATATCAGATAAGAAGAGCGGTCTTCCTTTTTCAAAGGGAATTCTTGCTTCATCTATTTCAGTAACAGGTCTGGATATACTCACTGCCTATAAAATAGCTGTTGAAATACAGGAGTATTTTCTAAAAAATAAGATATATTCTTTATCCCTGAGTGATTTAAGAACCATTGCATTCAGGTTTATAAAAGATAAAGTTAATATGGAATATGCCGAGAGATATTTATTGTGGCAATCTGTTGGAAGGCTTGAAAAACCTATTATAATACTTATTGGCGGCTCAACGGGTGTGGGGAAATCCACAATAGCGACTATACTTGCAAATAGATTAAATATAACCAGGGTTGCTTCTACCGATGCTATTAGAGAGGTTATGCGAGCTTCGGTTTCTGATAAGTTGATAAGGCCGCTCAGAGGCTCTTCTTACAGTGCTTATAAAAATCTAACCCTGCCTCCATCGGGTGTAGAGCCGGTAATCCTCGGTTTCAGAGAACAGGTTCTGGCAGTAAGCGTGGGCATAGAAGCGATAATAAAGAGAAGTGTAGAAGAAAAATCTGATATTGTTATAGAAGGGGCGCATGTAGTACCCGGTTATCTAGACCTTAAAGAGTTTCTGCCCAAGGCTATAATTCAGCAGATAGTTATATCTGTTCCCGATAAGGATATACATAAGGAACACTTTGCTAAAAGGACAGTTGAGACTCAGGGTTCCAGACCCATGAACAGATATATAAAGCATCTGGATAAAATTGTTATGATTCAAAGTTACATAGAAAAACTGGCAGATGAAAAAAAGGTTAAGATAATAGAAAATTATAATCTTGATAATGTAGTAAGCAGGATACTTGAATTAATATTATACAGAGTAAAAAACGAATTTAGCAAAGTCGGGTCCGAATTTAAAAAGAAGGATAAGTCTTAACCGGTGAAATTCAACCATATAATTTAAACAGACTGTTATTTAATTATATAGAGTTTGTACAAAACCAGTTAAGATCAGGAATCTATAGAAAAAGTTTTGGTTATCTTGTGGTCAGCGTTTAAGTAAGCTTCAACACAGTATTTTCCTTCAGCATAAGTGTTGTCTCTTTTTAACATCATTACTACAATTTTACCAGAGCCGTTTTGCCCGGGATTAATAGTATTTTGCTGTATTGTGATATAATTATCATTTTTGTTATGGTCTTTTTCTATTCTGGACCATTTCACTTTTATTTCATCATCTTCCTTTAAATTTTTTACTTTCATTATAAGGTATATATCGGAATCGTTATTTTTGAAATTGTATGATTTACCGGACTGTAATTCCTCAAAGGTGGAATCTTTGCTGTTACTGAGATAAATATCTTCTATTTCCTGCTTTTTCTGTATGGAAGCTGTTATAACTATTACTAAAATTATGGTAAGGATGATTATTATAATGATATCTCTATTTTTCATATTATCCCGGCTGCAATTAGTTATTTAATAAGAGTTATTATAAAATTATTTTTCTGTGTTAGCCATAGATTAATCAAATATTTGACTAAAATTATTAATTGATATATATTTTCTGAATGATTTTTATTAAAAGGAAGAGTGCATATGCCAATATATAGTTATAAATGTGAAAAGTGCGGCAGGGTTTTTGATAAGTTTCAAAAAGCAAGCGACGGCAACGGAAATAATAGTACTACAAAATGTATTTATTGTAATTCTAATGCCAAGAGATTGTTTTTGCCTGCCGGAATAATTTTTAAGGGCTCTGGATTTTATAAAACGGATTACAGGTCAAATTCGGTCAAGTCGGGCAGTAATTTGCCGGAAGGAAAAGGATTAAAGAAGTTTGAAAGTAATCCCAATAAATCTGAGGAAAAGGCTCCGGATAGTAAGAAAATTGATAATAAAAAATCAGACAGGGAAAAACCGGGCAAAGAATCCAGTGCCGTTTTGGATAAAACCGCCAGGTCATAAATATTACTTGCTGGATATCACAGCACAGTAGACTCTACCCGGAGCCTTAAAGCATAAGGTATCGCGGGCCATAAAGGATTATAATAATAAATCAGATATTCATAATTTATTTTTTATTTAATAATTAATGTTTTTATTACTAATTTTATCTATAATATTACTGGGGTTATATATTTCAAGTTTGAGGTTTATGATTAGAACCAGTAATAATTATATTGTCCATAGAGAAATTCAAAAACTGGAAGATTATATGTCGGATGGTCAGGGTGATAGGACGCCGAGTGCTATCTCCGTAGTTCTGTCCTTTTCGGTAATAGTGATTTTGAACATGATAGAAATAGGTTATTTCCTATACAGTAATTGTTTTTTTGATGAGATGATAGTTACAGTTGGGAGTTCAATACTTATTGGTTATACTCTCTATTCTATGATACAATTTTTACCGAAAATAAAAAAATTCATAAGTAAGCCGTTGTTATATTTAAAAGAAAAGAATCAGGGTCTTGAAATTGTTTTGAGCTATATAATGATTTCGATAGAAATAGTGTTCTGTCTTTATGTAACATTTAAAATTTTTATTAATTTTATTTTAGCAGGTTAGATAATTATGAAAAAGAAGAGAATAACTATTTTATTATTGGCTGTTGGTTTATTTTTAGTGCCATTTGTCACAGTTTCCTGTTTTTCTATAAATAATACGCAGGGAAGCACAGAAAGCCAGGCAGCGGAAGGTGCAGAAATAGAAAATACCGCAGGGAGTAATAATAGTTCAGAGGAGAATTCTGAGGAAAATTTTGATCAGCTCCTGGAGAGTGAAGGTTTTCTTGAGGTATTTAATAGTTTCTACTACGAGGGTTCTGAGATAAAAGAAGTAAAGAAGATGGAAGGAAGCGAGGAGCTCCTCTATATTTTATTAGAAACACCCGAATGCCCTGAGACAGTGGAGGAATTTTATAAAAGCAAAAAAATTCAATCAATCTGGAGTCGCTCAGTAATATTTGAAGAAAGTAAAGAAGGTGTTGAAGAAGAATTCCTCGATGAGGAAGAGAATGAAAATATTCCTGTTTATAAATTCACCTACTACAGTAATGATAAAGATAAAGTTGTAAACGTACTGATAAAAGGACTTGAAGAAAACAGGAGCCGGATAATGATACTGTACCTGGAACTTCAGTAAATTTTAAATGGAAGACTACACTGTTCTAAAAACAAAAATCTACACCGTCAGTGAGCTTAATCAGGAAATTAAAAAAAATCTTGAATCCGGCTATCCGGACATCTGGGTAGAAGGAGAAGTAAGTAATTTTTATTTCCATGACAGAAAACATATGTACTTTGATTTAAAAGATGAGAATTCTAAAATTAAAGTAGTTATGTTTTATCACAGCAACAGAAACTTGATTTTTAAAATAGAAGAAGGCCTGCATATTCTGATAAATGGTTACATCTCTTTATATGAAAAGAGAGGAGAATATCAGATAATAGCTCTGGACGCCAGGCCGGTAGGCAAAGGCGCGCTGATTCTTGCCTTTGAGCAGTTAAAGGATAAATTAGAAAAAAAGGGTTATTTTGATATTACCCACAAAAGAAGCATACCTCTCCTTCCGGGAAGAATTGGCCTGGTGACCTCAATTGGCGGTGCTGTAATAAAAGATATAATTCAGGTTTTAAAACAGCGTTTTGAAAATTTTCACCTTATAGTAAGAGATGTCAACGTGCAGGGGATTACTTCAAGCGATGAAATATGTGAAGCAATAGATGATCTCTGCGGGTATGGTGTTGATGTAATAATAATAGCCAGAGGTGGAGGGTCGCTGGAAGATTTATGGGCATTTAATACCGAGAAAATTGCCGGGAAGATTTTTAGATGTCCTGTCCCTGTGATATCGGCAATTGGCCACCAGACAGATTATACAATATCTGATTTTGTTGCCGATAAAAGAGCAGCTACACCTTCAGTTGCCGGGGAGCTTGTAATATTAAATAAGAGAGAAGCAGTTGAGAACCTGAAGGGTATGATTAAGAGAGCCGAAGGTCTTACAAAATCAAAAGTCAGAGCGTATAAAAAAGAAATCTTTTTTTTGATTAAAAGGAGAATCTTTACTAAACCAGAAACACTTCTTGACAGATTTAATCAAAATGCGGGTGATCTAAATGTAAGATTAAAAGATAGTATTAAAGAATATATTCGGACAGGGGTAGAAAAATTGGTTAATCTGTACAGGATGATTGATAAAAAAAATATAATTAAAAAAATTCATTTTTATAGAATGGCAATAGGGAATATTAACACGAGATTGCTTTCAATTATGCAGTACTATATTAACCTGAAGAAAAACAAAATAAAATATATTCTGGAAAAAGTAGGGGATAAGAATCCTGTTAATGTTCTTGAGCGTGGTTTTGCTTTATTATATGATGCAGAGAGGAAGAAGAATATTAAGAGTATAAAAGAAGCAGGTATTAATCAGGTTGTTAATATATTATTAAAGGACGGTATACTCAGTGCAAAAATATTTGATAAAATATATAAAAAAATAGAACCGGGTTTAAAAAATGAAAATTGAAGAAATGAATTTTGAGGAGTCCATTAAAAAGTTAGAAGAGATTGTGAAAGAACTGGAGGATGAAAATATATCTCTGGAAGAATCAATGGAAAAGTTTGAGATGGGAATTAAACTGTCTTCTAACTGCCTTAAAAAATTAAATGAAGCTGAGAACAAAATAGAAGAGCTGGTCAAATCAGAGGATGGAAAGTTGATCACGAAAGAGCTTAATTTAGAGAAAGAAAATTAATTTTTTTTTAAAAAATAAAAATTTAATTTTCTTCAATAGGTATATATGTAATTTCTCCTTTATAACCTTAATCAATATATAGTGCATATCTTAATCATTAATTATGAAATTAACTATATATAGTTATATAATAATATTAAACAAATATTAAATTAAATAATCATAAATAAATTTATATTTTTTTAAATAATAGTTTACAAATCGTTAATAATGTGATATTTTATTGGTGTGATGTGGGGGAAAGTGGAGGGAAAATGAGTAAATGCCCTTTAATTGGTTAGTAAATGGGGTAAAAGATGTTTTTAGGCGAATATCACAGGACAATTGATAATAAAGGAAGAATCTTTATTCCGGCAAAATTCAGGGAAGATTTAATAAAAGGCATTGTAATATCAAAGGGATTTGATGAGAAGTGCCTTTTTTTATTTTCAAAGGAAAGCTGGAATAGACTTGAAGAAAAGATAATGGCGAATAAAATTGCTGAAAGAAGCATTCAGAGTTTTTCTCGCTGGTTCTTCTCTTCCGCAACCGAGGAAACAATGGACCAGCAGGGAAGAACCAGAATACCGCAGAATTTAATAGAATATGCGGGGCTTAAAAAGGATATTGTTATGGTGGGTGTCTCAGATAGAGCAGAAATATGGTCAGGGGAGATATGGGAGGAATACTACAGGCAGGCTGACGCTCAATTTATGGGTGATAAAAATGCATTTGAACAATTACGTTTCTAAAGAGTGTTGTAATGAACCAGGAAGAGTTTCATAAACCGGTTCTTTTAAAGGAGGCTTTATATTATTTAAACTTAAAGCAGGGCGATATCATTTTTGATGGAACACTTGGCGGTGCTGGTCATACCGTAGAAATTATTAAAGCAATTGCCCCCACAGGCAGAGTCATTGGAGTTGATCTTCATAGCCAGGCTATAAGCACCGCCGCCATTAAGCTGAAAGGTTTTTCTAACAGAGTAACTCTGGTAAATGATAACTTTGCGAATATAAAGGAAATTTTAAATAAAATAAATGTTAAAAATATTGATGGGTTACTTCTTGACCTGGGTCTGTCTTCTTTTCTGATTGAGAAATCAGGAAGAGGATTTAGTTATCTAAAAAATGAAAAGTTAGATATGAGGTACGGAGATAAAAATAAAATGGATGCCTGTTATGTGGTAAATAATTATTCAATGGAGAAGCTGGCGGAGATTTTTTGGAAATATGGTGAAGAGAGATGGTCCAGATTTATTGCCAGGAATATTGCTAATTACAGGTCAGATAAATCTATTGAAACAACTGAAGAGCTTGTGGATATTATAAAAAGTTCCATTCCTGGTAAGTTTAGGTATAAAAGGAAGGGGCATCCGGCAAAAAGAGTATTCCAGGCGATCAGGATGGAAGTTAATGAGGAGATAGAGAATTTAGAGAAGGCTATTAAAGATGGTTTTGAGGTTCTCAGAAGTGGAGGAAGGATGGTTGTAATATCTTACCATTCTCTGGAAGACAGGCTGGTGAAGAAAAGTTTTTTAGAGTATGAAGGAGTCTGTGTATGTCCTCCTGATTTTCCTGAATGTAAATGCGACAGAGAAAAGAAAGCCAGGATAGTTAGCAGGAAAGCCATAAAACCATCGGATGAAGAAATAAAATTGAATCCGCGGTCAAGAAGTGCAAGATTAAGAGTTATGGAAAAAATATAAGTTTATATTTATTTATTATAAATGTTTGATTAATAACTTTTGAGAAAATGAGTTTAAGATTAGCAGAAAAACAGCAAATTTATAAAAGTAGAACAAAGCCGCTTTTGTATCTGGTAAAAACAGAAGATGACGGCAGAATAGATAAAAATATAATATATACAGGTGGCGGGTTATTCTATATATTTGTTCTGGTTATAATTTTTGCCTGCATGGGTTTTCTCCTGAATGTTGGTTTAAAGATACAGGGTATAAATTACCAGGAAGAGATAAATGAAATTAATGAAATGATTTTGCTTGAAAATGAAAGGAATGACCGCCTGGAATTAAAAATATCCGAGTTGAAATCGCCCTCAAGGATTATTGAAGCTGCAGAGAATAATTTGAATATGGATTTTGCCGGAGATTCTAAGGTTATTAAAATATCAAATAGCGGGCTTGAAAATAATGAAAAAATAAATGATTATATAGCTAAGAATACAGACAGGGTTGCTGCAAATTATGATAGTTTTCTGGGAACTATTTACTATATTCAGGATATAGTGCTGGTAGTATCCGAAGGTGTATTGACATTTTTTATTCCCTGATTAATATGTTAGCTTAAAAATGCTTAGAAAAAATAATAATATTAAGGTAAACAGGAAAAGAATATACTTCCTGTTTATTTTATTTTTGATAGCTTTTTCGTTAATAATTTACAGACTGGTTACAATCCAGTATTTAAATGCTTCAGAGTATAAGAGTTTTGCTGAGTACCAGCATACGGGCCAGTTTACCCTGAGTGCAAAAAGGGGTGAAATACTGGATAGAAACGGTGTTGAACTGGCGATAAGCCTGAATGAAAGAACTGTATATGCAAATCCAAAGCAGGTTATTGATTCACAGTACGAGTCAGAGGTTTTATCAGAAATACTGGAGCTCGATGCCGGAGAAATAAAGGAGAAACTGGATAATACTGATCTGGGGTTTGTATACATACAGAGGAAAGTTTCGGCAGAAAAAGCTGAAGAAGTTACGGAGCATAACCTCCCGGGTATATATACACAGAATGAATCCAGAAGATACTACCCTCTGAATGACATTGCTGCTTCGGTAGTCGGGTTTACCGGTGTGGATAATGTTGGTCTTTCAGGTATTGAACTGCAATATGAAAAGGTTTTAAGAGGAATTGATATAACTGTCAGCGCTGAAAAAGATGTTTTTGGAAATATAATTCCTGCAGAAGAGGATAGCTATACGGAGCCAATAGATGGCAGTGATGTTATTTTAACCCTTGATTCCCAGATTCAATATATAGTACAGAAGAAGCTGGAAGAGATTGTAGAAGAGTATAATGCTTTGAGGGCGATTTCCGTAGTAATGGATACCAGAAGCGGCGAGATTTATGCAATGGCATCTTATCCGGGCTTTGATTTAAATAATTACCAGCAGGCCGACCAGGAATTAATATATACTATTCACGGCATATCGTTTACCTACGAGCCGGGTTCAACTTTTAAAATTATTAATGTAGCTTCTGCGCTGGAAAATAATTCGGTCGGCAGGTACCAGCTTTTCAATCTTGCTCCCTCAATAAGGGTTGGTGACAGAACAATCAAAGAAATATTTAGAACATATAGTATAGATTACACCACTGAAGAGATAATAAAACACTCCAGTAATGTCGGAGCAGTTACTATTGCGCTGAGCATGGGCGAAAAAAAATTCTGGGAGGCAATAAAAGAATTTGGATTTGGTGATGTTACAGGAATAGAATTACCCGGTGAGGAGAAGGGAATTTTTTATGATTATAAAACCTGGCCATCATCAACCATAGGGGCTCTGGCTATAGGCCAGAGTATTTCAGTAACTCCTGTCCAGCTGCTGAGGGCAGTTTGTGCTGTTGCTAACGGAGGTTATCTCGTTACCCCCACTATCATAAAGGAGATAGAATCACTGGAAAGTGAGCGGAATAATTTAAATTTAGATGAGACTAATAGGATTATAAGACAGGAAACAGCAGATGCGGTTAAGGACATGATGCTCGCTGTGGTGGAAGGAGGAACCGGGACGAGGGCCCAGATAGAGGGAGTAAAGGTCTGTGGAAAAACCGGTACTGCTGAAAAGGCAAATAAAAATGGAGTGGGATATAGTGAAGGAAGGCAAATAACTTCTTTTGTTGGGTTTGCCCCATATGAAAACCCCGGGATTGCAGTAATTGTGATAGTTGATGAGCCACAGGGGGGGAGTAATGAAGTCTGGGGCGGGACTGTTGCTGCTCCGGCTTTTAAAGAAATTATGGAATTTTCATTAAATAGATTAAGGCTATATTAAAAAAAAGAGAAAATAATACAGCAGACAATTTATAATGATTTATAAATGCATGGGTATTATGTTAAATTAAATAAACGTAAGATATATTACGGGTCTGTTCTAATATTTTCTGATATTTGTTTTAATTTAATTAAGAAATGAAATTAAAAGATTTAATCAAAAAAGTAAATTATAAAGAAATTTATGGGGATACCGATATTAAGATTAAAGATATTTCTATAAATTCTAAAAATATAATAGGAGGCAGCCTTTTTGTGGCTATTAAGGGTTTCAGGAATGACGGGCACGATTTTGCAGAAGAGGCAATTTCTGCCGGAGCTGCCGGGCTGGTAATTCAGCGTAAAGTGAGTGTTTCCTCATCTGTGGCTCAAGTTGTGGTAAGTAATACCAGGGAAGTATTGCCTCTGTTATGCAAAAATTTTTATAAAGACCCTACCGGGTCCTTTAAATTAATCGGGGTTACCGGGACCAACGGCAAGACTACTACCTGTTATCTTATAGATTCTATTTTAAGAAGTGCGGGAATCAGGACTTCACTTATTACTACTGTTGAATCTTTCCTGGATGGAGGTAAAGTTTTATTTACCCGGACTACACCCGAATCAAGCGACCTTAATAGTTTTTTTAATAAGAGTAGTAAAAAGAAAGTTAATGCCATCTCTATGGAGATATCTTCCCATTCGGTGGATTTACACAGGGTTGATTACCTCAATTTTGAATATTTAGTATTTACAAATCTTTCCCGGGACCATCTGGATTATCATAAAAGCATGAAAAGTTATTTTAGCGCAAAGGAAAAATTATTTTTAAAAGAAAACAGGGATTTATTCGGTGGTAAAAAAGCGGTTATAAATATTGACGATAGTTACGGAAAAGTAATTTTTAGAGAAACTGACCTGGAAACGATATCCTATTCTCTGGAGCCGGGTAAAGCAGATATCTGGCCCACTGAAGTTGAAAATTCTATTTCAGGAATTAAGATGACTATAAATAATTCTAATGGAGTAAAGTTTAATGTTCATTCTCCACTGTGTGGTTTTTTTAATGTATATAATATTATGGCAGCGGTAGCAGTGTGCATGGATATGGGTATAGATGAAGGCTATATAGCGGAAGGTATAAGTTCTATGCGCGGGGTAAAGGGCAGGTTTGAGAAGGTATATTCGGATGGTAAATTTTCGGTAATAATAGATTATGCGCACACACCCGATGGTCTTGAGAATGTGCTTAAGACCGCACGTGATATATTGCATGACAGAGGGAGAATAATCTGTGTTTTTGGTTGTGGCGGGGATAGGGATAAAGGTAAAAGAAGTATAATGGGCCAGATATCCGGCAGATACGCTGATTATACGATCATAACTTCAGATAATCCAAGGTCTGAGGAGCCTGCTTCAATAATTGATATGATAGAGGAAGGGATATCAAGAACGAATACAGGGAATTATATTAAGGAAATTGACAGGAAAGAAGCAATATTTAAAGCTCTCAGTATGGCAGGGAAAAATGACCTGGTTATAATAGCAGGTAAGGGACATGAGGATTATCAGGAGTTTAAAAATTACAGGGTGCTCTTTTGTGATTGGAAAGTGGTTGAGGAGTGGGCAGAAAAGAAAAAATGAGAGAAAAAATAAAAATTAGAGATATATTATCCTGGTCAGGTTCTAAATTGATTTCAGGGGACGGGGAAAGTTATATTCACAATATTTCTACTGATTCCAGGACCCTGAATGAAGGAGATTTTTTTGTCCCCCTTGAAGGAGAGAATTATAACGGGCATGATTTTATAGGGATGGCCCTGGAGAGGAAAGCCGGTGGGTTTGTGTTTGAATCAGAATATGTTAAGAACCTAAAATTATGGAGAAAGAAGATAAAAGATAGTGCTTTAGGTGAAATTACAATTCTTGAATCAGGGGATAATTTAAATTTCTTAAAAAAAATAGCCTATAGCTATATAAGAAAGTTTAAACCCTTTGTTATAGGAATTACCGGTAGTGTCGGGAAGACCACCACCAGAAATTTCCTGGTAAGTATATTGAGCAGAGGAAATAAAGTTGAATTTACCCCAAAAAACTATAATACAGAAATTGGGGTATCAAAATCAATTCTTGAAATTAAAAGGGATACAGAATTTTTTGTAGCCGAGCTGGGGATGAGAGGAAAGGGGCAGATAAAAATACTGGCAGATATGTGTAATTTGAATCTGGGTGCAATTACCGCAGTTGGTCAATCCCATACAATTTTTTTTAAAGATTTAAAGGAAATAGCACTTACGAAAGCGGAGATAGCGGAAATTCTTTTTAAAAATAAGGGAATTTTATTTTTAAATAATGATGACAGACATACTGGATTTATAGAAGAAAAAGTTAACTGCAGGGTTATGAAATTCGGGAAAGACAGAGACATACCCTTTAACTTTATGGAAAAAGAGATGGATAATATGGGTAGATTTAAATTTGATTTGTTTAAAGATAAAAAAAAGGTTACAACTATAAAGTTAAATGTTCCCGGCTATCATAATATTTATAATGCATGCTGTGCTGCAGCGGTGGCCTTACATTTAAATGTGAGTGCGAAAGACGTTAAAAGCGGGATAGAAGAGGCGGTTATTGAAAAGTCAAGAATGGATATTATAGAAAAGAAAGATAAGATAATTATAGATGATTGTTATAATGCGAACCCTGTTTCTGTAAAAAAAGCTGTTGATACGCTGGTTTTAATTTCAGAAAAGAGAGGTATGAGAAGCGTGGCGGTACTGGGAGATATGCTGGAACTTGGGGAAAACTCGTCAGCTCTCCATGAAGAAATTGGCAGGTATTTATCCAGAAAAGGTGTGGATGTGCTGGTAGCTGTTGGCAGCTTTGCTGAAAATATTTACCATGGTTACAGGAGCACTGATAATTTTTATAAAAATAAGTCTTATTATTTTAACGACAAAAGTGAATTGAGAAAAGAAATAAGTAATTTAGTTGAAGCCGGGGACCTGGTGCTTGTGAAAGGTTCAAGGGCAGTAAAAATGGAGGATATTATCAATTTATTATAGATAGGAATTAACACATGACCTGGATATTTTTATCAATTATAATCGGAGGCCTGACATCGCTTCTGTTGACGCCACTGTTTATAAAGTTTCAGAAAAATAAACAAATTGGAGAAAGAATCCGAATAGATGGACCGAGGACTCATTCCGTAAAATCAGGTACCCCTACTATGGGAGGTTTAATATTTGTTGTGTCTTCAATGGCTGCCTTTTCAGTGGTAAGCCTGATTAAGTATTACAGGCATAATGTCTACAGCATAGAGGGTATATTCGTAATTTCTATATTTCTTCTGTGCAGTTTTATAGGATTTATTGATGATTATATGGCACTTAAAATGCAGAGGTCTCTGGGCCTCAGGTGGTGGGTCAAGATGTTTCTTCTTGCTATTGTATGCTTATATTTTATATTATTTTCCAAGTATTTACTTAATACTGCCACATATATAACCATACCTTTTACAGCTATAAAAGTAGAGATGGGCAGCTGGTATTATGCAGTTGTAGTGCTCGTAATAATAAGCACCACCAATGCGGTTAATCTGACCGATGGTCTTGACGGTCTTGCCGCGGGGACAGCATCAATTGTTCTTGCCGTGTTCAGTTTCATAGCATTTCTGGAATGGTCTGTGCTTGATATTTCTTATACGGTTGATGTTGCAGTGGTAAGTGGAGGAGTACTTGCCGCCTGTATAGGATTTTTATGGTGGAATACAGCCCCGGCTGAGATTTTTATGGGGGATACCGGGTCTTTTGGACTGGGAGGGCTGATAGCAGCAGTGGCCATAGTTTTAAAGCAGGAAATTTTATTAATTATAATAGGTGGGCTTTTTGTAATTGAAGCATTATCGGTAATAATTCAGGTTCTATGGTTCAAAACTTTTAAAAGAAGGGTATTTAAAATGGCTCCCATCCATCATCATTTTGAACTTCTCGGTTGGCCCGAAATAAAAATTATTATAAGATTCTGGATAGTATGTATGCTTTTTGCAGGGGTGGGATTTTTTATTTATTATTTAAAATTTATAGATTAAGAATATGGGAAGAAGTATTGATTTAATAAAAAATAAGAATTTTATAGTAATTGGCCTCGGGAAGACAGGGATATCGGTAATAAAAAAAATACTTGGTCTGAGCTCGTCCATAATTGCACTGGATAATAATACCGGCCTTGATTTAAAAGGTGCGTTAGAGAACATTGAGCCCGGGAACCGGAGTAAACTGAAAATAATTCTGGGCAGCGGCGGTTTTGCGGAAAAGAAAATTTTAGAAAAAATTAATCTGGTGGTAATGAGTCCCGGAGTTCCCGGGGATATACCGCTGGTTCAACTTGCTGAAAAAAATAAAATTCCTGTCTGGAGCGAGCTGGAGCTGGCATGGAGATTGCTGGACGATGAAGAGAAAAAAAGTACTATCGCGGTAACCGGAACCAATGGTAAGACAACAGTGGTTACATTAATCGGGGAGATTTTAAGTGCCTCGGGTAAAAACTGTGTGGTCTGCGGGAATGTAGGATTGCCGTTAATTGATACCATAAGTTTTAATAATAAAGGATTGAATCCAGGTGGTGAAGCCTTAAAAAAAGAAGTTGAAAGCCCGGTCAGGATAATAGAAGTAAGCAGTTTCCAGCTGGAAAGAACATTTGAATTCAAGCCTTTTATAAGCGTAATTTTGAACATAACGAGTGACCATATTGACAGGCACAAAACCTTTAAAAACTATGTTAATTTGAAATTAAGACTGCTGGTAAATCAGGATAGAAATGACAGGGCAGTTATTAATATGGATGACCGTTTTATAAACAGTAAAATTAATCTTATATCCAGCGGGAGGAAAGATATACCGGAATTCATAGGATATAGCCTGCATCCGGAAAAAGGAACAGGTATTTTTTATAGTGACAGTCATATCTTTTACAACATTTACGGGGAAAAAGGCAAAATAAATGTAGAAAATGCTCTTTTTAAGGGTGAGCATAATATTTCCAATATCATGGCTTCAGCTGCTGTTGCTTTACTGATGGGAGTAAATAAAAAGTATATTGAGAAAGCGGTAATAAATTTTAAGCCTTTGAGCCATAGACTTGAATATCTGGGTTGTGTAAGTGGGATAAGATGCTTTAATGATTCAAAGTCAACCAATCCGGACGCTACTATAGCAGCTCTTAATGACTTTGGCAGGGAAGTTACTTTGATGCTGGGCGGCAGGGATAAAAATATGGATTTTTCCGGGCTGATTAATGCTATAAATAAAAAAGTTAAAAATCTTATTTTAATAGGAGAATCTGCTGACAGAATTTATGGGCAGATAATAAAATATGGCTATGATTATAAGATATTTAAATGTGAAACTCTAAAAGAGGCAGTTGAAAAAGGATTTAAAGTAACCGGGCAGGGTGAAGTATTAATGCTGTCTCCCGCATGCGCCAGTATGGATATGTTTAGTGATTATAAAGAGAGAGGTAATAAATTTAAAGACCTGGTATTTTCAAAAAATAGTAAAAAAGCTAAATAAAAGGTAAAAATAGCGGGGAAAATGAAAATTAGCACATAAATAAGAATGTGATAAAAAGAGGCAAATAAAATAAATGGAAGAAGAAGGCAATATTAAAAGATATAATTTCTTAAAAGTTGAGATAGAATATTATTTTTTATTCATACTGACTTTAATGCTGTCAATAATTGGTCTGGTAATGGTGTCAAGCGCCTCTATGTCAGTTGGGGAAAGATATTTTGGGGACCCATACTGGTTTATCAGGAGACAGGTGATATGGTGGGTCATATCTTTTGGTTTTTTTATCCTGGCTTCAAAGATAAATTATAATATTTACAGAAAGTTTTCTAACTTTATAATCTTAATATTAATAGGTTTACTTGCTCTGGTTGTTATTCCGGGTTTTGGGGTTGAGGTAGGTGGTTCCAGAAGATGGCTTGATTTATGGTTTTTCAACATACAGCCCTCAGAATTTGTAAAGATAGCCATTGTTATTTTTTTCTGTGATAATCTTGAACGTAAATATAGATACGGCAGACTGTTTAAAAATTTAATTTTTCCGTCTTTTTTTGTATTATTTGTAATTACTATATTGATATTCTTTGAGCCCGACCTTGGGGCAGTAATAATCATATGGCTGGTTGCATTTGTAGTAATGTTTATGGGAGAAGTAAGGATAAAACATTTATTTGGCCTGGGGCTTATGGGACTGATAGTGACAGTCAGTTATTTATTTATGGAGGAATATAGGAGAGAAAGACTTTTTGCTTTTATTAACAGAACGTCACAAAGTGAGGGAGCTAATTTTCAATCATATCAGGCACTGGTTGCGCTGGGTTCAGGAAATCTGACAGGAGTGGGCCTGGGCAACAGTATACAAAAATATTCTTATCTTCCCGAAGCACATACCGATTTTATATTTGCCATTATTGGGGAAGAATTGGGGCTGGTGGGTACTCTCATTGTAGTAGTTTTGTTTATTTTACTTATGTATTTTGGTGTAAGGGTCTGCATAAAAGCCAGGGATTATTTCAGCAGGGTTATGGCTGCAGGCCTAATAAGTATTATAATAATACCGGCAATTATTAATATTTTTGTTGTTGTCGGCCTGTCGCCTGTTACAGGTCTGACTCTGCCCTTTATAAGCTCCGGGGGGTCATCCCTTTTTGTTAATATGATAGCAGTAGGAATATTATTAAATATATCCAGGCGTAATACTCTGTCCGGGGCAATTAATAATGACAGGGGACAATTAAAGTAATTTAAAGTAATTATGAGTTATAGTATCGGATATAATAAATGAAAAAAAAGATACTGGTATGTGCCGGAGGAACTGGAGGTCATATATATCCTGCTCTGGCTGTAATAGAATTTATTAAAGATAACCACTATTCAGTTGATATTCTTTTTATTGGCGGTGAAAGAGGTCTGGACAGAACTCTTTTAGAAAAGGTCAACCTGAATTACAGGATAATTAAATCATGCGGGCTTGTTTTAAATGTAAATTTATTTAAAAAAGTTTTAAATATAATAAAGTTTGCTTTTTTCTTTTTTTATGGTTTTTTCCAGTCATTAAAGATAGTGCTGGAGTTTAAACCTGATATAATAATTGGTATGGGTGGTTATATATGTGCACCTGTTCTATCTGCAGGTATTTTTACAGGTGTTAAAATAACTCTGCATGAACAGAATTATATACCGGGAAGGTTGAACAGGGTTTTTTCAAAATTTGCCAGGTATATTTTTATAAGTTTCAGTGATACAGCTAAATATTTTAAGATGGATAAGAAAAGGATAATATTTACCGGCAATCCTCTAAGAAAAATGATAAAGAAATCAGGGAATACCGGGTTTGAATTTGAGAAATGGGGTCTTAAAAAGAAAAGATTTACCATAGTTGCATTTGGGGGTAGTCTGGGCGCGGAGAAGATAAATAATGCGGTTATTAATTTATATAATTATTTTAAAGATAATGATAAAATTCAGATTTTACTTATTTCCGGTAAACGCTTCTACAGACAGCTGGTGGAAAGTAAAAACAATATTATAAGGTCTGAAGGCAAACTGATTTTTAAGATTTTTGAATATATAAATGAAATGAATGAAGTATACAGTATGTCCGATTTAATAATTTCAAGAGCAGGAGCCAATACAGTATCCGAGATAATTGAATATAATATTCCTTCAATACTTATACCCTATCCCCGCGCAGTAGATAATCATCAGTTTTATAATGCAGATTTTTTAGTCTCCAGGGGGAAGGCTGTAATGATTGAAGACAAATTTTTGAGTGAGAGAAAATTAGTTGAGGTGATAAAGGAGCTGGCCGGGAACAACTGGCATAAATATAAAGAGATGAAAAAATTGGAGCTCGGGGATATCAAAAAAAATAGTGCCGGCCTCATTGCTTCTAAATTGATGGAGGTTTGAGTTGGCCATTTACGATAATATTTTAAAAAAGAGCAAAAAAATTTTCCTGGTTGGTATAGGTGGGGCGGGTATGAGTGCAATAGCCCAGGTCCTTAAAGGCATGGGTTTTGAAGTGTCCGGCTCCGATATAAAAGAATCACGTTATACAAATGTTTTAAGAAGTAAAAATATAGAAATATTTACAGGGCATAGCGGAGGCAATATCCGGGGCGCTGATGTGATTGTTTACTCTAATGCAATACCTGATACTAATGTAGAAATGATAGCCGCCAGGAGGGGAGGGATCCCTATGCTGGCACGTTCGGATGTATTAGCATGGGTATTGAACTCCAGAGAGGGTATAGCTATATCCGGAACTCATGGAAAGACCACAACAACCTCCATGGTCGCCCTGCTCCTGCGGGGTATGGGTCTGGACCCGATTATAATGGTCGGTGGTGAGTTGAATGAACTTGGCTCAAATGCAAGATACGGAAACGGTAATTATGTTATTGCTGAAGCATGTGAGAGTGATGGTTCTTTTCTTAAATATAGTCCATTCATAAGTATAGTTACTAATATTGAAGGTGACCATTTTGATTTCTATAAGGATATAGAAGAGATAAGAGAGAGTTTCAAAAAATTTATCCTTAATACGAAATCAAACGGTTTCTTAATTTTAAATGGCGATGAAAAAAATCTCAGGGGTTTTAGTAACATCTTTGAATCAGATAATAGAAAGATTATATACTATGGAATTGACCCCTGGAACAATATTTATGCTGAAAAAATAAAATTTTCTAATTTTACTTCTTACTACACACTTGTTTCTGGCAGGGGGAAAAATACAGAGAAGTTAAAGATTCATTTAAATATACCCGGCATTCATAATATTAAGAATAGCCTGGCAGCTTTTGCCGTGTGCAGGGTATTGAATATGGACATGAGAAAAGCTGCTGAAATATTAAAATTTTTTACCGGGGTAAAGAGGAGGTTTGAAAAAAGAGGTGAAAAGAATGGGGCGGTTCTCTTTGATGATTATGCGCATCATCCTACTGAAGTAAAGGCAACTCTTGAGGCAGCTGCAGAAGAGGGGGGCAAAAGAGTAATTATAGTTTTTCAGCCGCATAGATATTCAAGGCTGGCTAATTTAAAAGATAAGTTTAATGGCTGTTTTGATAAAGGTGATATTTTAATTATTACTGATGTATATGGCTCGGGTGAGCAGCCCATCCCTGGCATTACGGGTAAAGTTCTGGTGGATAGTCTGGTGGATAACGGGTTTAATAGGAAGATAATATATATTCCAAAGCTAAGGGATGTAACAGAATACCTGGAGCTGAATATGAGAAAAGATGATATGGTTCTGATGATGGGAGCAGGAGATATAACCAGGGTTACTGATGAAATATTAAAACATTGAGCTGGTTATTTACGCTGTATTAAGTTACATAATGGATGATGGAGATTTATCATGGCCGGAAGAAAACCGTCGGTGAAGGAAGCTGTAAAAATTATTAAAAAGACCGGACTTAAAAATGTAATATTTGATATTGATACATCAAAGATAACTTCTATTAAAGCAGGCGGTAGAGCACTGTGTTATTTTGTTGCTGGAGGTATTGAGGATTTAAAAAAGATGATAAGGGCCTGCCTGATAAATGAGCTTGAATTTATGATTATTGGTGATTGTACAAATATATTATTCAGCGATAATTATGAAAATATGGTTCTTATAAAATTGGGGAAAGGCTTTGATTATATAAAGTTCGGACATGAAGACAACATAATAAAAGGCAATATTATAGCAGGTGCCGGGTGTAATCTTTCAAAATTTATAGCCAGGGCTGCCGGCAGGGGATATGATTTTTCGGAGTTTTCCGGAATACCCGGAACCCTGGGCGGAAGCATCAGGGGCAACAGCGGTAGCAGGGAAGCTGGAATTTGTGATTTTGTAAAGAAAATAAGGATTATTGCGTATCATAAGGACGATATCGTAGAAGAGACCATAAATTTAGATAAAAGTAATTTTGGTTATAGACACCTGGATATAACAGGTCTGGTAGCTATAACTGAAATAATTTTTGGTGCTAAAAAATCTAACGAGAAAGATATTATTAAAAAAATAGCAAAAAAAATAAAAAAAAAGAAAAAGGCCCAGCCAATTAGTTCCAGAAGTTCCGGCTGTTTTTTTAAGAATATAGATGGTTACCCTAAGTCTACGGGTCAGTTAATAGAAGAATGCGGCCTTAAGGGATTTATTTATGGAGGGGCAAGGATCTCAGATAAACATGCGAATTTTATTGAAAATTTTAAAAATGCCAGTTCGCAGGACATATTCGTACTTTCAAGAATAGTAAGTGAAATAGTTATGGATAAATTTAATAAAAAACTGGATTACGAGGTTAAGCTGGTAGGATTTTAGAATGAAAGATAATCTGAAAAAATTTCAGAGCCTGTCGGTGAGGAGTAAAAAGAAATTATTGAGAATAGGGGTTATTGCTGGAGGTATTTCTTCTGAGAGAGAAATTTCTCTTTTAACCGGGAAAAATATTTATCAGTCTTTGATAAAGTCAGGCTACGATGTTATTTTTATAGACACCAAAAAAGATATTTTGGGCGACCTCAGAAAAATAAATTTAGCCTTTCTTGCTCTTCATGGAAGGTATGGCGAGGATGGAACTATTCAGGGTTTACTTGAATATATGAAGATTCCCTATACCGGTTCGGGAGTGCCGGGGAGCGCTATAAGTATTAATAAAATATTATCAAAAGAGATTTTAAAATGTAAAAATATTCTTACTCCTGACTATATTGCCATAGATTTTAATGAAAATAAGAACTTTCTGGAAATCAAAGAGTCAATTAATAAAAAATTATCATTTCCCGTGATAGTAAAGCCAAATAGCGAAGGTTCAACTATAGGAATAAATATAGTTTATGAACATGATAAACTGGAGTATGCGATAAGAGATGCATTAAAATATGATAATAAAATTCTGATTGAAAGATATATAAAGGGCAGGGAGCTGACTGTAAGTATTATTGGTAATGAACCTGTTGCCCTGCCAATTATTGAAATAAAGCCAAAAAGTGGATTCTATGATTATAAAGCTAAATATACTAAGAATATGACGAAATATATAGTTCCGGCAAAGCTGGACGGGACAATTAGCAGGCAAATTTCAAATGCAGCAGTAAAATGCCATAAAATTCTTCAGTGCAAAAGTATATCAAGGGTTGATTTTATACTAAATAAAAATAATGATGCTTATGTTATTGAATTAAATACCATGCCCGGCATGACAGCCACCAGCCTGGTCCCCAAAGCCGCAAAAGCTGTGGGTATTGATTTTGACCATTTAATAGAAATAATGCTGGATTTAGCCAGTCTAAAAGTGTGATTAAGGGTAATAAAATTAAAAAAAATGACGATATACTCAAAAGAAGAAAAAGAAAGATAATCAGAAGGAAAATATGGGATTTTTTAAAGCTGGTGTTGATTGCTGGATTTTTCGCTATGGCAGTGTGGGGGTTAAATTTTTTTTATAACAGTGAATATTTTAAGATTAAAAATATAGACATACAGGATAATACACATTATAGAGATGAAGAAATTATAGAGATGGTTAAGGAAATAATGGGAGCAAATATATTTGAGGTCAATAAAAAGGAAATAGAAGATACAGTATCAGATGAATTAAACTGGGTTAAGGATGCTGAATTAAATAAAGTATTCCCGGATAAAGTGATTATAAAACTTATAGAGAGAAAGCCATATCTTAAGATAGTATACAAAAATGAATATTTTTTGATAGATAATGAAGGTGCGGTACTGGAAAGAATTAAAAAGGAAGATCTAAGTGAATATGAAAATCTTGTTCTGGTAAGTAATGCAGTGGACTATAGCATTGAGATAGGGGAGAAAATAGCGAAAAGGAACGTACTAAGCTGTGCTGAAATTTATAAAATTTTTGATATTGAATTAAAATCTATAATTAAAGAAGCAAGAATAGAAAACAATATCTCAGGGGATATAGTTTTCATTACCATTGATGGGAAGAAAATTATTTTTGGCGATAGTAATTTTTTAATTGAAAAGGTTGAAGTGTTAAAACAATTGTTAAAAGAAGGAACAAATTGTAATATAATAGAAATAAAAAGTCCCGAGAGTCCGGTATTAAAGTAAAAATGCGGAGAAGCGGAGGTTTGATTGGTAGCTAATGATGAACATATCGTGGGTATTGATATAGGAACCACCAAGGTTACTACTTTAATCGGAAAAGTAGAAAAGAATTCATTGAAGATAAAGGGTTTTGGAATTTCTGGCTCAAAAGGTATTAAAAAAGGTCTGGTTATAGATATAAACGAAGCTACTAAATCTATTCTTAACTCCATCGAGGTTGCTGAAAAATCTACTAAAATATTTATAAATAATGCCTATATAGGAGTTACCGGCAAACACATTTCTTTTCTGAGCAACTGGAGTGAAATAAATATTACTTCACCAAATAGTATAGTAAGAAAAGTTGATGTAGATAAACTGATTTCTATGGCCAATAAAGTAAATATACCGGCCCAGCATGAAATTATACACACTCTTATCAAGCAGTTTGTCATTGATGGGGAAGGCGGCATTGTAGATCCCATAGGTCTGTCGGCAAGTAAGCTGGCGGTAGAATTGCTGGTAGTTTATGGCTCGGCTTCTTTAATAAGTAATGTAGTTAATAGTATAAAAGCTGCTAAAATAGAAATAGAAGATATTATTGTTGAAGCTCTTGCATCAAGCGAAGCTGTCCTTACTCCAGAAGAAAGGGATAGTGGAGTAATACTCATTGATATAGGAGGGGGAACTACTGATGTTGCAGTATATAAAAATAAAAAAATGATATTTACTTACTGTCTTCCCGTAGGCGGGGATTTAATAACCAATGATATATCAATAGGTCTAAATGTGCCCTTTTCAAAGGCAGAGGAGATTAAAAAGAAGTTTGCTAATGTTGATTACAATTTCTATGATACTCTAAACAGGTTAAATATAGGGGATGTTAAAATTGACAGTAATAAGACAACCTTAAATATAAGGTTATATAATATAGTAAACTCAAGGGTTAAGGAACTTCTGGATTTAGTTAAACAAAAAATTGAAGGTTATAATTTTATGCACCAGGTCCCCTGCGGTCTGGTGATAACAGGCGGTACCTCCCTGCTCAGGGGGATAGCTCCGCTGGCAAACTCTGTATTTAATTTACCTGTGAGACTGGGGACTTCCTGTGATGTGGAAGGGCCGCCTGAAGTGGTCGACAATCCCATCTATTCTACAGGTGTGGGTTTATTAAAATATGCTTATCAGTTAGAAAACTATAGTAATATTAGCCAGGCTGGCGGAGCGAGAGAAAAAAATAGTTTCTTAAATAAATTCAGAGAGTTTATCTTTAAAATTTTAAAAAATGAAAGCAGGTGATTATTTTGAGTTTAAATTTTGATAAAAGTTATTATGCGGTTATAAGAGTTATAGGTATAGGAGGTGGTGGGAGTAACGCGGTTAACAGGATGATGGAGGATAATTTAAGCGGATGCGAATTTATGGCTGTAAACACTGATGCGCAGGCTCTTATGATGTCTACCGCAGACAAAAAAGTATTAATTGGTGAAACGGGTCTGGGCGCAGGTTCCAATCCAGAAATAGGCAGGGTCGCTGCCGAGAAATCTATAGAATCAATAAAAGAAATAGTAAAAGATGCGGATATGATATTCCTGACAGTAGGAGAAGGAGGGGGAACGGGAACAGGGGCAGCTCCTGTTATAGCTGCAGCCGCCAGAGAGGCAGGTTGCCTTACAGTTGCAGTTGTAACGAAGCCATTCTCTTTTGAGGGTAAAAAGAGAATGTGCCAGGCAGAAGAAGGTATAGAGGATTTGGGGGACAAGGTGGATACTTTAATTATTATACCCAATGACAGGCTGCTGGAGATTTCAGATGATAATACCACGCTACTTAGTGCTTTCAGGCTCGCTGATAATGTACTTAAAGCCGGGGTAAGGGGAGTTACCGATCTGATTACTCTACCCGGACTTATTAATCTTGATTTTGCGGATGTAAAGTCAGTTATAAAAAATGCAGGAAATGCAATACTGGGAGACGGAATGGCATCGGGCGAAAGCAGGGCAATAAAAGCTGCACAAAATGCCATCGCAAGTCCTCTTATTGAAACTTCAATAGAAGGTGCAAGCGGTATTCTTTTAAACATATCCGGTGGTTCTGATTTAAAGTTATTTGAGGTTAATCAGGCAGCGGAAATTATAAGAAATGCCTCCAGCCCAAATGCGAATATTATATTTGGTGCCGTTATTGATGAGAGTATTAATGACAGTGTGAAGGTTACCGTTATTGCTACAGGATTTGAATCAGGAAAAGCTAAAAAGGTTAAAGCTGATAGTAAAACAAAAGTAGATGATGAGAAGAAAAGGGAAAAAGAAGTAGAGAAAAAATTATTTGAGTTTGAAAAAGACCTGGTTGCGGAGAGGAAGGATAAAGAAAAAGATAAAAAGGAATTCAGGAAAATATCAGAAAAAGACTTTGCTTCTCTTGAAGAAGATGATTACCTTGACATACCTACATTCTTAAGAAAAAGCAAGGAATAAAATAAAAGTAAATGATTGGAATAGAAAAGACATTAATTAATAAAGGTTTTACTGCGTATTTATTGCCTTACCTGAAAGAAAAGTATGGGATAATTTTTTGTTTCACTACGAGGAATGGAGGATACAGCAGGGGTAAGTTTGAGTCTTTGAATGTGGATTATTATACGGGCGATAGTAAGAAGAATGTTAGCAGAAATAGGAAGTTGATATTAAAAAAGCTTAATTTAAATGATGTGAAAAGAATATATTCTGTAAAGCAGGTTCATGGAAACAGGATATTAAATATAGATAAAAGTCTGGATTGGGATGTGGATAGTATTTACCGGGAAGCAGATTGTCTGATAACCGGTTTAAAGAAAACACCGGTAATGGTAATGGGAGCTGATTGTAACTTAATACTGGTAGCGGATAAAGAAAAAAAAGTAATTGCTGCCGTTCACGCTGGATGGATGGGAACTTTAAAAGAGATAGCAGCAAAAGTAATTATATATATGGTAAATAAGTTTAAAAGCAACAGGGAAGATATTATGGTAGCTTTTGGGCCCAGTATAAGGAAGTGCTGTTATAAAGTTGATAGACTTATTGTAGAAAAGTTCGTAAAAAAATTTGGAGATAAAGGGTTTTATTCAAACGTAGATGGATATTTCTTTTTGGATCTGGTGAGTATTAATTATATGCAGTTAAAGGATGAAGGTATAAGTGAAAGTAATATTTTTGATTGCGGAGAATGCACTTATTGCAACCATAGTTTTTTTTCATACAGGAGGAACAGGATAACGGGAAGGCAGGCGGCAGTAGCAATAATTTTATAAGGCTATAAGCTGGTATTTATTGAAGGACAGGAGTTTTATAGAGTATAAAAATTTTTTTATTAATTTTTATAATTGAAAAGGGGTATATTAATGAATAAATTTTTTAAAAAAACACTTTCTTTTCTGGGTTTATCAGATGAAGATGAGATAAGCCTGGATGATGAAGAAAAAAGGGATATAGTGAGTAGAAGGGGAAAGAAGTTAAAGGTTGAGGATAATAAATTAGAAAAAGAACAGGAAAAAGGGTTTTTTAAAAGGGGGCACAGCATGACGCCTAAACCAGCACGAAAAGTTTCATTACTGAGTTCAGGCAGAGAGGGAATAAAATCAAGAGTTTTTGTTGCCGAGCCAGGGGAATTTGAGGAGATACAGATAATAGCGGATAATTTTAAGGAAAATATTCCTGTTATAATTAACCTTCAAAAAGCTGACCAGGACCTGGCCAAAAGGGTAATTGACTTTTGTAGCGGCCTCACATATGCGTTGGAAGGGAGTATAAAAAAAGTAGCAGAAAAAGTGTTTCTTATAACTCCGTATAATGTAGAGGTCAGCTCAGAAGAAAAAGAATTATTACGTGAGGAAGGCTTTTATAATAATTTCTAATAAAAAAGGAGCATTCTTGGAAGGTTATGAACTGGGGATAATAGGTTGTGGAAATATGGGAGAGGCAATACTCAGGGGAACACTGGGCAGTTGTTTCTTAAAAGAAAACCGGGTAATATTCTATGATAAGAATTCTTCCCGTAAAAAATATATCATTGATAACTATAAAGTAACTGCTGCTGATGATATTCCCGGACTTGTCAGGCAGGCAAAGAATATACTGATGGCAGTGAAACCACAGGACCTGAATTCTGTACTGGAACAGGTTAAGATTAACTTTAATTATAAAAAGAATTCAATTATAAGTATTGTGGCCGGAATACCAACTTTTTATATAGAGAAAATACTGGGTCCAAATTCTTCTGTGGTGAGGATAATGCCCAATACTCCTGCATTGTATGGCAAGGGTATTGCCGCGGTAAGCAGTGGTAAGTTTACAAAAAATAAAGATTTATCGTTTGCAAGAAAGTTGATAGAAAGTGTCGGAGATTACGTACTGGTAGAGGAGAAGTACCAGAATACTGTTACTGCCCTGAGCGGCAGCGGACCGGCTTATTTTTTTCTTTTTTGCAAATACCTTATAGAAGCCGGTATTGAGAATGGACTGGAACCGGAGATATCAAGAAAGCTGGTAATAGATACAATGATTGGAGCAGGTATAACTTTAAAAAAGTCGGGAAGTGAACCGGATAGCTTAATTAAAAAAGTTGCGTCTCCCGGTGGAACTACTGAAATGGCGTTAAAGAAATTTGAGAGTGAAAGGATAGGTGAAATAATAAAAAAAGCGGTAGAAAGTGCAAAAAAAAGAGCATATGAATTACAGGGATTTCTTAACCGGGATAGATAAATGGGATTTTTTATTGAAATAGTTATTTTTTTCCTGAGGGTATATATCGGTCTGATAATTATTAGAGTTATTATATCCTGGCTGAGGTTAAATCTAACTGGCTTGTTGAACAAAGTAAATAAATTTTTGTTTGACATAACAGAACCATTTTTAATAATATTTAGGAAAATTATACCGCTGGTAAGGACAGGAAGGGTTTATATAGACCTCTCATACATTGTAGCAATTATATTAATTGAATTATTGATAATTTTGTTACAATATATAAGAGTTAGATTTATGTAGTTAAAAAAAATCAGGAGGTAATTATGAATATAAATTCAGAAAGTATACAGAAAAAAGAATTTCATGTTGTATTTAAGGGTTATAAGCCCGAGGAAGTTGATAAATTTTTAGATATTCTTGCAGTAGAATTTGATAGGTTACAGAAAAATAACCGCGAGCTTATGGATAATATGGAAAGGTTTAAGTATGAGGGGGATAAAGAATCCGTAGAAATGAAGAAAGTTATACAGGATGCGCTTGTGTCAGCTCACAGGGTTGCTGAGGATATAAAGAGAAAGGCACAACAGGAAGCAGAGGAAATGGTGAAGTCAAAAGTAGTTGAAGAAGAGGAACACTATAAAAAAATGCTGGCCAGGAAGCTGAAGCTGGAAGAAGAAATTAAGAGATTAGACAGGGAGTATGAAAACTTCAGGGGGAAAATTACCAGACTTGTGGATGATTTTAAAGAATCTGCCTCAAAATTAGAAGAAGGTAAGCTCTCTGGTATATCCGGGATAAAAGAGGAAGAGAGCCCTGATCTTGTAGAAGAAATAAGCGAGGAAACTGCTGGAGAGAGTAAACAGGGTAAAGATTTAATATATTCGCCGGAGTCAGAGGATGAGTTTGAAGTTTTTAAAAGTGAAGAAGAATCAGAAGAAAAGGAAGGATCGGAAGAAAACAAGAAAGAGAATCCTGAATTAGAGAATCTGAAAGAAGAAGAAGAAAAAGAAGATGAAGGCGAAGAAGACATAGTGCAGGATAGTGAGGGGAAAATAGGAGTTCACGGTGATTCGGAGGAAATTGAAGAAATTGATGATAATTATCAGCCCAAAAGGATGAAGAAGAAAATTGATATAGCAAATCCTGATATAATCAATGATTTCTTTAAAACTGATGAAGATTGAAAACATTAAGCTAATTGTAAAACCCAACTCTGCCGTAAGTGGGGTATATGGAGTTTATAGAAACAGGATAAAAATTAAGTTAAATTCTATTCCGGAAAAAGGCAGGGCCAATAAAGAACTTATAAATTTTATCTCAATTAAGACAGGTGTGCCAAGGAAAAATATAAAGATTATTGATGGCGAAAAATCAATCTATAAAGAAGTCAGTATAAAGCATGATAAAGATTTAGATTTAACTTCAATGCTTCTTTCAGGCTAAATCAATTGAACACTCAGTGAATCTATTAAAATAATTACTTAATTGCTCAGTTATTGTATTATTTAAAAGATTACCGCATTTAAAAATACCTATCAGCCGCATGCATCTTTAATCAAATCAGATTTATCTAATCTGTACATTTGTCCCTGCGTTTCATAAGAAAATAATGAGGGGAAATTTTTTGCTTAAAAATCCCGAACAAGCCGTTGTTAACCTTATTTAACCATAATAATCAGTTGACAATTAAATTTTATAATTCTATCATATATTTATGAACATATTATAAATGTTGTATTAAAAATTTATGATATTTTTATAATATAATTATCGTAGATTAGAATTGTTAGCAAGAGAGAAGAAATCCGGGTAGATAAAGTGGTTATTGCTTAATTTTTAATATATAAAAAAATAAAATGAAAATAATACTGTTTATAACTCCGGATAAAAAAATATCAAAAGATGTATCATCAATAAATTTAGAGAACCACAATCTGGTAGTCCTCAATAATATAAACTTTTTTAAACACTATTTAGAAGAATATATGCCGGAATATATTATATTATCGTCAGAATTAAAGAATTATAGAGAAATAGCAGAGTATGTCTGCGATAATACCCGCAGCGAATTGTTAACTGTTGGTCCGGAAGAAAGCAGAGGCAATCTTTTCAGGGAAATATACCTGGGTGGGATAAGAAGCACCAATGATATTGAAAGAGTTTTACGTGCCGTTGATAATTTGAACTCTGTTGTGGATGAGGAAACAGGAAAAAATTATAAGTTAATAGGTCAGCAGGTAATTTCATTTTGCTCAATTCAGGGAGGGGTGGGCAAAACAAGTATAGTCTTTAATTTTGCCTGGTATGCCAGGAAAATTATTGAAGGTAAAATATTAATTGTAGATTTAAACTTTTGTGAGGGCCCGTCAGACTTAGCTATAAATCTGGATTTAAACGCGTCACCAAATTTAAGCGTCTTTATTGAGAAAATTACGGATGGCAGAGATTGTTTTGATAGCTCTGTGGTAAGTCTTGATGGTGATAATAAAATAGACATACTCCAGCCGCCTCTTTCTATATATCAGAGTGATAAATTTAATATTGATATGCTGGACAGCATAGTATATTCAGCAAGAAATAAATATGGCCTGATTATAGCAGATATACCATTCCGTTATGATAATATTTCACTGGAAATGTTAAACCTTTCCACTGCGTCAATTATGGTGTTATCTCCGGACATAAAACTTGTACCCAGAATAAATAATTTTAAGAAATTCCTCCCCGAAAGGCAGAAAAAAGGAATTATTTTTAATAAAGTTAGCGCAGGCGATAAATCATATATGGATGAGTTTAATAATATAACTGGCATACCGGTATATGACAGGATATCTTTAATCCCTGAAGAAAGCAGGGAAGCAATATTAAATGGCAGGGAATCTTTTAACATACTGAATTTACAATCTGAAATGTCAAATCTTGTAAAATCAATTTTTTAAATGGCTGGAGAAAAAAAATTATTTACTATAAAAGAGGTTTCGGAACTTGCCGGGATCAGTGAATCCGAAGTAATAAGAATGGTTATGTTAAAAAAATTACCGGTTATAAGGCTTGGCAAAGCCATAAGAATAAAAGAGGATGACCTGAATGAATTTTTAAATGGTTTTATGGTTAAAGAAGAATCAGCGGCTGGCTACAGAGAACCGGTTTTATATACAGCAGAGCAGGTAGCCAGAATTTTAAAACTTTCAGTGGACAATATATGGAATTTACTGAAGACAGGAAGTCTGAAGGGTTTTAAGGTAAGAGAAGGCAGGAGTTCATGGAGAATACCTGCAGGCAGCCTGGAGGATTTTATAAAAACAAGAACCAGACAAACGAATTAGTTTTTATTTTAATGATTGCAAACAGGAAGAGAAAAAGTTTTTTTACTGTATGGGAAAAGATAGCGATAGCAGTCATTGTAATTTTGATAATTATTATAATAATTCTGGTTTTTTACCGGGATATAAGGGATTACATAGAGGTGCTTGGGACCTGGTTACCAGGATAGGATTAGTTAAATAGATTACTTAATTGAGAAAGTTAATTGGTTAAAGAAATAAATTTTAGAGGAGGTGAAAATAATGAAAAAGTTATTCAGAATCTTTCTGGCTCTGGCTTCCTTAATTGGAATAGCTTCTTGGGTTAGATGGGGTTAATAAAAGTATATAAAGAGTATATACAATATAAAAAAATATTTATTATGGGGGTTTTCTGATATAATACTGTATATTTTTTGGTAATCAAAAGTTAGGAAACCGTTGGAACAAAGAAGACTGGTTTTAAATATATATGTATTTTTTATATTTTTGGCCGGTATATCTGTATTTATATATATACTTTTAATATACAGAAATATATCTGTTCTTGGAGTGGTAGTATTTGGATTATTGGCTTTTATTGCTGATAATTTATCAGCGTCGCTTCCACAAAAAGGTAGCGTTTCAGTGAATACTACTATATTTATTACCAGTCTTATCCTCTTTGGTCCATCTACAGCGGTGCTTGTTGCACTAATTTCTTTTTTTAATATAAGAGAATTTCTTAAAAAACTTCCTTACTATAAACACTTTTTTAATGCAGGCCAGTTTTTAATATCAGTAGGAGTTGCGAGCATTATATTTGAAATGACCTATAATAGGGATATCGAAAACTTTTTTAATCTTGCCAATATAGGTTATATTTTTTTAGCGGCATATATAGGATTTTTTATAAATACTCTTCTTACCGCAGGAGCCATTTCTATAAGTGAAAGAAAGCATTTTATAAACATCTGGGTTTATAATTTTACCTGGTTGATACCTTTTACATTCTTTTTAGCTGTAATGGCCATTTTTATATCCTTTTTGTATAAATTATATAGTCCCCTGACAATTATATTGACCTCTCTTCCCTTAATTATTGCCCAGTATGCCTATATGCTGAGGGTGAGAGAAAGAAAAGCACTTATAAATAGTATTTTCCAGATTGTGAGGATAATAGATGCCAAGGACCCCTATACCGCCGGGCACTCGGTAAGAGTGGCAGAATATACTGAAAAGATAGGGAGAAAGCTGGGGTTAAACGAGTACGATGTTGATTTATTAAAAAACCTGGCCAATTTACATGATATAGGAAAGGTACAGATAGATTTAAGTGTTTTAAATAAAAAGGGAAAATTTAATGATTCTGACTGGGTAGAGATGAAAAAACATCCCCGGGTGGGTTATGAAATAGTTAAGGAAATTATCTTTTTAAAAAAATATGCCAGTGCGGTACTTTATCACCATGAACGGGCAGACGGTTCGGGTTATCCGGAGAAAATTAAAGGAGAAAGCATACCTCTTTTTGCCAGGATAATTTCTGTAGCGGATTCTTATGACGCTATGACCACTGACAGACCTTACAGAAAAGCTCTTACAAAAGACGAAGCTATAAAAGAATTAAAGAGATGTGCCGGTAATACTTTTGACGAAAAAATTACCGGAGCAATGATTGAAATAATTAAGGAGGAAAGTTCGGGCATTAGTTAGGATGCTAAAAAAATATTTTTTAGTTCTTGCAAAAAATCTTATCTTTTTTCTGGCGGGAGCGGCTGCAGGGTTTTTGTTTTTTTATTTCTTCAGAGATGCAAGTACCTTTATTATGGAAAAATTCTCATCCCTCCAGAGTATTTTTGGAATACGGCCATATCAGGAAGGGATGTCCTGTGGTTACGTATTTGCGGCTATTTTTATAGGGAATTTACTTTCTACTCTTGGCTATTTTACCCTCGGCTATTTAGGGGTATCTCTTCCGGTAAGCTTTGTCAGCGGTATTTTTATAACAATGTTTTTATTTACCGGAACCATAAGGCATGGAATTGCTGTACCCGGAGAGGTTGTGATCCTATCTTCTGTCGAAATGATCTATCGGATTGTGGCTTTAGCCACAGGGGAGCATATAAAACGGAATAAATTTAAAAATAAGGCTATACCGATTATTTCTATAATTATAATATCTGTCATGTTTACTGCTGCGGTTTTTTATGAACTTTATCAGATTTTTAATTGACCGGGTTTCTCTTTATTTTTAAAGAATTCTCTTTTCCATCTTATGCTGTTAAAAACCAGTTTAAAAAATTTAATGGTATCACTAATAGGATTAACATGGCTTATAAAATTTTTATGATAAATGGTACTGATAGGAATATTTCTAATACTGTAGCCGGACCAGCCTGATTTTATTATTAGCTCCGGTTCGGTATCAAAGTTACCTGTTTCCAGTTTGATATTTTTTAGAACCTCTGTTCTGATATATCTGTAGCCTGATTGCACATCACTTACTTTTTTACCTGCTATAGCTGAAATAATACGTGAGGTGATAACATTTGTAGCCAGTCTTATAAAGGGCATGTGAACAGTGTTTTCCAGCCTGTTTCCAATTATTAAATCAGGTTTCCCCTTTTTTATAATTTTTAAGAAATTTTTAATTTCTTCAGTATTATGCTGCGCATCAGCATCAAGGGTTATAACCCCCGAGTAATTATTCTTGATAATATAGTTGAAGCCTGTTTTTAGTGATTTACCCTTTCCTTTATTTATTTTGTGCTTCAGGGAAATTATTCTGAAATTTTCCGGGGCCGGGATTGATTTTATCACCTTTAATGTATTATCGGTTGAGCCGTCATCTACGACAATTATATCAATGACATATTTAGAGCAGCCATTTATAACTTTTTTTATATATTTTTCTTCATTGTATGCGGGAATAAGAATGGCAATTTCGGTACCCGTATTTTTTCTTTTTAATTTTGTAATTTCCTGTTCCATATTTTATAGTCTGTCTTCTGGCATATAAAAAATTATTTAGAATAATAGATTTTAGATTCTGTTATCAATATATCAACCTTAACGTCATGATCGAGTACAGGGATGCTGTCGACCAGTTGAATGTCAAAACAGAGTGCTATCTTTGTCGCTTTTTCAGAGATATCCTGGAAAATTCTATCAAAATATCCGGAGCCGTACCCCAGACGATTTAAGTTTGTGTCAAAACTCACTCCCGGCACAACTACAAGGTCGATATATGAAGTTTTTGCAGGGATGCACAGATTTATAATTGGCTCCATTATTCCGTATGTTCCTTTTTCCAGTTGTTTTAAAGGGTCATTTACAAAAAAAAGTTCCAGCTTATTACCCTGAACCCTGGGCAAGATTATATTTTTTTTATCATTTAACGCTTTTTTAATAATTAAATTTGTATCAACTTCACTTCCAAATGAACAGTAGGTCAGAATATTATCTGAATTATTGTAGTAATAAGTATTTAGAAATTTTTCAGATATTAATCTGCTGCTTTCCTTCCTGTATTCTGGTAGGAGGGTATCTCTTTTTCCCAGGATTTCTTTTCTAATATTTTTTTTAAGGAGTTTAATTTTTCTATGACTATTTTTATTCTTCATAAAATGTTGAGCAAAGACCCCCGGGCCCAAGATGAGTTCCAACGATAACTCCAATATCAAACCTTGATATTTCTTTTGGGTTAAAAGTTTCTTTTATTCTCTTATACATTTCCGCACCTTCTTCTCTGGCATCCGAGTCTCCCACCGATACTATGAGATTCTGAGGGTTTTTTATCATGGTTTCCATTGAATTAATAAGCTCAGTTTTAGCCTGATTCCATCTTCTGGTGGTTTTAAACTGTGATACCTCACCTCCCTGAATAGTAAGTATCGGTTTAATTTCAAGAAGTGAAGCGATAAGCCCCTTGGCCTTTCCTATTCTGCCACCCTTTTTTAGGTACTCCAGCGTGCTTGGTACAAATAATACATTAATTTTTGGCTTTAAGTCATTTATGCTTCTTAAAATCTCTTCTTTTGTACCCCCCTCATTTACCAGCCTGGCTGCTTTTATAACTATAAAACCAAGAGGATATGAGACATACCCGGTGTCTATTATATTAATATCCTTTCCGGGCATTTCCTTGCTGGCAAGCTCTGCAGAATTTATCGTGCCCGACATTTTTTTTGATATATGAATGGATATTATACTTTCGTTTTCTTTAAGAAGGTCTGTGTATGTTTCAATAAAATCTTTCGGGGTGGGCTGAGTGGTGGTAGGAAGTTTCTCTGATGTCCTGATTTTTTTGTAAAATTCATCCAGAGTTATTTCTTTTCCATCCTCTAAGAAACTCTCTTCACCAAAAATTACTTTGAGAGGGACAACCGTTATGTTAAGTTTATTTACCAGTTCTTTTGGTATATCAGAAGTGCTATCGGTAACTATTGCTACCTTGCTCATTTTTCCTCCTTTTTATTTTTTAATTATTATAATTTATGCTTTTTTTAAAATATTTTCAATTAATTAGCCGGATCTTTTACCTGCGGTGTCTTCTTTTCCAATATCTCTCTTATGAAAAAATCTTTTAATGCTATAGTCATTGTAATCCACCGCATTCCCTGTATGTGAGAAACTGCGAACTATTATTTTTAAAAAATTTTGCCATTATGACGTGTTTAATGACTGCCATTCAAACTGAATTAGCTCTAACTTAAAAAGACATTTTATTTTAGCTTTTGTTTCAAGTACATGCCACATTATTCCAGCGCATACAATGTTTTTATTTTAAGGACAGTATCTTTGCTTCTTTTATGGGTATATGAGGGTTCAGGTAGTTGGCTGTTTCTTTAATTTTTCTTTATTCAGAAAAACCGGCTATTTTATTTAAAAAAAGGTACTCAAATCATAGATGAAGTATTTTCTTAAATTTTAGCGTATCTTTAATTAAAAATAATTAATATTTTGGCTTTTTCTGGTATAATAACTTTTTATTACTTCTCTACGCTGGTTGCTTTTTAATTTTTTGGTTATTTAATTATTATGTGATAGTTGTTCTGGGAAATAAATGATTTTTAAAAGGTTTATAAATAATAGAAGAGCTGTTAATTTTAGAGCAGCCAGGTGCATTTTCCCGGCTCTGCTGGTTCTGTTACTATTATTTTTCTCGGTTAGTCTTGGTTCCTGTGATTCCGGGGAAAGAATAATAAAAATCGGTAACCAGTGTGTCCTTACCGGAGGATATAAATCATTTGGAGAAGAACAAATGGTTAGCATGGAACTTGCTGCTTCTAAATTATCTCCGGTTAGAATAGGTGGATTTGATTATAAAATTGAAATAATCACCAAAGATGACGAGGGAAATCCCGAGAAGGCTTTTCTGGTTGCTCAGGAGATGGTGGATGAAGGGGTTTCTGCTACAATAGGTTCTACATTTGATGGGACCACACAGGTTTCATTACCGGTCTATGAAGGATATGGCATACCGCTGCTTTCACCATTTGCCCAGAAAGCTGAAATTTCTGAAGAAGGGAGTCTTTTTTTCAGAATGATAATTAACAATGAACAGAAAGTAGAAAATATTGCCGGATTTATTGCTGAAGAAATTAAGCCACAGAAAATTATGCTAATAAATAACAGAGAAGAGTACTCCATAAATTTAGTTGATTATCTTGATGTGTTATTATCTGACTATGGTATAGAAGCAGGGGACCCGATGTCAATAAAAATAGGTGAGGAGGACACCGGAGTTATTGTCGAAAATCTTGTGATAGAAAATCCCGATACTATATTCTTTTGCGGGGGTTATAACGAACTCGCTACTCTTATAACAGCAGCAAGAAAAGCCGGTATGAAGACAGTGTTTATAACTGAAACCATGGGGATGGACGATAATATTTTTGTTTTATCTGAGGCTCAATATCTGGAAGGTTTAATCGCCATAATTCCAGACCCTCCTTCGCTGGCTAAATATTCCCAGGATTCCAGGGCAGTAGATTTCTGGTACGACTTTAACAGCTATCTGGGCGAGATGGATAACGGGGACATAAGTATTGAGAGCCCGGGCCAGTATGCACCATATTGCTATGATGCTGTTTTTGTATTGATTGAGGCTATGAAAAAAGCTAATTCAATATTGCCCGGTGATTTTATAGATGAACTCAAAACAACATCTTATGATGGAATAGTGGGTAACATTGAATTTGATTCTAGTGGTAATAGAGTAAACCCGAAGTCAACAGTTTTTATAGTAAAAGATGGTTCATGGGGAAGGTATTAACCGGGTACTATAAAGTTCAGGTTCTTCGGGATCATCTTAAAAGTAGATGGGAGTTTGCATATATATTCTCCATCTGCAAAAACACTGAATGGATATTCGCTATCCAGTGACAGAGTTTTGGTTCTAAAAATTTCAACTTTTTCATCATTTATGTGTTTACCCTCATATACTTTCGGGAAAATTTTTATAAAATGCATCTTGCTCATTTTTTTTATGATGCATACATCGAAAAGACCATCTTCCGGACTGGCGTCAGGAGTTACCTTCATGCCGCCTCCATACATGGGCATATTTGAAGCTGTAATCATCATTCCATAAATTTCTCTATTCTTATAGTTATAGTTTATGAAAAATTTCTTTGATTTAAATGTAATCAGGGTTTTGTAAACTGAATAGGTATATTTTATCCCGCTTTTTAGTGGAAGCCTTGTATTATTTGCGAGGTAGGTTACCTGTGAATCAAATCCTGAACCTGCGATGCATAAGTAGTAGTACCTGTCATTTATTAGGCCCGTATCAATTTTTTTTGTGTTGCCTTTTTTTATAATCTGACAGCATTTTTCCACATCAGGAGTTATGCCGAGACAGGTAGCAATATCATTACCTGAACCTGTTGGTATTGTACCCAGTTTTTTATCTGTTCCGGCTAAAACATTTGCCATGTAATGGATTGTTCCATCTCCTCCCACAGCTATAAAATTAGAAAAATTTTTTCCGAGGTTATCCTTTGTAACATTTATGATATCATCGGAGCTTTTACTTATATGAAGTTGATAATCTATTCCGTACTTTTTAAATGCTGATTCAATAGGGCTTTTAAATTCCATTGCCCTGCCTCTGGCTGCGGAAGGATTTAAAATAATTAAAGTTTTCATACCGGTTAGCTTTCCTTTAAATTTGACATAATTAAAAACATTACTTTATGCATCCTTTAATGCTGCAATTAATACTAATCAAAATAACATGTTAAAGGGCATTGAGAGATATTTTAATTTAAATGACTATTTTTTTAAATAATTGTTTTAGATTTTTTAAAAATTAATTAAAGTGAGGGTCATATTAATTGACTTTTTAGTTTGCCTATTATAATCTTTAGATGTTTCTCGTCTATAAAAAATTCAAGAAGGAGGTACCTAATTGAATATTTTTAATAAAATAATCGTTGTACTGATATTAATCTTTTTAATCGGAATATCGGTTGTCTCTATGGTAAATATTTTTGCAGGATATTTTACCTGGGCAGATGTGTCTACAAAAATTCTGGATCCTTCTACTACTGTAAATAAATTCGTTGGCTTCCTTGCTCTGCTGGCTATATTTGTAATTAGTGTATTCTTATTATTAATTGAGTTTTATAGAAGAAGGATAAAAGTCGCTAATATTTCCAGCTCCAGGGAAGGTAATGCCATGGTGACCCTGGAAACTGTGTCCAGCCAGATCAGGAATGAAGTAGTAAAAGTAGATGGCCTGAAGGATATAAAAGTGAAAATAATTCCCAAAACAGGCGGAATTATAATTAATATGAATGCCATGCTTGGTGAAAGTGTTGATATCCCCGGTAAGATGCAGGAGATAATAAATGTAGCCAGGGGTGTTGTATCTGAAAAGCTGGGTATTAAGGTACTGAAAACCAATCTTACTATTACTGGTCTGGCTCCGGGTAAAGAGGGGAAAGAAGAAAGCAAAATTCAGACCGGTGAAATAGAAATGGAAGAAGAACCCCGTGGGGGCGAAGAGATTTCTGAGGAAAAAGATAACGATAAATAAAGAAGATATATTGTAAAGCGGGCTTAGTACAGCGGTAGTACATGAGCTTCCCAAGCTCAGGAGGCGGGTTCAATTCCCGTAGCCCGCTCCATCAGGAAATAAGGAAAAATCCGGGGTTAAATTTTTTTGACATAAAGATCATATTTTAAAATTAAGCAGATATTAATTAAATTTCAAGGGTCTTGTTTATAGGTAATATAAAAAAAGTTTTTAATGAATAAAATAAGCCGGCGCGTCAGGATTGAATGGACTGGTTGTAAGGAAGGGAGTGCATGATATGGCAGATATACTATCGGAACTTGATAAATATATACCCGAGGGAAATCCGAGGAAGTGGGCAAAACTTTCAAGTGATATTGATTTCAGGAGACTTCAATTAACTCTTTTAAAAGAAATATTAATTGAGCTTAAGCAAATTAATGCCAAGTAATTAATGCTGGATGATAGACTGATAGATGTTATTAAGAAAAAAGGGGGCAGTTTTCTGGTAATTGGTCCCCCCGGTTCCGGTAAGACCCATACACTTTTAGAACTGGTCGGGTATCTAATTAATGACAGAAAGATAAATCCTGAAAAGCTTTTAGTTTTTTGTTTTAATCGCAGGTGGTCCAAATTAATCAGGGAAAAAACGACTTCTTTAATCAACAGTAGTATATTTGAGATTCCCATAGAAACATTTCATTCTTTTTGTACACATTTTATAGAGGAAGCAAAAGTTTTTTTATACGGTGACGGGACAAAGGGTAATAAATCTTTAAGGATTAATAGCGGAGATAATCCCTTTGGACAAATAAAAATATTAAATTCGGTCCAGCAATGGAAACTTCTTAAAGAAGTTATAAAAAAACTTGATAAAAGAAAATATTCCCATACATACAGGTATATAAACCGCAATCCTTATATAGAAAATAGCTACATCCAGGAGGTATTTGATTTTATACTTCGTGCCCAGGAAAACCTGTTTACTCCCGCAGAACTGCTAAAGAAATTTACACCATTTTCAAATCCTGCGCTTTCAGAACTGGCAGGTATATACATGAGATATGTTGAAGAGCTCAAAAAAAATCAACTGTACAATTACGGGATGTTACTGGAAGAAACGGTTAGCTTGCTTAAGAATCAGAAAGAAATAAGAGATTACTATAAAGATAATTATGAATATATACTGGTTGATGAACTTCATGAGGTAAATAAGGCTCAATTTGAAATTATAAATTATATTTCAAATTCAAACTGTATTTTTTTTGGAAATAATGACCAGTCAATTTATTCTTTCAGAGGCTCTACAACGAATATTTTTGAATCAGTTTACAGCAGTCTTGATTCTAAAAATATATTTTTCCTGAATAAGAACTACAGAAGTATACCCATAATAAATGAAATCTCCAGAAAATTTATAAGCATGGTTGGAAATAGAATACCCAGAGATATCAGTGTTTCTTATAGTAAATCCCCCGGCGAATTACATGTTAAGGAATTTCAAACGTTACTGGAAGAAGCTAATTACATCTGTCGCAGAATTAAGTTTCTATTACTGAGCAGGGATGTAAGATTTGAGGAAATGGCGATAATTGTCAAAGGGCTGGGCTACGAGACACATATTATTGAAAATGCCCTGTTGCAGAATGGAATTCCCTTTTTGAGAAGGGGGACAAGAAGCATTCTTGATAACGGGCTTGTCAGATATCTGCTGAACTTTTTAAGATTCCTTGTCGCGCTGGGAAAAGTAGAATATACGGGCAGAAAAATTCCAGAGGATGATAAGAATAGCAGTAAACCTAATTATAAAATGGATAAAGAATTTACTTCTAAAATTGATAATCTTCTGGAAAATGTGGTACTCTCTGAATCAATAAACCTGGAACCATTATATTTTAAAAAGATTAAGGGAGCTTATCTGGAAAGTGTCAACAGTGGCGGTGGTTTCAGCAATCTGTGGGATTATCTTAAAGTTCAATGTGCCCGGGGAAATAAAAAGAATGGCGAGCATGAAGAGATTTCTAAAGTCAGGGACTTTATTTCGGAAGTTTATAAATTGGCAGGGGTCATGGAGAGAAAAGATGCTTTTGGTTTTTTACTGGAGCTCGTACGTAATAAAAAAGCAGGTGTCATTAAGTTATTGACAGGAGGCAACAATAAGGTCTATAAAAAAAACCAGTGGAGTAATGTAAGTGATTTTTTAAGTGATGTAAAAGATTTTTGTGCCAATAATACTCCCGATGATGTTGAATCATATATTAATTTTATTGATTATATTTTAGAAAGTAAATTTACAGAAGAGATAGAAGAAAGTACAAAAGATATAATACAGGAGGGTTCAGTCAGTATCTTAAGTTTTCACCAGTGCAAGGGACTGGAATTCAGGGCCGTATTTATACCTTTTATTAACAAAAATTACTTACCTGCAAAGTTTACCTATACCCAGGCTTTTGATGTACAGATATTTAATTATTTAAATGGTGCAAAAACTCTTGAGCCCGAAGAGCTAAAAAGAGAGCATCTTTATAACGAAATGAGGCTTTTTTATAATGGAATCACGAGGGCGGGAGAATATCTATATATAACTTCAAGCGGAAGAGGGAAGTCTATTTTCTTTGAGAATATAAAAGATATCTATAAAAATTTAGGTCCTGAATATAAGAAAATTAAAAATTCCGTGCGTAATGAATACATAAAGAAAGAAGAAGAGAATAGTAAAAAAAAGCCACCTGAAGATAAGAAAAAAATTAAACCAGGGATACTGTCTGATGTAGATTTAAATAATTTGTGGCTGGTAAGAAAAAAGGCACTGGTTGCCTCTGCCAGGATAGAAAAAAACTTAAAAGTTGAAAATGATAGCTATCTGGATAAAATTATTATTTTAAAATATTTTTATAATCCCCGCGAGTGGTGGAGCTTTATTGAGCCTACCAAAAATAATAAAAACCCTTTCAGCGCACTTCCATTATCATTTTCTTACAGTGGCATAAATACTTTCAGGGAATGCCCTTTTAAATACAAGATAAAGTATTACTTTAGTTTAAAGGAGGAGGAAAACCTGAGCCTCATTATAGGGAAAATTTATCACCAGATAATAAAATTGTTTTTTGAAAGTAAAAATAAAAAAGACTTCAAATGGGAGAGGTTGAGGAAAATAATAGAGGATGTATTTGACAGGTTTAATTTTGAATTTGAATTTTTAAAAAGGGATCTAAAACAGAAAGCGCTGATACAATTAAAAAATTTTTTTGAGAACCAAATGCCTCCCAATCCCCATAAGTCCATAGTTGAGAAAGGATTTTCTTTTAGTCTTGATGGTGAAAAAATTACTGGAAGGATAGACCAGATTAACTTTCCTGATAAAGACAATATAGAGCTTGTGGATTATAAATCCAGTTCATCTTCGTATAATGAAAAGCAACTTAGAGAAGAGCTTCAGTTAAAAATGTACAGACTGGCTCTGAGCCTGAGCAAAGACTTCGGGGATTTTAAATCTATGAGTGTAAAGATGCAATATATTTTCCCTGGAGATTTAAAGAAGCCAGTGGCAGTGGTGGCCGATGAGTATTATGAGGGTAATGAAATTAAAGATATTCTGAGGGAGAGCATTGCTAAAATAAAGAAGGAAGAATTTAATGCCATACCGAAAAGTTATAATTCATGTTTAAATTGTGGATTTAAGATTTTATGTCCAAAATACTATGGTTAAAGAAACAAAAGAACAGCTTGATATAGTAAATAGCACAGATGATATAAAAAGAATAATTGCCTGTGCGGGTTCCGGCAAAACAATGGTTCTGACCGGTAATATTATAAAAATTCTAAAGGATGGGTTATGCAGTCCGGATAAAATACTTGCGCTTACTTTCACCCGAAATGCTGCTGAGAATATGAGAGTAAGAATTAAGGAAAATGTTAAGAAAGACATAGACATAGAAGGAATTAATGTATTCACCTTTAATTCTTTTGGAAATGAAATAATAAGCGAGCACAGTTTTGAGTTTGGCCTAGGGAAAGATTTTAAAATTATAAATAACAGCCAGTCCTGGCAGATATTATATGAAATATTTAATGAGTCCAATCTAAAGTATTTAAAACCCGGGAAAAAGGCTGGAGAATTCGTTCAGAAGTTACTTAATTACATAGAAAATTTAAAGAACAACCTTATATCTGTGGCTGAATTTGAATATTATCTAAATAATTATGAAAAAATTCTTTCCGGATACAAAAGTAAGGCTCTAAAAAATGAAGAAGAAAAATCAATAGATATCCAGCGAGAGCTTTTCACTATTTATCAGCGATATGAAAGAAGGAAGATTGAAAGTAATTGTATAGATTACCCCGACCAGGTATTTATGCCTTATCTTTTACTCCGGGAGAGAAAGTCAATGAGAGCCTGGTACCAGCAGAGATATGAATATATATTTGTTGATGAATTCCAGGATACCAATATAGCACAGGCATACCTTCTATCCATGCTTTATAAACCCGGAAACAACAGAATAGTGGTTGTGGGAGATGATGACCAGGGTATTTATTCTTTTCGGGGAGCCAGCGTGGAGAACATATTAAATTTTCACAGGCTTGAAGAATTTAAGAACAGTAATGTGCATGATTTTTTTCTTACCACTAATTTCAGATCCGGGAATAACATCATAAACTCAATAAACAGGGTTATTTCTTCAAATAGTAAAAGATTTAAAAAAGAGCTAAAGTCTGAAGATAAAAGTAAACCCTCAGAGGTTATATTTTATTATAAGAAAACTCATGAGGAAGAGGCAGCGGAGATTGCAGGGATTATAAAGTATCTGTCGGCAGGAGGGATTAAATTAAAGCAAATGGCTATTCTTGCCAGAAGGAAAAAGTTTGAAAAGATTACCGGGGAACTGGAAGCTAACGGTATTAAATTTGAGCTGATAGGGGGAAAGAATTTTTTCTTTGAGCCGGAGATTTTATTTATTATTTCATGGCTCAGGGTTATAGAGAATATAAATGATGAGATATCAATAGTGTATCTGCTTAAATCAGAAAAATATAAAATTTGCGACAGGGATATTTTTTTTATTAAAAGAAATTACACGGATCCCAGTGAAAGTATAAATATAATTGAAGGGATAGCAGATTATAAAAAGAATACTTATTTAAGTAGAGAGACAAAAGAAAGATTGGGCAGTTTTCTTTCCAGTCTGAAGCTTTATATAAGTAAATCAGGAGAATTGGAGCTTAGGGAATTAATCAGCTTGATTATAGAAGATTCGGGCATAATAAATGAATTAAAATCAAGTCCCGGTCCAGTATTCCGGAAAAAAATTAAAAATATTGAGAATATTATAAGAGTGGCCTCTGACTTTCAGAAAAGTTATATAGAAAATAATCTTAGGGCCTTTATAACTTTTCTTAAAGATGTTGCGAAAACAGATTATGATGACCCGGAAAGCGTGGAATTTTCAGGCGAGAATTCTGTAAAAATAATGAGCATCCACGCGGCTAAAGGGCTTGAATTTGAAGTAGTTTTCCTGCCGGGATTGTGGAAAAATGATTATAAGGCAAGAATTTCGTCCGGAGGATTTATGGTCCCCTCAGAGCTGAGAAAAGATAACAGCATATATAAGAGGAAAAAAGATTTTAATAGTGCCAGGAGCTTTTCTGAGTCTTTAAAAGATATAAAAATAGAAGAAGAAAGAAGAATTTTTTATGTGGGATGCAGCAGAGCAAAGAAGATTCTCATTCTGTCATCAAGTGAATATGAAGATAATTTAGCTTCTGCCAGTGAAAGCGTTAAGCCAAAAGAAATCATGCCTTTCTTTGAGGATATTGTAAACAGTAACAGCCTGAGGGTTATAAATAAAGAAGGCCTGGATTTTATAAGAACAAATTACGATGAAAAATCATACAAAGATCATGAAAACTTTAAAGATGTCCTGAGCTTTATCAATTCTGATAAGAAAGATAGTAAAAATATCAGGGTACAGGATGAGAACCGGTGGGAACTTTATCAGAAGGTTCTGGCAAACAGGGTTATAAAATCCGGGGATACACAGGTAGAAAATAGCAGGGTTCAGGAAATTGTAGATAAAATTAATTTTGAATTATCTTATGGAAGCTATCCAGAAGATAATATTAATACCAGAAGATTTTTCCCTTTAACCTGGATTATTGATCATAAAAAATGCCCGCTGCTATACAGATGGAAACATATTTATTTTATACCTGAAAAAGAAAGCGAACAACTTGCCAGAGGAGAAGAAGTCCACGGGTATTTAAAAAATATAACTCTGACCGGGTTCCATAATAAAATTTTAAAAGAAAAGGTTATGGGCCATTTTGATGATAAAAAGATAGAAAAATACCTGGAGAATTTTCTGAACAGTGATTTATGGAATTTTTCTGAAGTAAGTTCAATAATGCTGGAGCAGCTTTTTTACTGGAAGATCAAGGATTGCTATATTGTTGGCAGGTTTGATAGGGTTGATATAAAGACGGATAATAAGCTAAGGATTATTGATTATAAATTATCTTCTTATTCTAAAAATAAAAATAATAAAAATCAAAATAATCTCGAAAATTCTGCCGGGTTCCAGATGAAAGCTTATATAGCAGCGTTATCAGAAATTTACAGTAAACCGGTAAGTGATATAAAAGGATGCATTTTTTATCTGGGGGATGGGGTAGAAAAATCAATTACGGTTAATAGTGATGAAATAAAACAGCTGAAAAAGGATATTCTTGCCGAGATAAAAAACATCAGAGATAAAAATTTTAAAGCTAACTTCAAGAACAGCTGTAAGAAGTTCTGTAATTATGCTGAATTTTGTTCAAATATTATTAACAAAAAGAACGGTTAGGGTATCAAAAACAATTTCTTGTGTCAGGTGATATCTTTTAAAAATATATACTACGCAGGTTAATTATAGGTTGTTATATATTTCAGAAATAGGCCTAAAAAAGATTAGTTTTTATACTCTGGTGCACCAGTTAGAATATTCTTCAACTTCATTTTTTGCCACATTAAAATAAAGTTCCTGCAGTCTTTTAGTAAGTGGGCCAATTTTCCCGTCTCCAACAGGCCGCTTATCAACACTTCCTATGGATGAAATCTGGGCTCCTGTTCCGCAGAAAAATAATTCATCGGCAATATAGAGTTCTGTCCGGTCTATGGACCGTTCAACGACTTTAATTTTCTCGACTTCTTCAGCAAGTTTTATTACTGTATCACGGGTGATGCCTTCAAGTATATCATCGGTTACGGGAGGGGTGATTAAATTACCATTTTTTAGCATGAAGACATTCATGGCACTTCCTTCGCTTACATGTTTCCCATCATTTGTCAGAACAAGGGCTTCATCGTAGCCGTTAAGGAGAGCTTCTGTTTTTTGGAATGCGGCATTTACGTAAGAGCCGGCTATTTTTGCCCGGGGAGGTATTGCGTTATCTGAGACGCGCTCCCAGGAAGATATACAAACATTTATGGGTCTTGATATATCCAGGTATTCACCGAGTGGTATAGAATATATTAAAATGTCCTGTTTGTTGCCAACTAATTTAGGCCCTATGTCCAGGCCGCTGTTATAAGCAAATGGTCTTATATAACAATCTTCTGTGTATTTTTCCTTCTTTAATAATTCTATAGTTATGCTGGAGAGCTCTTCAACAGAATATTTTATATCAAGCATCATTATCCTGCAGCTGGAAAGGAACCTTTTATAATGGTCCTTAATTCTAAAAACATAACTTGTTTTTGTTTTTTCGTTCCAGTAACTTCTTATTCCTTCAAAAACTGCCGTTCCGTACTGGAGAGCATTGGTTCTAATATCTACTTTAGCTTCTCCGATTGGAATTATTTTTCCCTCAAAAAAAGCATATTCAGGATTAGCCATGATTTCCTCTTTTTTAAATTTTAATTTTTTATTTTACTTATTTTACTTTTATTTTGCAATTAATTTACGGTTAAGATTGAAATTTTTATTATTTTTATTTAAAAGAATAAAAAAAGATGCCGGGTTTATCTGATATTTATAATCTACAGTTTAATACCGGAGCCGTTTGCAGGGGATGGTGATTAAAATTATGATAAGCGGCGGCAATTATGGAAGTAAATAAAAATAAAGTATTTATCTTCCGGGAATTTTGAAATGGATATGAAGAAAAACTTAATATAAAAAAAGGATCCCAAGTTATCTTTTACCTTAGCTCACGCCTTAGGCTACTTAACATCTTGGGACCTTAACCTCAGAACTTTTCTCAGGTTCTTTTAGAATTTAAAACTTACTTTTTACATTCTTTCGTTTGTAAATTTCAGTTAATTCTGAAAGTTACCTCCTTTTCCAAGGCAACTCCTAATATAGCAGATACCAATATTTATGTCAATAGGATTTTAAAATTTTTTATTTATTTTTTTGTTGTTGAATTGTTTATTATTCCAAAAGTTATTCAGGCTCTATCAGATTCTATTTTTGTAATTACCCCTCCTCCTAAAAGTATATCACCATGATAGAAAACAGCAGATTGGCCCGGGGTGATTGCTTTTTGCGACTCATCGAAAATTATGGCAGCTGTATTTTTGCCGGTAATTTTTATTTCTGCTGGATATTCATTGCTTTTATATCTTATTTTTACCGTTGCCCTGAAAATATTTCCGGGAGGGTTTCCGGCAATAAAATTACTTTTTGTCACACTAAATGTTTTTTGCATTATATCTTTTTCATCGCCTGCTACTATTATATTTTTATCCGGTAATATCTCTTTTACATAAAGAGGCTCAGTGCGGCTTATGCCCAGTCCTTTTCTCTGTCCGATAGTGTAAAAAAAATATCCTTTATGGGTACCAATAATGTTACCCCCGGTGTCCAGTATCAGCCCCTCTTTAATGTTTATTAATCTGGACTTTATGAATGAATGATAATTATTTTCGGGTATAAAACAGATATCCTGGCTTTCATTTTTCTCTTCCAGGAAAGGGAAAATTTTTCTGGTTTCCTTTTTTATGTTAATTTTTGAAGATTCTCCCAGAGGGGTTTTTATCTTTGATATCTGCTTCTGGCCCAGTCTCCAAAGCATGTAGCTCTGGTCTTTATTTTCATCGGCGCCTTTTTTTAGTTCGTATAATCCTGAATCCTTTGATTTTTCAATCCTGCAATAGTGTCCGGTAGCAAGAAAAGCCGCGCCAAAATTTTTAACTTTTTCAAGAAGAATCCCAAATTTAATATACTTATTGCATTCCACGCAGGGATTGGGGGTGAGACCTTTTATATAATTAGCGTAGAAAGGCTCAATTATTTTATCCTTAAATGGCAGGGTTAGATCCAGGACTATATGGGGAATATTTAGTTTTAATGCCACCATCCTTGCTGTTTTAAAATCTTTTTCCCGGATTAAATTGTTTCTGTGCTTTTTCCGGTAAAAATCATCGGGAAGTAATTTTAAGGTTACGCCTATTAGTTGATGACCCCTATCCTTTAAAATTTTTGCGGCCATTGAACTGTCAATACCTCCACTCATAGCTACTACTACTTTATTCTTATTTTCTTTATAAATATTTGAAGAAAGGGGCCCCGAAAAATAATCTGTAATAAGATTATTAAGGGCGTTTATTGCAGTATCAAGAACATGCTTTTTCCCCGGAGGGAATTTTCCCAGACGGTGTTCTATATCTTTTCCGGTTAAAAGAGTGGAATCAAGTATATCTTTATTTTTAACCAGAGCGGCAAGACAACCCGCCGCCGCTTTTGTGTGGTTACAACCTTCTGCTTTAAATTTTATATCCCTTATTATATTTCCGGTTATTTTTGCGGTTAGCTTTATATAACCCCGGTTGCCCGTAACAGGGGGAGTTCTGCTTATTCCCGCAGCGTCAGGCCCGTTTATCTCACCGGTACTATAAGTTTTTTCAAAATGTCTGTTTAAATTATTCATAATCTCAGTGTATCTGTCAGTGTAATTCGGTATATTATATAGAATATTATACATATTAGTATTTAATTTCATAATCTTGTGCTTCTGAAAGTTATTTAAACCTGGAAAGATGGGAAGTGAAAAAGTTCCATTACGACTGTCTTTAAAGTAGATATATTAAAAAAGGAAAGTTATTTTCATAATTTTTAACTATTCATAATTATTTTTATAAATTTTTTATAATAAGTATTATTAAAAATATAATAATGATTTAATAATTTTATTGACTCTCAAAAAAAAAGAAAATATAATTTAAATTATAATATATGTATGATTATAAATATTGTTATCAATATCAATTTCAGGTTACAGGGGGGGGTAATGAATAAAACAATAATTAAGTTGTTTGTTCCATTATTAATTCTGGTTTTTATCTCTGGCATTTCTGTCTTCGGATGCACAAAAGAAATCTCATATGAAATTACTTCCCAGGATAGAGTTATTCTGGCACAACCTTCTGTCTGTTATATAGCTACATACTATTATGCTTATGTATACGATGCCTGGTATGATGAATGGAGTGAATTATACTATTATGGACCTCTCGGGGGGACAGGATTCTGTGTAAACCCGAATACGGGGCATATAGTTACAGCAGGCCATGTTGTGGATACACCTGTTGATGAAATAAAATATACTATAATAGAAGCATATATAAATGATTATTATGATGTAACCACATTTACTGATGAGGACTGGGATAATGCTTTTAACACTTTCAGGATTGAGGGTGAGAATGGTCCCGATCCTGATAGAGAGATCTGGGTACAGTTTAATACTGCAACCGCCGGTCTGCCTGACAACACCAATGAAAATTATACCAGAGCTGAACTGATTGATCTGAGCCCGTGGGAACAGCGGGATTTAGCCATTCTCAGGACAACACCGGTTACAGGAAGGTCCCTTTCCGGCATTATGCTCGGTGATTCCTCAATGACTGAGATTCAGGATAATATAACCATTATTGGATATCCATGGACAGCAGAGGTAAGCGTAGAAAGCATAATGACCCCCACTGTGGCATCCGGTGTGACCAGCGCAAAAAGGATGGTGGGTGGCACTGAAGTGATACAGGTTGATATAACAGCAGCTCCCGGCAATAGTGGAAGTCCTGTTTTAAATGACAGCGGAGGAGTGATCGGGGTACTTACTATGGGTACGACTGAAAATGTAAATTTTTTAAGGCCCAGCTCTGATGTTGCTGCCATGTTGAGTAAAAATGGAGTTACCAATGAACAGGGAATGGTGGATGAAGAATTTAAACAGGGCCTAATTATGTACAGATTAAAATATTACTCTGAAGCCATAGAAAATTTGAATGCAGTATTGAATTTAAATCAGGGACATCTGCTGGCGCAGGAGTACAGGTCAAAATCCCAGGAAGCAATAAATAGAGAGGAAGAAGAGGAGTTTAAAGAAGGGACTGAAATTAATATTGTTGAGTAATGTTTTAGTTACAATAATAAAAATTATACAGACTAAAAAAATAAAGTAATTCTATCAGGGGTAAAAGAGTATAAGGAGCAGCCTGGCAAATAGAGTTTAAGCTTATAAAAAGCTTAAACTCTATTTTTTGTAATTATTTTATTTTCTAATTGTTTTAGTAATTTATCTATGTTATTATATTTCCTCAAATAAACTTTTAATAATTATTATGGATACAAATAGAGAAGTATTTTTGAAAAGATTGGGAAACAGGTTCTCTAATAACTGTTTTAAAAGTCGGAGCGGCTGGATTAGTATAAATAATGCTGCTACCGTTTCTGTTTGTATTCTTTTAATTTTAGTCTGTCTATTACTTCTGGTCGGTATCCTATCCTAATTTTCAGGATAGTTGTTACCAGCATATTAGAAGCAATAATCCTGAGAATTCTTTTATAAGTAACTCTTATTTCTGTATACCTTATAATCGGGATATTTTGAAAATATAATTCTAAAATATAAAGGGAGTAAAACTGGCAGGTGATAAATTGAGCAGTATCATATTTAAATATTTTATGGTTATAAATTTTTTAAAAATAAATTATAAAAAGTCAGATAAAAGTGATATAATTATCAAAATTATTTGTTATAATGTTGTTACAAGTACAGGGGTGATTTTATTATGAGTAAAATAAGTGGCGCACAGATGATAGTAAAATGTTTAAAACAAGAGGGTGTAGAGGTCATATTTGGCTATCCCGGCGGTGCAGTCATTCCCCTGTATGATGCATTATATGAAAGTGATATCAGACATATACTGGTAAGACATGAACAGGGAGCGGTGCATGCAGCGGATGGTTATGCCAGGGCAACCGGGAAAACCGGTGTTTGTATAGCAACATCAGGACCGGGCGGGACCAATCTGGTAACAGGAATTGCCAATGCCCAGATGGATTCAATACCGGTAGTTGCTATAACAGGACAGGTCAGAACCAACCTGATTGGAACAGATGCTTTTCAGGAAGCAGATATAACAGGCATAACTGCTCCAATAACCAAGCAGAATTATCTGGTAAAAGATATTAGGGATTTACCGCAGGTTATAAAGGAAGCATTTTTAGTCGCGTCCACCGGAAGGCCGGGTCCGGTTTTAGTTGATATACCCGTTGACCTGACTACTGATTTAATTGATGAGAACTTTAAAGTGGCTATAGAGCTACCCGGATATAAGCCAACTCTCAGAGGTAACCTCAAACAGATTAAAGAAGCAGCAAAAAAAATAGCGAAGAGCAAAAAACCTGTAATTTTTTCAGGTGGAGGGGTAATTTTATCAAATGCAAGTGAGGCTTTGCGAAAATTTGTGGAAGTCAGTAAAATTCCGGTAATAAACTCACTTCTGGGGATGGGCTCTTTTCCGGAAACAGACCCCTTATCTTTAAGCATGGCCGGAATGCACGGGACAAAGTATGCGAATCTGGCTTTTACAGAAACAGACCTCATTATCGCGGTAGGGGTTAGATTTGACGATAGAGTCACGGGTAAGCTATCAGAGTTTGCGCCGGAAGCGGAAATAATCCATATAGATATTGACCCTGCAGAGATTGGTAAAAATATCAGGGCCCTGATTCCTATTGTAGGAGATGCAAAAGTTGTTCTTACTGATTTAAAAAATGAATATGAAAAATATACTGACAAAAAGGGAAAGCCTGACAGGAAAGGGTGGCTATCAAGAATTAAAAAATTAAAAGAGGATCATCCATTGAGATACGACAGAGATTCAGACGGAGTTAAACCCGCTTATATTGTGGAAAAAATATATGAATTAACCCGGGGAGATGCAATTGTATGCACAGAAGTTGGCCAGAACCAGATGTGGGCAGCGCAGTTTTATAAATTTACCAGGCCAAGGACACTCATAACTTCGGGTGGGCTCGGAACCATGGGTTTTGGTCTGCCTGCGTCAATTGGTGCAAAAGCAGGAATGCCGGATAAAGTGGTGGTTGATATAGCCGGTGATGGGAGCATACAGATGGTCTCCCAGGAGCTTGCTACTGCAGTTGCAAATAAAATAAATATTAAGATTATGCTTCTTAACAATGGTTATCTTGGCATGGTCAGACAGTGGCAGGAGTTATTCTGGAATAAGAGATATTCCAGTACCTCAATTGATGGAAGTGTTGATTTCGTAAAACTAATTGAGGCATATGGGGGAGTCGGTTTAAGGGTTACAAAAAAAGATGAAATAGAAGGTGCCATCAAAAAAGCTCTTGAAATTGATAGGGTAGTTCTGGTTGATTTCTGGATAGAAAAAGAGGAGAACGTATATCCTATGGTAGCACCGGGTTCCTCAATAGGTGATATGTTAGATTGTATTTAGAGAAAAACTTATATGAATAGCAGGTGATATTATGAATCATATTATTTCGGTTTTAGTTGAGAATAGGGCAGGCGTACTGGCAAAAATATCCGGCCTTTTTAGCAGGAGAGGATTTAATATTGAAAGCCTTGCGGTAGGTCCAACAGAAAATGAGAAAACTTCAAGGATTACAATGGAGGTTGAAGCTGAAGAACAGAGTATTGAACAGGTGATAAAACAGCTGTACAAACTAATCAATGTAATAAAAATTAAAGAACTGGACCCTAAAAATATTGTGGAAAGAGAGCTGGTGCTTATAAAAGTCAACGCCGATTCAAAAGTCAGGCCAGAAATACTGGAAATTGTAAGCATTTTCCGGGCAAATATAGTGGATGTGGGTAAAAAGACGCTAATAATTGAAATTACTGGAAGCACCAGTAAGATTAAAGCCCTTGAAGACCTGTTAAAGCCTTTTGGAATACTTGAGCTGGTAAGGACGGGCAAAATAGCGTGTACAAGAGGCAGCAAGTATTAAATCAATTTAGGATAGAACGGTCGCGGAGAAGTTTGTAATTATTAATATGGGAATATTTATGTTCTGGTAAATAAAAGCCCGGTTAGAATAATAGATTGCAGGAAAAATGTACGGGTTGAAAGGTCAGGAATTTATTCTGGATTTCATTGTTTTAAATAAAAATTGTAAAAAACTTTTTTAGAAGGGGAAAGTATGATAAAAAAATATGTAATGACTCCGGGACCCACGCCTATATCCGAGGAAGTTTTACTTGAACATGCCAGGCCTCTTATGCATCACAGGTCTCCTGAATTTTCAAAAATTTTTGTTGAGGTGACCGATAAGCTAAAGAGATTATTACAAACTAAAAATGATGTTTTTATACTGACTTCTTCAGGGACAGGCGCCATGGAGGCAAGTATAGTAAATTTCTTTTCCAGGGGTGATGCAGTTCTGGTTGTAAATATTGGTAATTTTGGTGAAAGATTTAAGAAGATGACCGTAAAATACGGTCTGGAGGTATTTTCCCTTGATTATGAGTGGGGTGATACAGCAGAACCCGGTGATATTAAAAAGATTCTGGATGAAAATCCCGGGATAAAAGGAGTAATACTGCAGTTTAGTGAAACATCAACCGGAGCTTTAAATGATGTTGAAGTTATAGCCGGTATAGTAAAAAATTATCCCGCAATTTTTATAGTAGATGCCATAAGCGGCCTGGGAGCGTCAGACCTCAGGACCGACGAGTGGAACCTTGATGTCGTAATTGGCGGCTCCCAGAAGGCATTAAGCGCACCAACGGGAATTGCATTTATCAGCGTTAGCGATAAAGCATGGAAGCTTAATGAAAAGTCAGATATTCCCAGGTTTTATTTTGATCTGGCAACGGCAAGAAATTATTTACATAAAACACCGCCGCAATCACCCTGGACTCCGGGCATATCAATAATCGTATCCATGAATAAGGCACTGGATTTATTACTGGAAGAAGGGCTGGAGAAAGTCTTTAACAGGCACAGAGTAATGGCACTCGCCACGCAGAAAGCAGCAGAAAAACTCGGGCTGGAACTTCTGGTTAAAGACAGAGATAAAAGGGGATACTCGGTAACTTCCATTAATGTTCCGGAAGGAATTGATGCCAGGGAACTTACTAAAATTATGAGAGTAAAATATGGCGTGACCATTGCCGGAGGGCAGGGAAAACTTTCGGGAAAAATAATAAGAATAGGGCATCTTGGATATTTTGGAATGTTTGATGTTATTATTGCAATCAGTGCACTGGAGATGACGTTAGAAGAACTCGGATTTAAATTTGAGATAGGCTCGGGAATTACAGCAGCAGAAAAGATATTTATGGAAAATAATTATCTTGATTCTTGAAAACTTAAAAATAGAATTTAAGGGTGAATGAATATGAATAAGAAAGTATTAATTACCGACGGTATTTCAGAAGAGTCCAGGAAAAAGCTGGAGCAGCATTTTGTGGTGGAGGATAATAAGAACCTTACGCCAGAAAAGCTTAAAGAGGTAATTAAAGGTATAAATGCGGTAATTATAAGAAGTGCCACCAGGCTTACAGCAGATATTATTGAAGCTTCTGACAGGCTGGAAGTTATAGGAAGAGCGGGGATAGGGGTGGATAATATTGACGTCTCAACTGCTACCAGGAAAGGAATTCTGGTGGTTAATGCTCCTACCAGTAATGCAGTTACTGTGGCAGAGCATACAATAGCATTGCTGCTTTCAGTTGCCAGAAAAATTCCAGAAGCTAATTTTTCTCTGAAAAGCGGAAAATGGGAAAAATCAAAATTTAAAGGCATAGAGCTTGAGGGAAAGACCCTGGGAATAATCGGTTTCGGGCAAATAGGAGGGCTGGTTGCCAGGAAAGCTATTTGTCTGGGTATAAAGGTTATTGCCTATGACCCTTTTGTTTCCGAGGATAGGTTCAGGCAGCTTGAGATAAAAAAAGCCAATAAACTGGAGGACCTTTACAGTGAAGCTGATTTTATTTCTATACATCTTCCCAAGAATAAGGATACTATAGGGATGTTTAATAAGAAGGAATTATATAAAATGAAAAAGGGGGCCATTGTCCTGAATGTAGCGAGAGGCGGAATTATAGTTGAAAAAGATCTTGCAGAAGCCATTGAAGATGGTCAGTTAGGGGGAGCGGCGCTTGATGTTTACGAGAAAGAGCCATGTACTGACTCGCCTGTTTTTAAGTTGGAAAAAGTTGTATGCACCCCTCATCTGGGAGCGTCCACGGAAGAAGCCCAGGACAGGGCAGGAACTATAATTGCTGACCAGGTTATAGATGTTTTAAATGGAAGGACAGCTGCCTTTCCTGTAAATGCGCCTGCTATTAGGCCGGAACTTATGGATATCCTCAGGCCTTTCTTTGAGCTGTGTGAAGACCTGGGCAGCCTTTTTGTAAATTTATTTGAGGGCAATCTGAATAGCCTTAAAATAGGGTATTTTGGCAGGGTATCGGAATTTGATGTAAGGATTCTGACTTCCCTCATACTGGTAAAAATACTTGAAAGATATTCAGCGGAGAACGTTAATCTGGTAAATGCAGACCTGCTGGCAAGGGGGATGGGCCTGAAGGTGAAAGAGGAAAAAAGCGGCGAATCAAAAGATTATGTGAACTTGATCACTCTGGCAGGAGAGGGCAGAAATGGTGAGCTCTCTATTTCAGCGACGACTACCGGTAAAAAGGATACCCCGAGATTTATAGCCATAGATAAATTTGAAATAGATATGGTTCCTTCCAGGTATATGGCATTTATAAAATATAAGGATATCCCCGGTCAGATAGGAAAAATAGGAACTGCTTTTGGAAAACTCGGAGTAAATATTGCATCAATGCATGTGGGCAGGAAGAAGTTAAGCGGGGATGCAGTCATGGGGTTGAATCTGGACAACGAAGTAACTCCGGAGATACTTGAAGAATTTAAGGGATTAACAGGCTTTAAAAATATAAAGATAGTCAATCTTTACCAGTGAATAGTTTTAAGTAATTTGAGATAAAAGATATATCTGGTGATAATAATTTAAAAAGCATTACAGGGATTAAAGAAATCCAGGGGTGCGTTTATTGGAATAGAAAGTAAGTGGTTAGTAATGAAAAGTGTAAAAAATAAGGTCCATATCTTTGATACTACTCTTCGTGATGGGGAGCAGGCACCGGGTATTCATCTAAATACCGGGGAGAAATTAGAAATTGGGCAACAGCTTGCTAAATTAAATGTGGATATAATAGAGGCAGGTTTTCCAATCTCATCAAAAAGCGATTTTAATTCTGTAAAAGAAATATCGGCTAAAATTAAGGACAGAAAAGTGGCAGCCCTGGCCAGGGCCAATTTTAAGGATATAGATACTGCGGGAGAAGCGCTTAAAGGAGCTGCCCTGCCGGTAATACATACTTTTATATCATCGTCTGATATTCATCTTAAATATCAGTTAAAAAAAAGCAGGGAAGAAGTGCTTGAGCTTGCAGCTGAAGCAGTAAAAAGGAGCCTTAAATATACAGATACGGTTGAGTTTTCAGCTATGGATGCAACCAGGAGCGACCGTGTATTTCTCTGCAAATTGTTTGAAGTTGCTATTAAAAACGGGGCCAGCGTGATAAATGTTCCGGATACGGTTGGATATACAATTCCCGACGAGTTCGGGCAGTTAATAGACTATATATTTGAGAATACTTCCGGAGTTGAAAATGTTGTGGTCAGCGTCCACTGTCATAATGACCTTGGGCTTGCAGTTGCCAATTCACTTGCTGCTGTCAAGCATGGCGCAAGACAGGTAGAGTGTGCGGTAAATGGTATTGGTGAAAGAGCGGGCAATGCCTCACTCGAAGAAATAGTAATGGTTATTGACACAAGGGAAAAAGACCTGGGATTATATACCGATATCAATATTGGTGAGATTACGAGGACAAGCAGTATGGTGAAGTCTTTAACCGGTTATATTGTTGCACCCAATAAAGCGATAGTAGGGAAAAATGCATTCAGTCATGAAGCGGGCATACATCAGGACGGGATGCTAAAGGACAGGTCCACTTATGAAATAATAAGACCGGAAGATATTGGTTTAAAGTCATCGGAACTTGTACTGGGCAAACATTCAGGAAGGCATGCGTTTGCAGGAAGACTGTCAGAAATAGGGATACAGCTTGACGGGAAAAAAATGGAAAAAGCTTTTGAGAGGTTTAAAGAACTAGCAGAAAAAAAAGGGGCTATAAATGACCAGGATATAAAAGCGATAGTAGAAAATGAAATACGCGGGGTTGAGGAGCATTTCCAGCTTAAATATTACAGGGTTAAAAGCGGTTCAGATATTAAGGCTACTTCTTCGGTAGGTATAGAAATAGATGGTAAACTACACGAGAGTACCTCAGAAGGAGACGGGCCGGTTGATTCTTCATTTAAAGCTATTGATAAAATAACAAAAATGAAAGTGAAGTTGGTGGAATATAATATAGAAGCCGTATCCGGCGGGAAAGATGCCCTGGGCTCGGTTAAGGTAGTGGTAAGTACCAATGGTGTTGAAGTCATGGGCAACGGTATAAGCACGGATATAGTTGAGGCCAGTATAAAGGCATATATTGGAGCCATGAATAGGATTGTAGAGACGAAGAATAATTGAGCTTTTGAGGTTTTATATTGTTATCATGTGAGATTATTAGAAAGGAATTACATAAGAGTGAACAGCAAAAAAAATAAGCCGCAGACAATGGCACAAAAGATACTCGCAGAGCACTGCGGAAGAGAGTATGTATCTGTGGGTGAGATAGTAAATGCAAATGTGGATATTGTGCTTGCCAATGATATAACCATGCCTATAGCCATAGAAGAATTTGAGAAGATAGGGAAAGGGGAAGTGTTTGATAGGGAAAAGGTGGTTATAGTGCCCGACCATTTTGCTCCAAATAAAGATATAAAATCCGCACAGCAGTGCAAGTTTATAAGGGAGTTTGCCAGGAAGCATAATATTAAAAATTATTTTGAAGTTGGCAGAATGGGTATAGAGCATGCATTGCTGCCTGAGTTAGGACTGGTGCTTCCGGGTAATCTGGTGGTAGGAGCTGATTCACATACCTGTACATATGGCGCGCTCGGAGCCGCCTCAACAGGAGTTGGAAGCACTGATGCTGCTGTGGCAATGGCCACAGGCAGGCTCTGGTTTATGGTTCCGGGCAGCATTAAATTTATTTATTCGGGAGATTTAAAGAAATGGATAACCGGCAAGGACCTTATTCTGTACACAATTGGTTTGATTGGAGTGGATGGAGCACTTTATAAATCAATGGAATTCAGCGGGCCTGCCATAGACAAACTTTCTATGGATTCCAGATTTACCATGTCCAATATGGCAATAGAAGCAGGGGGAAAGTTCGGGATATTCAGGGTGGATAAAAAAACAGAAGAGTTTTTAGAGTCAAGGTCCGACGGAAACTATAAAGTATTTTATAGCGACCCCGATGCAGAATATGAGAAAATATATAATATAGATTGTTCAGATATAGAACTCCAGGTGTCAACCCCGCATCTTCCATCCAACGCCAGGAATGCAAAGGATTTATCAGATGTTAAAATTGACCAGGTGGTGATAGGCTCCTGCACCAATGGGAGGGTTGAAGATCTGAGGATCGCCGCAGAAATCTTAAAAAATAAAAAAGTGAACGATAATTTAAGGACCATAGTAATTCCTGCGACCCAGAATATATATCTTGAGGCTCTCAGGAAAGGATATATTGAGACTTTTATTAATTCCGGCTGCGCGGTGAGCACACCTACCTGTGGACCCTGCCTTGGAGGCCATATGGGTGTACTGGCTGAAGGCGAGGTAGCAGTTTCCACAACCAATAGGAACTTTGTGGGAAGGATGGGACATCCTGAAAGTAAAGTATACCTGAGCGGTCCTGCGGTGGCAGCTGCATCTGCAATAGCCGGCAGGATAGCAACACCAGGGGAGGTTATATAATGATAATAAGGGAAAGTGTAATAAAATATGGTGATAATATTGATACTGATGTAATAATACCGGCAAGATACCTCAATACTTCTGATGAAAGTGAGCTGGCTTCTCACTGTTTTGAGGACCTGGATAAAGGTTTTAAGCTAAAGGTAAAGGAAAGAAAAATAATAGTAGCCGGTAGCAACTTTGGTTGCGGCTCTTCCAGGGAGCATGCTCCGTTATCAATAAAAGCAAGCGGGGTAAAGGTAGTGATAGCCGCATCGTTTGCGCGGATTTTTTTCAGAAATGCCATAAACATAGGGCTCCCGGTTATAGTAAGCGAGGAGGCAGGCAATTTTATAGAAGATAAAGACAGACTGGAAATTGATTTAAGCAGCGGGACAATAAGTGATGTTACAAAAGATAGAGTTTTTGAGATAAAACCGCTTCCTGATTTTATACAGGGTATAATAAAAAGTGGGGGGTATATAAAATTTACCAGGGATAATATAGAAAGATAGTTCTGGTTAATAATAAGTTGTTTAACCGTGTGCTCTATTTAAATAAATGGAACTTTTGCATGGTTATCTATTGAATAAGGGCTTTAAGGTAAGTAAAAAATAAGTAAATTTATAAATATGAATCATTTAAAATTTTTTTTGAAAAGGAAATACCAGAATGAATAAGATGAACAGTGAATCAAAAAATAGAGATAAGGTATATATTCTTGATACCACTTTAAGAGATGGCGCCCAGAGGGCGGATATATCTTTTTCGGTTAATGATAAATTACAGCTTATTGAAAGATTTGATGATATCGGAATTGATTATATTGAAGTTGGATTTCCCGTTTCTAATCCCAAGGAGATGGAGTTATTTGAAAAGTTGAAAAATAAAAAGTTTCAGTATTCTAAAATAGTTGCCTTTGGAATGACCAGGTATAAAAATATTAAAGTGGAAGATGATAAAAACATAAAACAATTGGTTCAGTCGGGCACGGACGCCGTATGTGTGGTGGGCAAGTCATCTGTTATCCATGTGGAAAAAGTTATAGAAACTTCTCTTGAAAATAATTTAAGTATGATTTTTGATTCAATTGAGTATTTAAAACAGTATTTTCCTGAAATTATCTTTGATGCGGAGCATTTTTTTGATGGTTTTAAGGAGAATCCAAAGTATGCAATGGAAACTTTAAAAGTGGCCGCCGAGGCGGGTGCTGATTATCTGGCTCTTTGCGATACCAATGGAGGTGTCCTCCCGGGTGAGGTTGTTGAGATAATTGATAGGGTGAAAAAGAAAGTCAGGGGGGAAATAGGGGTACATTTCCATAACGATAGTGGATGTGGGGTGGCCAATACCGTACTGGCTGTTCAAAAGGGAATAAGAATGATTCACGGGACAATAAATGGTTACGGTGAAAGGTGCGGAAATGCAGACCTGTGTCAGATAATACCCAATCTGGAGATAAAATTAAATAAAAGTTGTCTAAAAGAGGGCAGTCTAAAGCATTTAACAAATCTTTCAAGGTTTGTAAATGAAACTGCAAATCAAGCTGCCAACCCAAGCCAGCCATTCGTTGGTCGCAATGCTTTTACCCATAAAGGCGGAATGCATGTAAGCGGGGTAAGTAAATTTTCAGACGCATTTGAGCATATAGACCCGGAAGTTGTGGGAAATAGTAGAACAATACTGATTTCCGAACTTTCTGGAAAGAAATCTATAATTATTAAAGCAAAAGAATTCGGAATTAATCTGGAAGGTGACCTGGAAAAAGTCAGTGAAATATTAAACAGAGTCCAGAATATGGAGCATAAAGGCTATCAATTTGAAGCTGCAGATGGAAGTTTTGAATTGCTGGTTAAAGAAGTTGCCGGAACAAAGAAAAAATTTTTCAAACTGGAAAGTTTCAGGGTATTGAATGAGAAAAGAGAAGATGGCAGTATGATGTCCGAGGCAACTGTCAAGGTTCAAATAAAGGGGAAAAGGATAATTGAAACTGCAGAAGGCAACGGTCCGGTTAACGCTCTGGATAAGGCCCTGAGAAAGGCAATTGAAAATTGCTATCCTGTATTAAAAAAGATAACCCTGACCGACTTTAAGGTGAGAGTCCTGAATGAAAAGAAAGGAACAGGAGCAGTAGTAAGAGTTTTAATTGAAACTTCAGATGGTAAAGGAAGCTGGGGGACCATAGGAGTATCAGAAAATATAATAGAAGCAAGCTGGCAGGCGCTGGAAGATAGTGTTATCTATGGACTTACGCATGCCGAGGAAGACGAAGAATAACTAATGCCAGAACCATCCAGATAAAAATAACTGTCTCCCGCGCAGCTTATACAGACCGGTTTTTTATCTTTCAGGCGTGCCCGGGTTTCCATTACGCTTTCTCCACATATACTGCATACTATAGATTCATATATGGGAGCATATACGGGAGGCTCCAGTGCAAACTTTTTTATGTTAAAAATATCCTCTTCGGGCACATCCATTTCACTGATGGCAATTTGCTCTGAAAGTTTAAAATATTTATACCTCTCTTCACCAGAGACTATTTCCCTTCTGGCTACTATTTTTTCAAATAACCTGTGGACTTCGGGATACTTTTCTTTTTTCAGGTCCAGATAATCTTTTCTTAATGAAAGCCTTATGGCACGGCTGTTTTTACGGTTTATAACGGTAACGGCTGTTTTCCCTATGTCTTTGAAAATAAGGCCATTGTTACCAAAAGTACAGCCGGTAGTAAGCTGAATGCCGTCACTAAAACAGTTGTTGGTTTCCACTATGGCAATTACTTCTTCCATTCCTTTACTGGTAAGAGCCATGCTTCTCATGGCATAACAGCCTGCTTTTACCCCGTAAGCAGAAAAGCTGCATATATGTCCGTGAAATTCTGCTGATTTTTTTAGAAGGGTAACCAGGTCATTTTTGGCTACGAGGGCATTAATATCGTCACGGTATATCATATTTCTCCTTTAGTCTTGGGTGGTTATTTATTGAGGACTCATTATATAATTCTGGTGTTACTTTTTCAACGATTGGAGGCACTATTTATGGATTAATTACGGATTTTAGTTTAAAAAATTTTTTCAATGTTTAATCAGGAGACCTGGCATAAATTTTGAGATATTTCTAAAAGAAGTTAATTAAGCATCTTCATTTTTTAATCCACAGATTAATTATTACTGCTCTATCTTATTTGATTTACCCTTTTTGATAACGCTATAACTTTTTCAACCAAGTTATCAATATCTTTATCAATAACCAGTATCAACCGCTCAAGGTTTAGCCTATCGGGGATTTTAATTACATCCGGTAGGTCTTTGCAACTTGATAAAGTAAGTTTTAAGTCTCGGTAAAAGTCTTCATCAGGTTGCCGGTAACCAGGAGGTACGGGCATACTTACCGTATTGTAATTTAGTTTCTTTAAGGCATTTCGAATTTTATCATTATTGCGAAGGTTAATTATGCAGCGGGCTTCAGGAAAATATTTTCGCATCTCAATAAGGGTTCCACTCATATATTTTGAACAGCCCATTTCCGGTTCTCCAAGAGTTTTTACCTCTTGCTTAAAACGAAGCAATCTTCCCGGAATTGCAGCAATATCTTCAGGTTTTTTAGCATGGGGCAGGGCATAGGCAATATTTGACCCGATCTCCGGAATAAGGTTGGTTATTTTAGCCTCTATCAGTTTGTCTACTGCCTGGCTTAGCTCATGGCATAATTTTTTTTCATTGTTATCCTGTGTTTTACTTTCATAACTTAAAGCATTAAAAAATACATCCCAGAACCGGTCTACTTCCGGAGGTGATAGCACGGTTTTTTCTCCACTTTCTTCTATCCAGTAACAACCTTTTTCTGGAGGTATTACTTCTCCAATTACGGCAGTATCTATACCTGCTTTACTAAATTTTTCCAGCAGTACTTTATTCTTATCGGGAGAACAGGTCAGTATCAGGGTTCCTTCGCTTATAACCTCATAGGGGTTGAGGTTAAAATAGCTACAGATTGCTTTTATATCCCGGGGGAGTGGAATTTCTGCACGTTTAATTTCCATCCCCACATTTGATGCCGCGGCAACTTCCCACAGGCCCCTGCATACCCCTCCTTCGGTGGCATCGTGCATGGCATGGACCCCGTCAATTTCAGCTGCCAGTCTTGCATCTTTTACTACGGTTACCTGCCTTAACCTTCCGGCGGCCTTTTTTATCAGTTTTATATCAATGCCTCCGGCTTTAATGCTGTCTTCGAGTTCAGCTGCCAGAAGGGCAGATGCTTCTATGGCTGCTCCTTTGGTTATTATTATGGAATCACCAATCCGGGCACCTGCCGGTGTAATATAGTTTTTGGCTGTCCCCCAGACAGTGATGCCTCCTATGGTGGGTATTGTTACCGAGCCATAAAAACCAGTATGTCCTCCAGTGATGGCAATTCCCAGCTCTTTTGCATACTTATTGATGGCAAGGGTAAGTCTTTCAATATAATCTTCTTTTGTTCCGGGAGGAAGCAGAAGGGAGTAGGTCATATATCGTGGTTTAATTCCCATAACTGTGATATCACTTGCTCCAATATGGACCGTAAGCCAGCCAAAGTCTTCCGGTGACATTTTTGGTGAGGGGAATATGGGGTCCTCGGCAATTGCCATAAAGCTGTCACCTATTTTTAAAATGGCACTATCCACGCCCATCTGGGGCCATACTATTACTTCCGGGTGCACCGCACCCCTGTTTGGCAGGATAGCCCTGGCAAATAGTCGGTCACTTATTTTTCCTGTCATAAACTATTTCTCCTTAGATTAATTTATTTTTAAAGTATTAGCTATTTTGATTAAGGTTAAACAAATCAAAAATTTTCATAAATTTTTCTACCTGTTTTTTCAGGCTCTTACTTTTAAGAACTGATGATATTACCGCAACCCCTGATGCTCCTGCTTTAAGAAGGGGAAGGGTATTTTCAGGAGTTATACCGCCAATGGCAAAAACGGGGATATTAACCTCCGGAGCTACTGAAGCTACCAGCGGTGCCCCTCCTGGCTTTAATTTACAATCCTTGCTGTGGGTGGGATAAATAAGTCCCAGTCCAAGGTAGCTTGCTCCCTCTGATACTGCCTGTTTTGCCTGTTTTAAACCGGTTACAGAAACTCCGATTATCTTATCTTCTCCCAGTATTTTCCTGGCCTCGGTGGACGAGATATCCTCCTGGCCCAGGTGAACCCCATCCGCACCGCTGTCCAGAGCTAAATCAACCCGGTCATCCACTACAAAAAATGCACCGTATTCCCGGCAAATTTTTTGTAATTTTATGGCAGTATCAATTAGGTCTTCAGTTTCACCTTCCTTTTCTCTTAATTGAATAAGGCGCGCCCCACCTTCTAAAACCTCGCGGGTAAGCTCTAAATAATCTTTTCCTCTGCATAATGGCCCGCCAATTATTACATTTAAAATGGGGAAGGGGCCAGGGATAATTATTCTTTCATTTTTTTGGCGGCCCTCAGAAATATTTTTCTCTATCATAAAATATCACCGGCTCTTTTAAATCATATATTTAATCTGATTATTATCTTTCCTTGAATTTACTTCTTAATGACTACTGTGTTTATAGCATAGATAAATATTTTATACCAAAAGTAGAAAAGTTAAAATTGCCAGGAAGATTAAATTTATTTTTAAAGTAGTTTGGGCTAAAAATTTAGATTAAGCTCTTTTATATTTCTGGCATATTTATATAATAAAATTAATCTTTAAAAATTTTATTTGTAATTTAAGATTAAATATTATTAAAGTCATATTTTGATGGAGGAGGATGAGATGGTATATGGCAAAAAAATAACAGTTTCTTCCAAAGGATATTCAGATATTAAAGATATTACAGAAAAGGTAAAAGAGATTATTGGCCAGTCCGGCATAAAAAATGGTCTGGTAAATGTTTCCGTGGTTGGTTCCACTGCCTCGGTTTCGACCATTGAGTATGAGCCGGCCCTGGTAGAAGATATGAGGGACCAGCTGGAAGAATTTATTTCCAGAAGCAAACATACCAGACACTCCCAGACCTGGGGAGATGATAATGGATTTTCACATCTAAGGGCCACTTTTATGGGACCCGGCATTACGGTACCGGTCTCTGGTGGTAGTCCGGTTCTGGGAACCTGGCAGCAGATAGTGGTTATAGACCATGATAACAGACCCCGTTCAAGGGAAGTATTCATACAGGTTATGGGGGAATAAAAGGATACCTTATTTTAGAGGTAGTTTCATGGCGATATGTTCGATATTGGCTTCCATGAAAGTTTCTCCGTACGGCTCAAAACCGAGCTTTTCATAAAAGCCGGCTACTTCAAGCTGTGAGTGTAATCTTATATCTTTTATGCCGGCCTTTCTTGCCATATTTATAAGCTCCCGGCATATCTTTGTGCCATAGCCTTTTTCGCGGCAGTCTTTTTTAACTGCGACTCTTCCTATCTTTGCTATTCCATCCGTTATTACCAGCCTGCCACATCCTATACACTCACCGGAATTCTCATCAATGGCTATGATGTGGTCAGCTACCTTATCATACTCATCACATTCAACATAAGGGGGAACATTTTGTTCCTTTACGAATACCTCGATACGGAGTTTGTATGCTTTTTGTATTAAATCGCCGGTTTTTGCCTGAATTATTTTCATTGCTTTACCTGTATCATTAATTGTTATTTATAGGGATTATAGCGGAATTATAGATAGAAGAAAATAAAGACTTGTAAAATTCTAAGATTGATAAGGATTTTTTTAATTTTTTAGTCTGTAACCCGGCTTATATAGTAACTACAACTATTCGTGAAGCAATAAAAAGTATTGTTTCAGAAGAAACAGAAGCAGTTTATTCAATAGATGGAAAAGATGTACCGGAAGATGCAGAGGTGGTGATTATAGTAGCAGGTGAAACTCCTTATGCCGAATCAAAGGGAGATGATAGTGATATGATGCTGGGAGGAGTGGATTCAGAATTGATTTATAACCTGTCAGGAAGCAGTATACCATCTGTATTAATTCTTTTAAGCGGGCGTCCCCTGATAATAACTGACCGGCTTGATAAAATAGATGCTTTTATTGCAGCCTGGCTTCCGGGGACTGAAGGACAGGGAGTTACAGATGTTATTTTTGGAGATTATGAGCCAGTGGGCAAACTGTCATATACATGGCCTAAATCAGTAGACCAGCTGCCCATAAACGATAATGATGGTTTAAAAGGGGTCCTTTTCCCTTTCGGGTTTGGATTATCGTATTAATGGAAGAGGATGGGAAAAATTATTATAAGGTCGAATATAAAATATATAAAACTTGAATATATCTAAAGTTCTGGTATAGTTACTGAGTAATAATAAGTATTACTCAAAATATAATGGAACTGGAGTCCAGCATGCCAAGAAAAACAAAAATTTTAAATATTTCATTAAGCAAGGAATTATATGAAGAGATTGAAAAGGTATCAAAAGTAGAGAGTAGGACTAAAAGTGATTTGATAAGGGAAGCATTCAGGCAGTATTATGCAAATAAAAAATGGTCAGAAATAAGAGCATGGGGTGATAAAACTGCCAGAAAATTTAGAATAAGGGATGAGGAAGATATCGATAGGATGCTTCATGAGAAGTAAGGCAGTAAATTGAGAATAGTTCTTGATACAAATATTTTTATTTCGGCAGCTTTTTTAGGAAGAGTATGTGAAGAAATAATTCAATTTTGCAGGTTCGGAAAAGTAAATGTGTTTATAAGCAGGGATATAATAAGAGAGATAGAAGATAAGCTAAGGTCGAAGTTTTTATGGAAAAGTAACCAGATAAGAATTTTTATAGATAGTATACTTGAATTCTGCAATCTTATTGAAGTTAATGAGAATATTGTTTTTATAAAAGATGATCCTGATGATGATAAAATACTGGAATGTGCAGTTACAGCAAAATGTGATTATATAATATCCGGAGACAGGCATCTAATAAAATTAGGGTCATATAAGGATATTAAAATATTAAGACCTGCAGATTTTTTATTTTTAATTAGAAGCTAACAGAGTAGAGATGTTGAATTCTAAATCGATTTATTTTTTACTGGATGAAGTAGAAAGTGATATGGTAATTAACACAGAACTCGGTAACCGGCACAATTAAATAATCCTGTTTTAATATTCAAAGTAGCATAATTAATAAATTAATAACGGTTTTATCCAAATTTTGATTCTTCTGACCTTACCCCATTCTTTGGTCCATTTTTTAAGTTAGTATCAGGCCATTTATAAACAAATATCAACCACCCTGGCCTCAGTAGCAGGTGGCATATATCTGGTGAAAAAAACTGGTTAGAAGTGGCATGATACCAACAACACTCAATAATATTAGTAAAGGATATTGAAACAATAAATGGCTCTCAATAAATACAACGCTTGGCTAATATATCAGTAATTTTCAAGATCCGATTTATGCACCAAGCCACGGAATGAAGAATAAAAATATTGCAATTATCAAGAAAATAGTGAGGAATAAGGATATCCCACCAAAGATCAATCCGATAGTAGCTGCACGTTTTCCCGGTAACTTTTCTGTGATTGATTTTTTCCTGGCCATGATTCCGCAAATAATTGCGGCCAATGCCAAAACAGTAACTACACCAAAA
>CAZRML010000009.1:0-15072 GCA_964601205.1 uncultured Actinomycetota bacterium | reverse complement strand
GATACGGGTCAACAAGGTTAAAGTCTCCTATATCAGCAGTTGCCGCTTCATAAGCAATGTTTACAGGATGCTTAAGCGGAAGATTCCATATAGGAAATGTTTCAAATTTGGCATAACCGGAGTTAATCCCTTTTTTATAATCATGATAAAGCTGGGAAAGGCACACTGAAAGTTTACCACTACCGGGACCCGGACCCGTAACCACTACAATTTTCCTGCTGGTCTCAATATATTCATTTTTACCAAAACCTTCCCTGCTGCATATAGTATCTACATCTGCCGGGTATCCTTTAATAGGATAGTGCAGATAGACCTTAATACCCCTGTGCTCCAGTTTATTTTTAAAGATTAATGAAGGATCCTGATTTTTAAATCGGGTTATCACAACTGCAATGATATTCAATCCCCATCTTCGAAGATCGTCAATTAGCTTAAATGTTGCTGCATCATATGTAATTCCAAAGTCTCCTCTGACTCTACCCTTTTCAATATCGCCGGCATAAATACACAGTACAATATCAATTTTGTCCTTCAGAGTTTGCAGAAGGCGTATTTTTACATTCGGGTCATAGCCCGGAAGTACTCTGGCTGCATGGTAATCAAAGCAGAGCTTCCCTCCAAACTCAAGATAAAGTTTACTATCAAACTTCTCCATGCGTTTAAGAATTGCCAGGCTCTGCTCTTTTAGATATTTTTCATTATCAAATCCTATTATTTTACCCACAGGCATAAATCCTAAAATGTTTTATTTTGATGATTTTATAATAATTTCTTAACAAAAAATATATTATTATTTTTGTCTGTTATCCCTGTTAATGATAGACCTTAAAATACTGCTAAATTATAAAATTAATTAAATTTAAGGTTTTTCCCTATTTCACTTAACCCTTTAGCCATTATATAAATTATATCACCGCGGGTAAACATAAAAATTACTGTAATTTCTGAAATAGAGTAGAGCCATTCTGTAAGCCGGGGGGTAATCTAAAAATACTTAGAATAGGTTTAAGACATAGTTTTTATAAAGATTGTTAAAAATGATAATTACAGCAATATTATCAATATTAATTATTTTTACTCCTTATCAGGACGATAAATTCAGTTATTAGTTTTTATGGATAATATCCTTAAAGGCTCCGGTTAAAGCTTATAAGCCCTTTATAGACTGAACAGCTACAAAGGGCTTATTTTTAAACAATAATAAATGCTTACTGCTAAATTAATACAAAAGCTGCTACTCGGCTCCTTCTAAATTATCCTTTAATGTTTCTTCAAATTTTCCTGCCTGTTTTTTTATCTCTGCTGCTTTTTCAGTAATAAACTCACCGGCCTTGCCGCAGTATTCTTCCATATGCTCCCTCAGCATCTTCCTGGTCTCTTCACCCTTTCGCGGAGCTATCAGAAGCCCGGTTATAATCCCCAGCCCTAAAACAATCATAGTAAAACCAAATATATCAGAATTTCTCATATTACTTTTTCTCCTTTCCTGCTCTTCTCTTTCTTGCTCTTATAATCTGCCATATTATAATCAATAGTATTCCTATTACAATCCATACCGGAGCAGTTGCTATAAGCGCCATTATCATCCAGTTAAAAGCAGTAACGGCTCCCCTTAAACCTCTTTTTAATGCCTGCACAAATCCCCAGTCAGATGCAGTCTTTATGGGCTCCGGTTCATGAAAATAAACATCAATAGTAGAAAAGGATACCATATTATCCAGATAATTCATCCTTCCTTTGATTACCTCAATTTCTCCCTGTACATTGTTCAGCTCCTTCTGTACTTCAAGGCTGTCGCTAACTCTCTTTGACTGGGCCATCAGGTCAAGAAGAACTTCTTCCTGAGCCTGATAATTTCTTAGCCTGCTTTCAAGGTCAACATATTCCTGGGTTATATCCTGGCCGGAACTTGAAATACTCTTAATGGTACCCATCGCTTTAATCTTGTCCAGTGCAGAATTATATTTGTTTGAAGGCACTCTTATAGTAATATAGCCGCTGGTTAGATTACCTTCTGAATCAGAATAACTTTCACTTCTGGCAACAAATCCACCATTCTGCTCGGCAAGAGCAGTTAATTCAAACATGGCCTCCTCAAACTTGCCACTCTCAATCTCAATATCAATATAGGCAGTTTTAATTACTTTCCTTTCTCCTGCAACAGCAGTATCACCATACTGTGCTTCATTATTATATGCAGCTTCTGACTCACGTGCTTCTGCGGTTTGCTCTTCTGCAACATCCATATCGACTTCCGGAGTTTCAAGTGCTAACTTTTCATCTGGGACTGGCATTTCTGCTTCTTCCGATACTTCTTCTACGAAATCCGAGCGAGCTGCACACCCGCTAAAAATCATCCCGAACATTAAAACAGCTGTAAGAAAAATAAACAACAGCCTGGATGATACAGTTTTAATTTTCATTTATACCTCCCCGATACTAAAATAAACTTTGATATTAAGTTCCTCCTGATATTAGAATTATAACCGATTTTAGAATAGTTATTAACCTGACAATAAATATATCCTGAATAATCAATAAAATCACTTCCAGACATCAGGAAAACTTTAATTCATAATACATATTCGAAGAATTGTCATGTTTAATGAGGTATTCAGAAGAAAAAATTTTAGATAAGGATTTTATCCCTGATATTTATTACCACTTTCCGGTTCTGATATATTCGTCTATGGCTTTAGCCGTATCCTTTCCTGCACCCATGGCCAGGATAACTGTTGCAGCACCGGTAACTATATCTCCACCAGCAAAAACGCCCTTTACATTTGTCTTTCCGGTAGCCGGATCGGCTTTTATGTTACCCCTTTCGTTAAGCTCCAATCCCGGGACTTTAGAGGTAAGTAATGGATTTGGCCCCTGTCCTATAGCCATTATCACTGCATCTACATCTATATCAAATTCCGAGCCTTCAATCGGTAAAGGTCTTCTCCTGCCAGACTGGTCGGGTTCCCCCAGCTCCATTTTAATGCACCTTATTTTATCCACCCAGCCATCCTTTCCCGTGATTTCAACCGGGTTTGCCAGCAATTTAAAATCAATTCCCTCATCTTTTGCATGTTCTATCTCTTCATTTCTTGCAGGCATTTCTGCTTCGCTTCTCCTGTATATCAAATATACATGTTTTGCCCCCAGCCGTCTGGCCGTTCTTGCCGAATCCATGGCTACATTTCCACCTCCAACCACAGCTACATTTAAACCTTTAAAAATAGGAGTGTCATACTCGGGGAACATGTATGCCTTCATCAAATTTGACCTTGTAAGGTATTCATTTGACGAATAGACTCCGTTCAAATTTTCTCCCGGAATTCCCATAAAATATGGAAGACCCGCTCCAGTGGCTATAAAGACCGCTTTAAATCCTTCTTCAAATAAATCATCCAGAGTCAGTACCCTTCCTATTACCATGTTCACCTCAATCTTAACCCCGAGGCTTTTTACGTATTCAATTTCCTTTTTAACTATTTCCTTTGGAAGCCTGAATTCCGGGATGCCATAAATCAGGACCCCTCCCGGTTTATGTAATGCTTCAAATATTGTGACCTGATAGCCCAGCTTCGCTAATTCAGCCGCGCAGGTAAGCCCTGCGGGGCCGGACCCAATTACACCAATTTTTTCTTTTGTGCACTCTCTGGTAGCTTTAGACCAGGTGGATTCTTCAGTCCCATCTGCTATACGTTTCATTTCCCTGTCCGCTACAAATCGTTCCAGCCTGCCAATGGCAACCGGCTTGCCCCTGATGCCCAGTACACAACTTTTCTCACACTGGTCTTCCTGTGGACAGACCCTGCCGCATATTGCGGGGAGCCCGTTTTTTTCTCTTATCTTATCAAGCGCTTCATCAAATTTCTTCTCCTGGATTAGCCCGATAAAACTTTTTATATCAATTCCTACGGGGCAGCCCTTAATACATGTAGGATTTTTACACTGTATACATCTTGATGCTTCAAGCAGAGCGTCTTCCTCTGAATATCCCAGTGCAACTTCATCAAAATTGCCGCTCCTTTTTACAGGGTCCTGCTCGGGCATATCAACCCTGTCAATTTTTTTTCTTTTCGGTTTTTTTCTATTAATTTCTCCAGCCATATTATGAACTGTCCCCTATAACTATAGCATCAATAAAGCCCTGCAATGCCTGACACAGAATAATCTGTGCCCGTGCTACTTCTTTTTTTCCGCCATGCACTTATGTTTATAAATATTCATAGACTCTTTTTCCTGACCAAGATAAGTCTTCTGTCTCGACAGAAGAAGATCAAAATTCACCTGGTGGCCATCAAACTCGGGTCCGTGTACGCATGCAAATTTTGTTTTACCTCCTACCTCAACCCTGCACCCACCGCACATTCCTGTACCATCAACCATTATGGAGTTAAGGGAGACTATGGTCTTTATATTAAAGGGTCTGGTTACTTCCACCGTAGCCCTCATCATTAGAGTCGGTCCGATAGCAACTACCCTTGCGATACCTGTTTCCTTATTGTTTCCAGCAGACAATTTCTCTTCCAGGTAATCTTTTAAAAATCCCGAAACGAATCCGTGATATCCCACAGAACCATCATCGCTGCATAGATACATCTCATCTGATGTATCTCTTATCTCTTTTTCTAAAATAACAAAATCTCTGCTTCTTGCTCCAACAATTGAGATTACATAATTACCCGCTTTTTTCATCTCCCTGGCTATGGGAAGAATTGATGCTGCCCCTACACCACCGGCAACTAAAATAACTTTCCCAAATTTTTCAATTTCAGAAGGATTGCCCAGTGGCCCCACTACATCCAGTATACTGTCTCCCTGTTTTAAATCTGATAATAATGTAGTGGTCTTACCAATTCTTGTTGAAAATAAAGTGATTATTCCTGTGGCCCGGTCATAATCTGCAATAGTCAGGGGTATTCTTTCCCCTTCTTCATTAATTCTCACAATTACAAACTGACCGGCTTTTGCTTTTTTCGCTATTAGCGGAGCCTCAACATAAAAGCCATCTATTGTTTCTGACAATTTTTCTTTTTTTACAATTTTATACAAAAGTACCCTCTAAACGGATAAAATTTACAAATGTTTCCATTTTAACCTAAAAAAAAATACTCACAAGACTTTTTTAAAAAAATTTGCTATATAAAAAAATTTACCCCGGGTTCTTATTCTGTACCACTTTATTTACTTAATTTTTCTGCAATTACTATATAATTATTACAGGCATAATATCTTACAATTCAGCAGCCAGGCCTTTCTTGCCTGCTCCTCCTTTACACGATATCGCAATTTTCATTAAAAAAAGTCCCTTCTCTATCACTCAGTTAACAGGCCCCGGGTCCCGGGACCCAAAACTTTTAATTACCATTTTCCGCTGGCGCCTCCGCCGCCGGATGACCCTCCGCCAAAACCACCGAACCCGCCACCGGACGAACTCCCTCCACCTGTCCGGCCACCTCCTGTCCAGTGTGATGAAGTCCTACTTTTTCTGGGTATTATTGCTTCCCTGCTATCGCTATACCCGCAGTTTGAGCACTTTCTTTCTATAAGTTTTTTTCCTTCTAAAGTGTAAGTAGCTGCTTTAAGTACGGTTATTTTCGATTTAAGGGTGAATTTTCTGCATTTAGGACATCTTTTTTTAAAAATACTGACAAGCACTATCACTATGATTGCTATAAAGGGAATTGGGAAACAGCACAGCAGCCCCCAGGGGAACCCTGAAACAGGACTTTCAGGCGTCTCTGTCTCTGTTGCTGCTGTAGCGGTATCAGCATCTTTCCCGGAACTTAAAGGGGGCAGCTCTTCTTCTTCATATATCTGGTCAGCAATAGCAATTATTGCATTATAAAGACCGTTGTAAAAATCACCTTTTTGAAGTTCCGGTATAATAATTTCATCTGCGATATTTCCTGCCTCAAGGTCTGTAATAACGCCTTCAAGACCATACCCCACCTCTATCCTTAAAGGCCTCTTCCCGACTTCTCCTTCAACACCTATGAGTATAAGAATGCCATTATCGCCTTTCTCTTTGCCTATTTCCCATCTTTCAAATAATTCAACCGCATATTCTTCTTCGGTAAGACCCTGTAAATTATCTACTATTGCTACCGCTATTTCGCTGCCCGTATCTTCTTCAATCTTTGAAGCCAGCTCCTCCAGATCAACCTTTGAGCTGCTATCAAGTTTATTTACATAATCATTTATATAACCGGTGAAAGAAGGAAAATTTAAAACATCGGCTTCATTTCCGGAAGAACTGCATCCCTGGAACATAAATAGAGATGACAGAACTAATAAAAGAAAGGTAATTAATCTTTTTTTTACTTTAAATATACTATGTACCATTGCATATTGCCCGCTACAAACTCAGGTCCACTTCGGGAGCTACTTCTGCACCTTCTCTGGCCTCAAAGAATTCCCGTGCTTCAAATCCAAACAGTCTTGCAATTGTATTCCTGGGAAACATCTTTATGTAAGTATTGTATTCTCTGACTGTCTCATTGAACCTGCCTCTCTCGGTTGCGATCCTGTTCTCGGTTCCTTCCAGCTGGGTCATAAGGTCCCGTACATTCTCACTTGATTTCAGCTCGGGGGTATCTTCCACAACAACTCTTAAATCACCAATAAAAGAACTTATTTCCCTGTTTACACTTTCAATGTCTGAAGGTGTTGCAGCGTTATTTATGCCTGCCCTTGCCTGTGCAATGGATTCAAATATATCCTTTTCCAGCTGCATATAACCCTTCACACTGTTTGCCAGATTTGGTATTAAATCAAGTCTTCTTTCGTAAACATTCTGAACCTGAGCCCAGGCATTATCAACTTCAAGCTCTTTGGCCACCATGGTATTCCTTGTACTTATTATATAAATTGCAAGTATTACAACAACAGCAACCAGCAATATAATAAATGCTTTCCTGCCACTCCAAAAACTCTTCTTGCTCATATTTTTTTAGCTCCCCTTACATTTTTTTACAAACTTTAACAACCGCGGGCCTGATTAAGAAATCACCTACCATGTAACCTTTTCTTAATACCTCAATTATATGACCTTCTTTAAAATCTTCCACATCTTCAGTTACTGCAGCCTCGCAGAGCCCTGGATCAAACTCTTCGCCAACGGGATTAATAATCTTTACATTCTCCTTCCTTAGAAGCTCTATCAAATTATCGTAAATCATTTTTATCCCTTTATAAAAATCATCTTTATCTCTGCCCAATTTTTTCCCGCTTTCAAGCGCAATTTCAAAATTATCAATTATAGGAAGAAGTTTTTCAATTAAATCTTTGTTTGCCCTTTTTATATGTTCCAGATGCTCTTTTAGAGTTCTTTTCCTGTAATTATCATAGTCTGCCTGCAGTCTCTTAATTCTATCTACATATTCTTCTTCAACCTTCTTATAGCTTTCCAGTTCATTTCTCAAAAGTTCTATCTCTTCTTCAAGCTCTTCAGCTTCAATCTCCTCTTTAATTTCGGTTTTTATATTTTTTTCTGTTGCTTTTTCTTCAGGTTTCACAAACTTTGCTTTCTCTTTCAAATCCTCTCCATTTCCTGAATTTACTTTTGATTTATTATACTCTTTATTTTTTTTATCTTTTTTACTCATAGTTTACCTACACCACACTTTCATAAAAAATACAATAAAGAAAATAAAACTTATTATATAATAGGAAGGCAACATTTATAAAGTTCTAATTTCTACTTTCACCTATCACTGGGATATCAAGAGTAGAAACATGCTCATCAATATAGAAGTGCCCATCACAATCTATGGGGTAAAAATGAAAATGGACAATAATCTTTTCACCATTCTCAGCCGCAATATTCTGTACTTTAACTTCTATTATTATTTTTTCACCTGGTTCCAGCCCCGTTATAGGTGACCCTATTTTTTCAGGCTCTACTATTGCCGTGCTAACGTTAGTAGTAGTTGGGCCAGTGGTACTGATGCCTGTTGTTAAATCGATCTCTGTTTTGGTAGTATGTATAGTTTCTGTCATTCTTCTTTTAAGATTGACATCACTATCTTCGGTTTTTTTAGTTGTCTCGGTCACAGTAATAGTTTTAGTCAAACCATCTTCACTAAGTGTCTCCGTCTCCTCGACCTCAGTATAACCATCAAAATTTCTCCAATCTGAAATATAAGTAGAATAAATATCCTCATTTGAATAGTAGTATATACCATTAGAAGGGTTCCATATATGTACCTCCCATAATGGAGAAATTTCCATTTCTTCATCAGGGTTGGGTTCAAGTTTAAGCCATAACATTATAGGCTGGACATCAACAGTTACATTACCCATATTGGTCATTTCATAGGCCTGATAAAACCACTCTCTCCTGGCAATAGTATTACTAATGGAAGAAGGAACCTTGGTAAAGGTAAGAGAATAAACAGGTTTGGGGATCGCCACGACATTACTGGATACTGCGCGCCCTGCCTTATCCAGAGTCCATAAAGTATAAAAATATGCTTTCCCGCTTACTATATCATTATCAGTATAAGATTTAGCGTTTATATTGGAAAAGGTAGCAATGACATTATTTTCGGGGTACTCTGGATTGATGCAGGGGTCCTCTACTTTAACCAGTTTATATGAATAGAAATCACTATCAGTACTTGTACTCCAGCTGAGATAATTGGCATTTCCCTGTTTGTAGCCCGTTAGATCTGAGGGAATTGGATCATACAGATCCCTGTGTACAATTATATTTTTAAAAACCGGCGCACTTATAAAACCATCCCCTGATCTCACCCAGATAGCTATTTCGTTACTTCCCTGCTGCAGCATAACATCTTCCAATCTGAACATACCACTGCTGTCACACTCAATTTCTCCCGCTATTTTATTATTTACCTGAACAAAAACTTTAGAAGAAGGCAGATGGGAACCATAAATATAGACCATCGGGTTAATTTCTTCTGTATAGTAATTATCCTTTATTTCCTTTAAACTTGTAGCGTTATCATATACTGAGTATTCGACCTTCTGCGGGACGACTAAAAATAAATTAAATGCTGTAGCTGTGCTCTTTCTCCCGGCAGTATTTACTGATATAAGCTTAATATTGTTCTCTCCTTCAGATATTTCAACTCCATTTAAAGTCTCAAAATTACCATTACCGTCAACTGCAACATTTCCCTGTACCTGCTCTCCGTTTGCATAGACTTCTACTGAACACCCTTTATCAGTATAGCCTTTTATAAAAATAAGTTCTCTGTCCCCGCTACCATAAATTATTTCTCCTGATTCATGGGATAAAATCACCGGAGGCGATAGCATCTTATCTACCAGCTCATTTATTTTCTGGTTAACCTCATCATTAACCTCGTCTGCATCTTTGGCCCTGGGTGAGCTATCCTGATTTATTTCACTACTCCCTTCCGGGGAGCAGCCTGCAAGGCAGGAAATAACAATTGCCAGACAGGATAACATTATAATAAAAGTTTTTATATTCTTAGCCATAACTTAATTCCAATTCAAATTCTTTAATACCTCCAGCAGGTATTATTATATTCTTGGGTAAATATTATACCAAATATTATAAATTATTTACAAAAAACATTTACTTATTATATAAAAGTTTTTTCAAAAATTATCTTCCATTTACCGCTCTCCTCGGTCAGGTAAATGTATTTCTTATATTGCTTTGCTTCCCCATTTTTATAAATTATTTCAAATTCTGCTACCACTTTGCTCATATCATCTTCATATCCAAGGTATACAGTACTTATTATGTTTATTTGGTCCACCTCTGATAAAATTTTTTTAAAATCTTCCACATATTTTTCTCTACTTATATTATTCCTATCTTTGTCCGGTAATAAATTTGTATAAATATAATCGGGGTCTTTGTTGTCAAGTGACTGCAAAAAATCCAGAACTGCTTTTTCGGGCTCTGTTTTAAAAAAATATACTACATCAAATTTATTATCATAACTGCTGCAGGCTGTAGCCATAAAAATAACCAGAATAGCCTGGGCCAGCAGAAGCAAGAAATAAAACTTTTTTTTTAATAAATTTTTTAAAAAAAACATCTTATATTCTCTAATAATTGCCCTCACCACTTATCTTATTTACCGGAAATATCTCCTTTATTTTTAAAATCTTAAATCTGTTTTTTAAATTTTAAAAATTTCTTTAATTCTTTATAAAATTAATTTATTATTTACCCAATGAGATATTCCAGGATACTTGCTACTATGCTTTCACTTATTTTTTTCTGATAACTGGATTTTTTTAATCTTTCTCTCTCACCGGAGTTTGAAATGAAAGCAGGTTCCACCAGTACCGAGATTAAATTTGTAGCTTTTAATATAGCGTGGTTTGTCCCGTGAACCCTGCAGTCAAGAATCCCCAGGTCGCTCACAATTTTATCCTGAATCAGGCTGGCAATTCTATACCCATCAATAGAATAAGACTTAAGGCCCTTAAAATAAAAGCAACTTGAGCCATTAGCATTTTTATCTACTGAATAATTTAAGTCTATACTTACAAGAAGATCCGCGTTGCTCTTATTTATATATTCAACTCTGTCATATAAAAACACATTTTGCTTTTCATCTTCACTTATAGAATTAAGTGTTTCAATACCTTCCCCTGATAACATATCCCTGCAAAAATTTACTATACTGCTACAGATATACACCTTTTCATTGAGGTACTCCCCGGCGCTGCCCATATCCTCAATGTTTGCGCTGTAATCCAGAATAACTCTGTTGTCCTGTAATTTTTTTTGTTTGCTCAAATTTTTTACCAGGGGAAAATTAGAAGTTTCTTTTGAGGTTATGATTCTTTTTAAACTTTTAAGGCTGCGTACTGTTTCTTCTCCTGCTATACCATCATCAGCGATATTCATATTTCTCTGAAACTCCAGAAGCGCCCGGTTCGTTTTATCGCAGAATATACCATTTTCATTATAAGGATAGAAGCCCAGAGTTTTCAACCAGAGCTGAAGAGTCCTGACATCATCCCCCCTGAAGGGCGGATATTTCAGGTATAACATCCTTTCGCCTATTTTATATCCTGCATCGACTAACTCCTGCCAGGTTTCCTGATCTACAACGCCGGTTACCATGAGTCCTCTGTCCTGCTGGAATTTTCTTACAGAATTTTCGGTTTTAACACCAAAAATTCCGTCAATCTCTACTGTATCAGGGCAGTAACCAAGCAATTTTAATCTCCTCTGGATGTCTGTAACTTTTTCTCCTGATGAATTCCTTTTTATTATTTCCATTTCTATAATTTATATAATTTTGATAACTTAAATCTAGTTTTTTACTGTCCCTGGAGCTAAATTGAAAACAAAATACGATAAAATCTATCCGTGCTCCAGACTGTACAGAAATCTATCAGCATATATTGCAGCTATTGACCCATCTGCAACCGCAGTTATAACCTGCCTCAGGGGAGTGCTTCTGACGTCCCCAACCGCAAAAATGCCAGGCATAGAAGTTTCCATTCTGGAATTTGTTATAATAAAGCCCCTGTCATCAGAATCCACCAGGTCACTTACCATTGGTGAATTGGGGTCCAGCCCCACGTATTCAAAAACTGCGCTAATTTTTAGTTTAAATGTTTTGTTTTCTTTCTTATCCCTTACCAGAATCTCCTCTAACCTATCGCTACCGGCAAATCTCTCTATCACACAGCTCCATAAGAACTTTATTTTATCATTTTTAAATGCTCTATCCCTTAAAATCTGTTCTGCACGAAGCTCGTCCCTCCTATGTATTACATATACCCTTTTCACAAACTTTGTAAGGAATATAGCTTCTTCAAGCGCTGTATTCCCCCCTCCCACAACAGCAACTTCTTTATCTCTATATAAGGCCCCATCGCATGTAGCACAAAATGAAACGCCACTGCCAATAAACTTTTCTTCGCCCTCAACTCCCAGCCTGGAAGGACTGGCACCTGTTGCTATAATTAGTGAATTTGTCAGTATGATTCCTTTATTACTCTGGCACTTAAATTTATAAGATTTACCGTTTTGATTATTTTCATTCAATTCAACTGAGCTTACATCAAAACTATCTCTGACTTCAATACCCAGTTTTTTACAATGCTCCACAAGATTCTGCGCAAGTTCAAAACCCGATATATTTTCTTTAAACCCGGGGTAATTTTCTATTGAATCTGTTTTTATTATTTGCCCACCCGGCATAAGTTTTTCCACAATTTCAAAATTTAGCCCGCTTCTTTTTGAATACAATGCGGCGCTCAACCCCCCGGGCCCTGCACCCACGATAACCAGATCAGTTTTAAACTCGTACATAATAGCCCAATACCTCCATGTTTAAGAATTTTTTTAATACAGACATAAATAAACAAAAGCCTGTGCCATATTTATTATTATAAATATTTAGAATTTAAAATAAATGAAAAAATAGGAGTATAGTGGAAAATTATACCACTATTATCTAAAGACCTAAGGGTATTTCTTTTATACAGGAACAAGCAGACAGAATTTGTACGCTCAATACTTCTTTGCAGCCTCTTTTATCCTTTTTTCAAGTTCTTCTTCAGACTTTACGCCTGAAATATCCAGGTTCAGATCCATTAAAAGTTTTATTGCACTTCTTACAATCATCGTATTTGCTATTTTGTGACCGCCTGATTTTTTACATTCAATACCCAGATTTTCCAGAAATGAAACCATGCCTGAAGGCATAGTTATTGGTACTCTGAAATAATCCTGCTTTCTTTCTGCCATATCGCAACCTCTTACTATATTTTTATTGTATTTTTATGTATATGAGTATATCTATTAAAAGTCAAATTGTCAAATTGCTATCTACCCGGCATAACCACCTTATATATTTTAAAAAACCTTTAAATGGATACAATAATGTTATAATAAAAAAGAATATTTTAGATTTTTATTTTTACTTAACATGCAGGATAACTTTTAATTTTATAAGTGTTAAAAAATCAAAAAAATTAAAGGCAAAAAACCGGAGGCACAAATGAAAATTACAGGCGACAAAGAAGAAATTATAAAAATTTCCGTTATCGGCGGCAGCAGGGCAGATAGTAAAATTCGTAAACTCGCCTTTGAAGTTGGCAGAGAAATCGCCAGAAATGGAGCAGTCCTGATTTGCGGCGGCTTAACAGGCGTAATGGAATCTGCGTGTAAAGGCGCCAGTGAAGAAGGAGGACTTACAATAGGCATATTACCCGGCACAGATGAAAAATCAGCAAACAAATATGTCGGGATAAAAATACCTACTGGAATGGGGTATGCCAGAAATTTAATAATTGCGCTGTCATCCCATGCAGTAATCGCTATTAATGGAAGCTACGGCACTCTTTCGGAAATTGGCTACACATTGACTTTTGGCAAACCTTTAATTGGTTTAAGAACCTGGGAAGTCTGCCCGCATCAAAACAAAAACACCGCTCATATAATCAGAGCCAGCACACCCGGAGAAGCTGTAAAACTTGCTATTAAGGAAGCAAGAGAATATATCAAGAAAAAGCTTTAACAAAATTTATCTGCAGATTAGATAGAGAAGATTTTAAGTTTTCCATTTCTTCCGCACCTGCTTCATCTACGATAACTTTAAGCAGTGCATCAAAACCATCTATGGCCAGCTTTGCCTGTTGTTTATCCCTGTACTTATCATTTACCCCCACGGGAAGCCCCATTTTTTTATAGGCAAGACTTGAAAGGGACATCATCATCTGGATTATGATATCTTTCGTAGTTAATTTATCAATTTCCTCCTGTAGCTCCTTAATTAACTCTTCCTCTTTCTTCTCTTCTTTCTCTCCCCTGCCCTTAAGGTCTTCCTTGACAGATTTATCTTTTAGCTCTTTATCTTCTCCGTCTCCACCGGTGACATCCTTTTCTTTTTTCTTATCTTTTGCCATATGTAATCACCTTCCTCTAATTTATTATTCCGATTCATATTTAATTAATGAAAATACTTCATAACCCTTTAAAGCTTCTCTGGGATTTAAAAATTCCAGCTCAATTAAAAAGCAAAATCCTACAACCTCGCCACCCATTTTTTCAACAAGTTCAGCTTTGGCTTTTCCGGTACCTCCGGTTGCTACCAGGTCATCTACAATTAAAATCTTATCACCTTTTTTAATAGCATCAACATGCATTTGCAGGATATTTTTTCCGTACTCAAGCTCATATGATACCTCACATGTGTCATAGGGAAGTTTACCGGGTTTCCTGACCGGAATAAATCCCACACCCAGCCTGTAAGCAACCACGGCTCCGTATATAAAGCCTCTTGCTTCAGCACCCAGAACTGCATCAATTTCTTTGCCCTGGCAATATTCGACCATTTTATCTACCGAATATCTGAATGCTTCACCATCTCTGAGCAGGGTTGTAATATCTCTGAAAACCACTCCCTTTTCCGGGAAATCCGGTATGCTTCTTATTTTTTGTTTTAAATCCAATTTTTATCCTTTCTGTAAAATATTATCCACAAAAACTTCGTAAATAAAATTCTATAATATACCCGGAACAGTAAAAACAACCGGCTATTGCAAATATATTATATCCTATAACATTATAGTTTATTGGCTATATTAAGCTCAAGTAAATTACCATTGAATATTTCTACACTTCATTTATATTTATTACATGGCAATTTAATCCAGACTAAAAACTATTATAAAAGTTGAGGTGGATTATGAAATAGGGGTATTTAATTACTTAAAGCGTTTAATTCTGTCTATAAGTGAGTATATCAGGTAATCTATATTCATCTTATCAAAACCCAGCTGGGACAGGATTTCTTCCGGGGAGTATTTCTGTCCATAGTGCCAGAGCTCTTTTAAGAAAGAGCCAGCTGCTTTTTTGGCAAACCAGCGGTAACCAAATTTTCGGCAAAGGTATTCTTCAAGCTGCGATTGGAAAATCCAGGCTCTAATGTAACTGGTACAGTAAAAGCCTTCATCAACATCCCTCAAATAACTTTCCGGAGAATAATCCATCAGGTTTACCTCTGATAAGATTTTCTTATAAATGGCATCCTTTCCTTCCAGCGGCGAACCATCGTGCATGATAAGCTCATATTTAAGTTTACCGGCATACCTTCTACAGAACCA
>CAZRML010000008.1:0-87905 GCA_964601205.1 uncultured Actinomycetota bacterium | reverse complement strand
GAAGAGTTTGAAAATATAAATAATAATATTAAAGTAAATGAGTCCCATCAGCTGATTCTGATAAGTTAATTCAGTGTCTAAAATTTGGGGTTCATATCAAAATGGATATTTAGGTTTATTTTATTTTAAGGAAGAGATACTGTAATTGATTGAAAATAAGGGTAACAAGTATGATTAAAATTGATATAATATAAGCTATTCTAAATCGTTTGGTAAAATAAGAGTATAAAAAATAAGAGGAGATTATGAAAAAAGTTTTTTTGATTTTAACCGGGATTATTATATTAATACTGACGGGCTCGGTTGCGGCAGGCTGCTCTTCGGTTGCACAGGTTGAGCCCGAGGTGCCTGAGTTTATGGGGAGTGATTTTGAGATAACTCTGCCAGAAAACTGGGAGGGTGGCACGAAAGAAGAGCTGGAGTCGGTTGCGGAAAAGCTTGAGGAACTGGGACAGGAAGAACTGGCCGGGAAGGTGGAAGAAAATAAGAAACTTTTATTATTTTTTGGTTATGATAAAGAGGCAGCTGCCCGGGACGAAAGTGTGAGCAATCTTACAATTACCGGAGAGCCTGCACCATTCTTATCCCTTGATGAATATATGGAACTTACCTATGAAGACCTATCAGAGAAATATGAAGAGGCAGGCTATGAATTTAATATAGTGGAGCAGGAGATTGTTTCTCCGGGAAACTATGAAGAAATAGGGAGGACTTTAATCGAACAGGAGGTTGAAGGAGCTGATGCAGGCGTGGCCCAGTATATAATAAAGCATGAGTCTGATTTCTGGATATTAACTTTTACTTCAGATTTAGAAAATCTTTATGAGGATATAGAGGCTTTTGATAAATCCATCGGGACTTTAAAAATCCTGGACTGATGGATAAAAAAATCTGGATAGTTTAATTGGAGGCCAGGAGAATCCGGTAAAGAGATAATTGCAAGTTATAGATTTTGTAAGTTTAAAATTAATAAAAAAGTTATTAAATTCGAAAGGAGCGCTAATTATGTTATCAAATATGCCTATTGACCTGACAAAAGTGGGTAAGGATGATATGGACAAAGAAATTTTGAGGGCAGGGATAATCGCCGAGCTGGATGCGATAAGTCTGTATGAACAGATGGCTGCGGCTACCGAAAATAAGGACATTAAAAAAATATTTCTTGATGTAGCAAGGGAAGAAAAAACTCATGTAGGAGAGTTCCAGGCTATGCTTCTAAAAATAGACAGGCAGCAGGTTGACGAGCTAAAAGCAGGCGAAGAAGAAGTTGAAGAAGAGCTTGGAGAATAAAATTATTTAACTCCGGGATGTCTGATGAAAGCTGTAAAAGTTGTTTTTAAGGGTGAAGGTAAAACAAAAAAAGAGATTATTGTCAGTGAAGTAATAGAGGCATCAAATTTTTTTAGTAAATTGTCTGGATTAATATTCAGGAGGAAGTTAAAAGATAGTCAGGGGTTCCTTATAAGAAAGTGTAACAGTGTTCACACCATTGGGATGAGGTATAGAATAGATGTGCTATTCCTGGATAAGAAAAATAGGGTTTCTGCGATATATTGCAATCTGAAACCTTTCAGGGTAACACCATTCGTGAAAGACGCGTTTTCTGTACTGGAAGTGCAGGCAGGAGTAATAAGCAAAACTTCCCTGAAGGTCAGGGATTTAATGATTTTTGAAACACTCTGACAAATAATCAGGTAAACTTTTTAAGCGTTTCTTTATATTTTTTTGATTCGGGATTCATAATAGCTGCGATTTTAAGATGGCCCGTTGCTTCACTTAACCTGTTTTCCCTCATTAAACACAGGCCGAGGCCGAAGTGTGCAAAATCATTGGATGCATCTATTTCCAGAGCCATTAAGAAATTTTTTTTGGCTGATTCATAAAATCCACAATTATAATAACAGCATGCAAGAACTTCCCTTATAGAACCTTTCTCTAGCTCAATACTTCTGGCTTCTTCCAGAAGCATTATTGCCTTTAGAAATTTGCCTTTCCGGTATAATATCTTACCTTTTTTAAATAAATAATAAGCCTTACTCATATATTAAAAACTACGATTATATATATTTTCCTGAAACATTATATCACTATAGATTAGAATTTCTAAGTGATCCAGGATGTTGCCAGTATAAGGATACTCTTTCCCGGCCCTCTGTTATCATTAAATTAATGTTTATATATATTTGCATAATTTATCATTTATGCTATTATGTTAATGTATAATAATTCAAAATAGATTTACTTATCTACAAAGTTAATAATACTGAGAAAATTCAGTAAGGATGTCAGGACAGGATGAATAGAATATCGTTAATTATAAGGCAGAGGATATTAAGTATTATTTTTATTTTTGTTTCTCTTGCCGGCGGGGTTTTTATATTCTGGTATATAAGCAGTCTTAAAGAAAAAATTCCCGAGAATATTAATTATAATCAGATATTTATAGCCAGAAACGATATAGAAAAGGGTGAAAAGATTACGGCTGATTTAATAGAAATGCAAAGAATTTCCGCAGATATATTTAGTGGAAGATTTATTGTAGATAAAAACGAGATTGTAGGTAAAGAAGTTATAACGGATATATTAAAGGGAGAAATTATTACCAGAGATAAACTTGAGGGGCAATCCGCAACAGATGATTTTAGTTATAATTTTTCATTTCATATTCCGGACGGACTGAGAGCGGTGAGCGTACCTGTCAGTTTTCACGGGGATAGGAGTCTCCTTAACGAGGGAGACAGGGTTGACCTGATATCTACTTTTTATGAGCAGGAAAGCGGCAGCCTGTTTTCCGAGACTGTTCTTTCTGGAAAAGAGGTAATACTGATAAATAATAATGCAGAAGAAACTTATTCGGGAAATAATGAAGGAGCCTTTTTACCGGGGCTGGTGGCTGAAGAAAGTTCTGCGGGCTCTTTTTACGATAGACATATAATTATTACCCTTTATCTTACCGTAGCAGAGGCAGAAGAAATTTTCAGGGCGATAGAAAGGGGAGTCGTTAATTTATCAATCTGCCGCGGTGATTAATTTTTTGGATAAAAATAAGTTGATAGGCAGTTTGGATTGTAAGGGAGTTATTCTTTTTAGGCCTAATTATTTTAGGCCGCTTTTTAAGAAGAAATCAGAAAGAAAGGAATTATAATATGGATAGACTTGATGGGAGTGAATCAAAAGTAGTGCTTTTTTCTGGAAGTAAAGGAGGCTGTGGCTGCAGCTTTATTACTTATTGTGTGTCCACTTATCTTGCCAGAGAAACCACAAAAAATATTCTGCTTCTTGATTTGAATATCGGGAAAAAAGACAGCAGGTTGATTTTTAATCTGATTGATGATGGTTACAGGGACCTTGGTGATTTAGAAGAAGTGATAGATGAGATTGATGCGTCAATTCTGAGGAGGCTGGTTATTAATTTTGAAAATAGTCTGAATCTTATTTTACCTCCGGTAAAAATAGAGAAGAAAGGGTTTTTTAATGAAGAACACCTTGAAAAACTCCTGGATATACTTAAACACTATTTTGATATTATCTGTGTGGATTTCCCCGGCTATCTTTATACCCTGTACGGGATTAATTTAAAGGACCTTGTTGATAAATATGTTTTTATATCCCTTCCTGATTTAATTTCTGTGAACAATCTAAATCTTATAGTTAAGAGTATAATTTTTGACGGCATCTCTTATGATTATGATATTCTTATCAATAAATTCAATACCAGGCCCGCTATACCAGCTACAGGATTAAACTCAATTCTGAGCTATCCGGTAAATGCTTTTATTCCCTACGATAGAGATATTGAATTTTTAATGCTGAACAGGGGCCCCGATTCCGTTTTTAGTTATAACCTCAGGGTTGTAAATAATATTTCTGCTTTTTCAAAAAAAATATATGAGGATTTTAGTTTATGAGCCCCGCTTATAGTGAAACTGATAGTGTGGCCGGATACCTGAGTACAAAGTTATTAAAAAAGATAAAGTCCGAGGATTTAAATAATTTTTCCTCTGAAAACAGGTTTAATAGGATTGACAGGTATTTAAGTAAAATTGCGGAGGAAGAGAAAATAATAATCAGCCGGAAAGAAATCCTTAAACTGGCTAAAGAAATTTATGAAGATAGTTATAGTTTCGGGCCGGTGAGTTTTCTCATGAATGATGAAAGGGTAACGGAAATTATGATAAATAATTTTGACCAGGTCTACATTGAAGAAGGGGACGCTATAAAAAAGACAGAAATCTTATTCAGAGATAATAATCATATTAAGAATATAGTAGATAAGATCCTGAGCCCCCTGGGCCTGAGGCTGGACGAGAGTTCCCCCATGGTTGATGCAAGACTTAAAAATGGGTCAAGGATAAATGTTGTTTTAAAACCGGTGACCATAAACGATATAGTGGTCACCATAAGGAAGTTCAAAAGAAATTTAATGGATATAGAAAGTTTAATAGATGAGGGCACCATAGATGAAAAGATTGCTAATTTTATTAAAATCTGTGTAAAGAGCAGGTTAAATATAATAGTGAGCGGTGGGACATCTACCGGCAAAACTACTTTTTTAAATGTTATTTCTAATTTTATTAATGTTTCCGAAAGGGTGGTTACCATTGAAGAAACACTGGAATTAAATTTAAACCTGCCGCATGTAGTCAGGCTTGAAGGGAGACCTCCGAATATGGAAGGGAAAGGAGAAATAACTATAAGAAAGCTGGTAAGAAACTCGCTGAGGATGAGACCGGATAGGATTATAGTAGGAGAGATAAGGGGAGTTGAAGCAGTAGATGTTCTCCAGGCAATGAATACCGGGCATGATGGTTCTATGACCACGATTCATTCTAATTCGCCGAAAGATATGATAAGTCGCCTGGAGACGATGATACTTATGTCGGGCCTGAATCTGAATCCCGCGACTGCCAGAAGAATGATAACGTCATCTATAGATATGGTTATCCATCTGGAAAAGCTGAGTGATGGAAGAAGAATCATATCCAGGGTGAGCGAGATGAAAGATAAAAGTGAAACTATTGGCGGGAATACAATTCTGAAAGTTAAGGACATATTCAGGTATCAGAAAAATAGAGCCGGGATAGGTAATGTAGCGTCTGGAGATGGAAATATTATTTTTACGGGATACATACCGGACTTTATTGTGAAAATAAAAAAGCATGGTTTTAACTTTGTTTTTGGCAATGGGAATGTGGAACAAAATGTGGGGTAATATAGTAATATCTTTTATTTCTTTTCTGGCCCTGCTATTTATGTTTTATGGACTGAAAAATATTGCCCATGGCTCCGGCCCGGCTGAAAAGAGTTTAACCGGGGATAAAGATTTCGGGTATGAAAGGCTATCAAATTACATCATAAATAAAAGCGGAAGGGGCAGAAAATTTTTAACTGTTATCATATTTTTTGTCCTGACCTTATGTTTTTATCTTTTCACCGGGAACTTTATCTTTAGCTTATTTGCGGGTATATGTCCCGGTATCTATGTATCGGATTTTTTAAATGGTTTTGAGGAAAAGGAAAAAGATCTGCTGAATACTCAGATAGTAGAATTTTTATCCAGCATGATAGTAATGCTTAAAGCAGGGAATACAGTAAGATATATTTTCAAATCTTCAGCAGGCAGTTTTAAGAACCCTCTTGGTAGCTACCTTCAGGAAATAGCTTACCAGCTTGAACTGAATTTTAGTCTTGAAGAGGCCCTGGACAGTTTCTCCCGGAAATGCGGGAGTAAAGAAATTAACCTCCTGGTCAGTTCTCTGAAGATTAATAATAAAATAGGAGGGGATTTGATACCTGTGCTTGATAATGTAGCTGACAATATACGGCATAATATCAGTTTAAAGTCCAGAATAAAGACAATGAACACGCAGAGCAGGATTTCTGGAAATATTATATCAGTTTTCCCTGTTGTAGTTCTGGTTCTAATGTGTATTTTTTTAAATGATTCAATAATGAATTTCTTTTCTACGGGAATAGGGATAATTCTTCTGTTCACAGGAGGGGTTCTGGAAATTGCTGGAATATTAATTATTAAGAGGATAACGAATTTTAGAAATTATGGTATATAAAATACGGGGGTGAGGCATGGTTGAGTATTTGATTATTTTTATTTACTACTTATTTATGTGCTCTGTGGTATTTTATTTTTTAAAAAATAGACACTATTATCTTCATGTGCGGGGGAAAGTCATCAGCAGTCGGGGCAAGAAAATAATTAATAAGTTTGTAAATAAGATGAATTCAATTTCTTTCAAGATTGGGGATACTTTAATTAATAAAAAATTTATTAGAGTAAAAAGAAAAAATATAGAACTGCTAAAATTATTACAAATTGAGAGTAATATAAATCTTACCCCGGAATCTTTCGCAGGGTACAGAGTAATCTTATTTTGTTTACTTTTTATAGCAGGTTTTTTTGCAGGAAGCAGCCCTGTTGGTTCAATTGCTATGGCTGTATTTGCAGGAGTATGGGGATACTTTATTCCGGATATCATGCTTTTTAGATTTAACCACAGAAGAAAAAGAGAGATAGAGAGAGATTTACCTGATATTATTGATTTGCTCATAGCGGCAACGTTTTCCGGGCAAAATATTTATAACGCCATAAAAATAGTGACTTCAAAATACAGGGGGAGAATCTGTTCAGAGCTTTCTAATTTTATTAAAGATATTGACATCGGGATAGGTAAATTACAGGCTTATAGAAATTTAATTGAGAGAAGTAGCTCCTCTGAATTTAAAAATTTCGTTTTTTTACTGATACAGTCAGAAAAATATGGAGCTTCTGTAAATGATTTATTAAAGAGAAAATCTGATTATATAAAATTTAAGTCCTATCAAAACCTGGAGAGGAAGATAAGAAAAACATCGATATTAATATTATTCCCGCTAGTTTTTTTGATTATGCCTTCTTTTATCATATTGGTGGGAGGGCCTCTTATGTCATTAATAGGAGGAGGTCTTTTGAAGTTTTAGTTTTGCATGTATAAAATTTAACACCCCGGAGAAATCCGGGGTGTTAACTCAGGCGTCCGTAAATTTAGAGTTTTAAAATTTTAATTGGTAAATACTGTAGTTATTACTCTTCTATTCCCATTATCACTTACCCCGACCCCTATTTTTGAATATACCGACCTTAAAATATTTGCTTTATGGGTGGGGCTTGCCATCCAGGCATTAATGAATGCCTCAGGAGTTCCTGAAGAAGCAGGTGAAGATTGGCCAAGATTTTCTCCACCATTTGCATAAGATACCCCATTTTCTTTAAGGAAGTTAAAAATATTTCGCCCATCGGGGGTATAATGTGAAAAGTAAGAACTGGCTATCATATCATTGCTTCTCGACCTGGCTATATCTGTAAGCTGTTGATTTGCCTCAAGGGCACCAAGCCCATTTGAGACCCTGGTAGTATTTATAAGGTAGAGTATCGCTGATTCAAAATCATTTAAACTGACAGGAGAGCTGGCTGCAATAACAGTAGTATCAGCGGGTTTATCGGCAATAGCAACGCTACCCAGAACTTCAGCTTTATATTCTTTATTTATGTCTTTTATTTCTTTATCCAGATTATCCGATATTCTGGATAATATTGCTTCTTTTTCTATGAGATTATCTTCAACGGATACATTCTTTTCTATTATCTTTGTTTTTTCTATACCTTCTACTGTATATGTGCTGCTTTCAGTAAAGCTGCTGTCTATTTTTTCTTCAGTGAGATTAAAAGCATTGAATACCGGAATAACAGCTATCAATGAAATAATTGTTATCAATGTAATTGTTATTTTTAATTTAATTTTCATTATTTTTACCTCAAAAAAAAGCCATCCAGAATAGAGACTGGATGGCTTTTTTACAAATAAAAAAGTAATAGCCGGTTGCACCACTCAGCTCGTTACATCCCAAAGTGCCCAAATAGCAGAATGTAAGTCATAGCCTCTATTACCAGAATGAAACTTAAAATATCAATAAAACATATAATTTTTTATTACACTATTATGTTAAAACATTTAACCATTTATGTCAAATCTTTTATATATATTATTATAGATATACTTTATTTAATACTTATATAATAATTAAATAAACAATAATCCGGGTGCCGGAGAAACGTAAAATTTTTATTTATTTCAAATTATATATTTACACAATTATATAAATGTGTTAATTTATATATATGTGCTTTTGCATTCATGTGCTTATTATTAATATTATATTTTGTAAGGGGGTGGGGTTTTTATATTGAACATATGGTTGATTTTGTGTAGTGGGAAGGGGGTGTATGAAATTAGAAAAAAGAAAAAAATTGTGGCTAAATTTTTAAACCAGAAAGGACAATCAACCCTGGAGTATGCACTGGTTACTGTAATAGCCGGGGTAATAAGTGCGATATTAATTGCGGTTGGAAAGCCTTTGATTATTGATGTTATATCAAAGGTTTTCGGTAAAATAGCTTCAATGGTTTAAAAATTTGACCGGGAAATTTGTCAGAAAATAAATGGGGAACAGTTTTAAATTTAAGATTATGGAAGGAATAAATAAAAATAAAAAAAAGCTGAAAGTTCTGGCCGGTAATTCAGATGCCCAGGCATCCCTTGAGCTTGTGCTTGTTATTCCCTTTATTATTTTAATAATTTTAGCTGTTTCCCATTTAGGATTGCTGGTCTATCAGAAGAATATACTGGAACAGGCTGCCCGTGAAGGTGCCAGAATAGTGGCTACAACTAACTCAAACAGTAAAGCTGTGAGCTGTATAAAGGAAGTTTGTTCAGGCCTTGAGCAGCAGAAACTTGATATTAAAATTGTTCCTGAAAGCAGTTCTTCCAGGAAAGTAGGCGATACTATTGAAGTTGTTATATCTTACAGTTATGGGGATGCTATGTTAAAAGTATTTTCAGGAGGAAATAATCTGATAAAAGCAAAAAGTAATATGAGGATGGAATGTTACTAAAAAATTTTAAAACAAAAAATTCAGGGAATGTTTCTTTTCTGGTATTAAGTCTGGTGGTAGTGTTCTCAGTTTTATTTATAATTATTTTTGACATATGCAACATTTTTGTAGCAAGGGAGAAGACCAAAAAAGCTTCTGACGCAGCTTCACTGGCAGTGGCACAAAATTTATTATTTTTTGAGAATACTGACCGTTGCAAAATAGCCGAAGAAGTTACGAGTTTAAATGGTTGCTCACTGGTTGAATGTATTTGCAACTATGATGAGGTTGTGGTTGCGGTAGAAAAAAGAGTCCAGCTTATATTGTTGGATACATTAATTAAAAATTACAGTGTTGCTACTTCAACATCAAGTGCAGAGATTATATACCCCTGGGATGAACAATCCGGATACTGTGATTTTTACCGGTTTGGTTATTAATATTTTAAAATTTTTAAATTTTTGTAATTTTATAGATTGGGAGAAAATATGAATTATGTAAATCATATCTTTTTACTTGGCAACTTAACACGTGACCCCGAAATCAGGTTCACAAACGAGGGGATAGCCATTACCGAAATGGGACTTGCAGTAAATAAAAAATGGCTGGATAAGAATGGAAAAGAATCCGAATCTGTGGATTTTTTCAATATTACTTCCTGGAACAATCTTGCAGAAAATTGCGCTGCTGCTCTGAAAAAAGGAGACAGAGTCCTTGTGAGCGGTCATATAAACCTGAGGAGCTGGGAAAACAGGGATGGTAAAAAATATAATATTACCAGTATCACCGCAGATATAGTGGCAGCGAGTCTGGAGTTTGACCAGGCAAAGATACTGGAAAAAGGTGATGGAGGTGATTCTGGCATGATTGGGAGCAAAGATAAAAAAGGGGGGAAAGACAGAGTAGTGGAAAAAAGTTAATTTAATACAGGCATAAAGATCTGTAATTGTTACGGCAGATCTGTTATATGCGGGAGAGTCAAATAGTTGCATTTATAACTTAATATATTTAATATTAGTTTTTAAGATAATAGGATATAAAGTTGAAAAGTTCTGTAGAATTAAAATCGGGCGATATTGTGGCTTTTAAAAAACCTCATTCATGTGGTTCCAACCGCTGGATGTTAATAAGAGCAGGAAGTTTTATGGAGCTAAGGTGTATCAAATGCGGCAGAAAGATTATTCTGGCCAGAAGGGAGTTTGAAAGAAGGTACAAACTCAAATTGGAGTGATTGATACATTGTAAATACCGGAAACTTATCAAAAAAAGCAAGAAAGGTAATTTACCGTGGTTTTAAGAAAGACCGATTATGAGGATTATGACTACAGGAGATTCTGGGAAAATAATAAGAGGCTGTATGAAGATAGGGCAGAAAGACTGGCTTTAAGAAAACTGCTTGAGAAAGTAGATAGGAAGAATAAGGTCTTTTTTGATATCGGGTGTGGCTATGGCAGGCTCTTTAATGAATATATGGATTTTGACACTATAGTACTGATTGATTACTCGTTAAATAATTTAAAAAATGCCAGAGACAGGATAAAGGAATTTTTAAAGAATGATCCGGCAAAAATGTCATCAGTATATTTTATTGCTTCTGACGCATCAAGTCTCCCGGTCAGGTCAAATTGTGTGGATGTCGCCCTGACTGTTAGAATGGTTCATCATCTTGAAAAACCGGGAAAATATTTTGACGAGGTGGCAAGAATACTGAAGAGCGGGGGTTTATATTTTTTAGAATTTGCCAATAAAAGAAACTTAAAAAATATACTGAGATTTTTTACAGGGAAAATAGACACCTCACCTTTTAATCTGGATCCTTCGCGGGTTGGTGAAACCATTTTAAATTTTCACCCGGGATATATTTATAAGTTTTTGAAGGAAAGAAATTTCTTAATAAATAAAATAATAAGTGTCTCTAATTTCAGGCTTGATTTTTTTAAAAAAATACCGGGAACAAGAACACTTCTTTTTTTTGAGAGAATCTACCAGAGATTTTTTTCTTTTAAGCCTCTGGGTCCCAGTGTTTTTTTAAAATGCTTATTGAATAAACCGGGTCCGGGAGAAGAATCCGAAAAAGAAGTAAAGATGGAAGATATGCTGGTGTGTTCTTTCTGCAAAAAACCGGCGCTTGTGTTTTATAAAGATAAAATAAGATGCAGTAATTGCGGAAGAACATTTACCGTAAGAGATGGGATATTTGACTTTAAGATAAAAAGTTAAAGGTGTATTCAGCAAATAAAGGTATTATTGTAAAAGGTATACTAAACTGTTACAATATTGATTCAAAGTTTTGTAAAAATTGTGGGGCAATAGAAAAGGACGGGTTATATAAATGGCGGAGAGGATATATTCTGAGGGCACTATTTCGAGATTATCCCAGTACTTAAAGTATGTTGTGCAATTAAAAGAAATGGGTAAAAGAACTGTAACCTCAGGGGAAATAAGCAGTGATACAGGTATTAATAGTGCAGAGGTCAGAAGAGATTTAATATATTTTAATATAAGCGGTAAGAGAGGTGTTGGATTTAATATTGATTACCTCATCAAGTCCTTTAATAAAATGCTGGGATATAACAGGTCTGTCCGGATTGCTTTGATTGGAGCAGGTAACCTTGGCAGGGCAATTTTAAAATATAAGATGCTGGAAAGATTTGGTTTCAGGATAGAATATGTTTTTGATAATAACCCTGAAGTTATAGGTAAAGTTATATCAGAACATAAAGTACTGGATATAAGTCAATTAAAAGATATATTTAAAAGAGAAAACATAGAGGTATCAATACTGGCTGTTCCTCCTGACTCAGCACAGAGAGTTACCGATGTACTGATAAAAGCGGGGACCAGAGTTATTATAAATTATACTTCAGTCCCGGTTAAAGCACCCCCTGATATAAGAATTGAAACAACTGACCCCATTGAAAAATTATTACACACACTGTATTATTTGTCTCATACTGGATATGCACAATATAAATAATTTCAGAGGAGACATATAAAAGATATGAATAAAGCACGGGGTTGCTTTGTAACCGTAGTGGTTATTATCGTTATAGCTGTTCTGACATTCTTACTTATTTCTTTTTTTAATTCAGGTTCCGGAGGCAGAGATATATTGCTTCTGGGAATGGATGAGAGGGAACAAACGGATGATTTTCAGAGTCTTACCGATACTATTATCATATACCACGTTGGCAGCTGGGGTAAGGAGGACTATCTTGTCTCCATACCACGGGACGTAAGGGTGGAACTGGATGGGTATGGATGGAATAAAATAAATGCTGCTTATAAATATGGCGGTCAGGAGATGATAAAAGAAGAAGTATTTAACCTTACAGGAATAGAAATAGACAGGTTGATGTTAGTTAATTTCACTGGATTTAAAGAAATAATAGATATACTTGGAAAAGTAGAAATAATGATAGAAGAACCTCTTCATGACCCGCTGTCGGGAGCAAACTTTGACCCCGGTACACATATGATGGATGGAGAGCAGGCCCTATCATTTGTGAGATGCAGGTCAACAGCAGGCGCTGACCTTGACAGGGTAGACAGACAGAAATATCTACTAAATGAGGTAATCAGGCAAAAACTTAATTTTTCAATTGTGCCCAGGGCTCCCCGCATTATTAAAGTGCTAAATGAATATACAAGGACCGATATGGCAATATGGGATTTTGGTTCTATAGGATTTGTGTTATTATTTTCAAGTAAGGATATTAACTGGTTAACAATACCTGTGGAGCCGGCCACCATAGATGGCATTAGCTATCTAATATCAGATGAAGAAGAAGTAAGGAATTTTCTTAACGATTATCTTAAATAAATACCGCTGTTAGGGTATTCTTTTTTGGGGATAATAGTCCGGGTTTAAAAAATAGCATATAAATAATAAAATATATGTGTCATAAAAAGTAATTATTACTCATTATACCAGGGAGAAATAAATGGCAGCTGATAAAGGTTTAAGTATAGCAAATATTTCGTCTCTTTCGGACAAAGTTGATTTTTTGCTGCAGGTTTCAAGAAAATCAAAAAATCTTGATTCTTTTATAAAAGATACCATACCTACGGGTGAGAAAAGATGGTTAGGTGATTTAAAGAGCTGGGAACTTGATAGGAAGTGGCTTCTGGAAGTTTCTGATATATGCCTGAAAGATTATGACCAGGTTTTTTTTGATTGCGGTGAAGAACTGCTGGATTTGAATGATCCAAAGAACTATCAAACATTCAGGGAAAAAATACTTGAAGAATTAATGTAGAATAATTTCTATTAATGTTTTTGAATAAAAAAAGTCGCTATAATTTCTATTAGTTTTAATACGAGGAGTAAACAATGATTCCCAGGTATACTTTAAAAGGAATGGGTAAGGTATGGGACGAGAAGAATAAGTTCTGTAAATGGCTTGAAGTAGAAAAAGCGGTAGCCAGGGCCCAGGCGGGACTTGGTATTATCCCGGGCCGCGCAGCAGAAGATATAAATAAAAAAGCCAGTTTTGAAATCTCAAAGATAAACCAGATTGAAAAAGAAACAAATCACGATGTAATTGCTTTTCTGACTAATGTGGCTTCTTATATCGGGGATTCATCCAGATACCTTCACTACGGGCTGACATCTTCAGATGTTGGCGATACTGCTCTTTCATTACAGATAATGGAGGCAATAAGTATAGTTGAGGGCAAAATCAGGAAGCTACTGGATGTGCTCAAAATTAAATCAAGAAAATATAGCCATACGGTTATGATAGGTAGAACCCACGGGGTTCATGCGGAGCCAATTACTCTCGGTTTTAAATTCTGTGTATATGCTTTTGAGATATCAAGGAATCTTGATAGACTCAGGCAGGCTGCTGAAAATATAAGATATGGTAAAATTTCAGGTGCTGTTGGCACTTATGCCAACACATCTCCCGGGCTGGAAAAAAAGGTTTGCGATATTCTTAATTTAAAGCCGTCTCCTGCGTCCACGCAGATTCTTCAGAGAGACAGGCATGCACAGTTAATTTCAACAATTGCAATTTGTGGGGCTACGCTGGAAAAGATAGCTCTTGAGATAAGAAATTTACAGAGAACGGATGTAAGAGAAGTTGAGGAACCGTTTGGCAGCGGGCAAAAAGGTTCTTCTGCCATGCCTCACAAAAGAAATCCTGTTATGTGTGAAAGAATATGCGGGCTGGCAAGAATCCTGAGGTCCAATGTTGTGGCCGCTATGGAAAATATTGCATTATGGCATGAAAGAGATATATCACATTCTTCAGTAGAAAGAGTAATAATTCCTGATAGTTTCATTCTGCTTGATTATATGCTTGATAAAATAATATTTATAATTGATAACCTGAATGTAATCGAGCCAAACATGAAGAAGAATTTAATGAAATATGGAGGTATTATTTTTTCTCAGAGAGTATTGCTGGAGCTGATAAAAAAAGGGATGAGCAGAGAAGATGCTTATGCTATTATACAGAAGGCGGCTCTTGGTGCCTGGAGCAATGAAGGTGATTTTAAACAAAATCTTTTAAATGAAAAAAAAGTATCCTCTTTCTTAAGCAGGGGAGAATTAGAAAGCTTATTTGATTTTGAGTACCATTTAAAATATATAGATGAGATTATCGGAAGATTGGATAATCTTGAGTAGAAGAGATTATTTTTAAGAAATTTTTATTAAAAATTTTATATTTTCTGTTGTGGTAAAGATAAGGAACATATAAATGATTAAACGGTTTTACCGGTTTATTGATAAGAATTTTGAATATTGTTACTACATAGAAACCTCAAAACTGATTAATAAATCAGAACTAAAAAAGCTAGGGTGGCTCATTGCCGAAACATTTGAGGCAAAAAAGTTTGGTGAGAAATCTTTTTTAAACGGTAATAAAAATCTGGTTGAGATAGGGCCAAGGCTGAATTTTGAAACCGCATTCTCAACTAACGCAGTTGCTATATGCCATTCATGCGGTTTGAGAAATATTACCCGTTTTGAGCGTTCAAGAAGATACAGGGTTTTAAAGAATACCAGCCTCTTAAAATTTATTGATGAGAATCATGATAGGATGACAGAATGTGTATATCCGGGCACCCTGGAAACATTCGGGACCGGCATCAAACCGGATGAGGTATATATCATACCTCTTATGCAGGAGAATAAAGAAAACAAATATAAAATTGAGAGCGGTGTAGGGACAGGTATAGATGCATTAAAGAATTTTAACAAAAAAATAGGCCTGGGAATGGATGACTGGGATATAAATTTTTATTTTAATCTTTTTGTTAATAAAATAAAAAGGAATCCCACTAACGTTGAATGTTTCCAGCTGGGGCAGGCTAATAGTGAACATTCGCGTCACTGGTTTTTTAAAGGCCAGCTTATAATTGATGGAAAAAAAATACCGGAGTCCCTGATTAAGATAATAAGAAAACCACTTGAAGCCAATCCCTCAAATAGTCTGATAGCTTTTAAAGATAATTCAAGCTCTATTAAAGGGTTTAAGATATGGTCTATAATCCCGGAACATCCCGGGAAGTGTTCACATTTTAATAAAGAAGAATTTACCTACCATCTGATATTTACTGCTGAAACTCACAATTTTCCATGTGGAGTTGCCCCTTTCCCGGGCGCAGAAACAGGAACCGGTGGAAGGATAAGGGATGTTCAGGCAACAGGTAGAGGCGGGCTTGTCATTGCGGGCACAGCGGGTTACTGTACCGGGAATTTAAATATTCCCGATTATCCCATTCCAGGAGAAGTGACCGATTTTAATTATCCTTCAAATCTTGCCAGGCCTCATCAAATAATGATAGGCGAGAGCAACGGCACATCAGATTACGGGAACAAGTTTGGCGAGCCTGTAGTTCAGGGGTTTACCAGGACTTTCGGGCTGAGACTTCCGGACGGGCAGCGCCGCGAATGGGTAAAGCCAATTATGTTTACCGGCGGTGTCGGGCAGATTGATGGTCGTCATATAAAAAAGAAAGAACCCGGCAGGGGTATGAATATAGTGCAGGTTGGCGGTCCGGCATACCGTATAGGAATAGGCGGAGGTGCTGCTTCAAGTATGGTACAGGGAGAAAACAGGGAAGAACTTGACTTCAACGCTGTCCAGCGGGGCAATGCTCAGATGGAGCAGAAGATGAATCGAGTAATCAGAGCGTGTATTGAGATGGGTGAAAATAATCCCATTATGAGTATCCATGACCAGGGTGCCGGAGGGCCATGCAATGTGCTTACCGAGCTGGTTGAACCGGCGGGTGGTAGAATTGAGATAAGGAATATCCAGGTTGGGGATAAAACCATGTCGGTTCTTGAGATATGGGGGGCAGAATACCAGGAGCGTAATGCTTTTCTTATAGAACCCGAACGTCTGGGTGAATTTCAATCAATTTGCAGGCGTGAGAAAGTCAATTGCGAGGTTCTGGGAGAGATAACAGGCGATGGTCGGATCGTGGTTCATGATAATAAGGATGATTCTATACCCGTAAACTTGAGCCTGAGCGAAATCTTGAGCAAGATGCCCGGGAAAACATTTAACATTAAAAGTGTACCAAAAAAGCTGGAACCACTTAATTTACCGTCTGATATTTCGGTAAGGCAGTTATTAAAACTTATATTTAAACTACCTTCGGTCGGTTCAAAAGGTTTTTTGGTCAGGAAGGTGGACAGGAGCGTAACCGGCCTGATTGCCCGTCAGCAGTGCTGCGGTCCCCTGCAGCTTCCTGTTTCCGATGTTGCTGTAATAGCACAGAGCCATTTCGGCCTGACAGGTGCTGCCATTTCTATAGGTGAGCAGCCAATTAAGTTGATGGTTAACCCTTCTGCCGGTGCTCGAATGGCAGTAGGCGAGGCACTGACCAATATGGTATGGGCACTCATTGATGATATAAGCTGTATTAAGTGTTCTGTAAACTGGATGTGGGCTGCGAAACTACCCGGTGAAGGTGCAAATCTTTACAGGGCCGCAGTAGCTATAAGTGATTTGATGAAGGAAATTGGAATTGCTGCCGATGGGGGCAAAGACAGCCTTTCCATGGCAGCCCAGGTGGAAAATGAGATCGTTAAAGCCCCGGATCAGGTGGTTATTTCTGCTTATAGTTCAATGTCCGATATAACACGGGTTATAACACCGGATGTAAAAAGGCCCGGTAAAAGCAAACTGATTTTTATGGACCTTGCCCCGGGGAAAAATCGCCTTGGCGGTTCGGCCCTGGCACAGATATCGAATCAAATAGGTAATGAATCACCTGATGTAGAAGATTCTCTTCTTCTGGTAAATGCTTTTAAGGCAGTTCAGGAAATAATAGGAAAGGATTTAATTCTTGCTGGCCACGACAGGAGTGACGGCGGTCTTATAACTACTCTGGCGGAAATGATAATTTCTGGAAACTGCGGGATGAGGATAGAGGCTCCCGGGAAAGTAGAAATAATTCCGTGGTTGTTTTCTGAGGAACTGGGGCTGGTTTTTGAGTATCTGCCTGAAGATGAAGCTAAAATTATCGGTATTTTAAATAAATATGGCATTACCTTTACGGTTCTGGGTTATACACAGAAAAAGAAAAAATTTCTTATTTATCAGAATAAAAAAGTTGAGATAGATATTAATACACACACACTTCTGGATTGGTGGGAGTCAACAAGTGACCGTCTTGAAATTTCTCAAATGAATTCAGAGCTGGCAGAGGTCCAGAAGTGCTCTCACAGCAGGTCTGGCCCGTCTTATAAATTACCATTCAAACCATGTGATACCCTACCGGAATTTTTAAACAGGTCAGATAAACCAAAAGTGGCGATAATAAGAGAAGAAGGCAGTAACGGTGATAGGGAAATGACCTCAGCTTTTTTTGCTGCCGGCTTTGAGCCCTGGGATGTTACTATGACTGATCTGTCTGATGGAAGGGCAAACCTGAATAAATTTAAGGGTGTTGTATTTGTTGGAGGATTTTCTTATGCAGATGTTCTGGACAGCGCCAAGGGATGGGCGGGCATTATAAGATTCAGCCCGGAGCTAAAAAAAATGTTTGATGAGTTCTATGGCAGGGAAGATACATTCTCTCTGGGAGTTTGTAACGGTTGCCAGCTCATGACTCTTCTGGGGTGGGTGCCCTGGAAGGGTATTTCCGAGGAAAAGCAGCCCAGGTTTATCAGTAATCCTTCCGGGAGATTTGAATCCAGGTGGGTGACCGTTAAAATCAGAAAAAGCTCCTCTATTATGTTAAAAGGAATGGAAGGCTCAATTCTGGGTATCTGGGTTGCACACAGGGAGGGGCATCTTTATTGCCCGGATTCCGGAATTTTATCAGAGGTATGTAAAAAGAATCTATCTCCTATAATTTTTGTAGATGATTCGGGTAAACCTGCAGGGGAGTATCCTTATAATCCCAATGGCTCCCCGTCAGGTATTACTGCCTTAATTTCACCTGACGGGAGACATCTTGCTATGATGCCCCATCCTGAAAGAACTTTTTTAATGTGGCAGTGGCCATGGATGCCTGAAAGCTGGAAGTCAGGACTCAAAGCTTCCCCCTGGCTGAAAATGTTCCAGAATGCGAGGGAGTGGTGTGATAAAAATAGCTGATTTTGCTTTAAATACTGTATTTATTTTAAAGCTTTATTTGTTATAATTACTCTGGTTATCCGGTTGGCAAAAGGATTTTTAAGAATATTTTATGAATAATTAAGTAAACATATGGAATAAAAAATCATATAATGAAGCTGATAGATATAATAAAGGAATTTTAAATAAAAAAACTATAAATTACTGAATAATGAATATGATATTGGATAGAAAGCTTAATGAAAGTTGTGGAATATTTGGTATTTATGCACCGGGAAGGAAAGTTGCAGAAATCATTTTTTATGGTCTCCAGGCACTGCAGCACAGGGGTCAGGAAAGCGCCGGGATTGCTGTATCTGATGAAGAAAATATCCTGATATTTAAAGACCTGGGACTGGTCACACAGGTATTCAATGAGCAGAATATAGCTCCTTTACAGGGATATATAGGTATAGGCCACACTCGTTATTCTACCAGGGGCATGAATATATGGAAAAATTCACAGCCGCTGTACAGGATGTTTAAAAACGAAAGTTTTGCCATGGCACATAATGGCAATTTGATAAATGCGAGTGAAATAAGAAAAGAGCAGGTAAAAAATGGCATCAGATTTGAAACTACAACAGACACGGAAGTCATAGCTTCGCTGATAGAAAGCTCTGAAAAAGATAATATTGAAGATGCAATCAAAGATGCTATAAGCAGAATAAAGGGTTCTTATTCTTTGGTTATATTAACCAGGGATAAAATTTTTGGTATAAGAGATCCACATGGCTTCAGGCCCATGGTGCTGGGCAGACTGGGTGGTGACTATATAATAGCTTCAGAGACCTGTGCCCTTGATATAATTGACGCAGAATTTGTGAGAGATATTGACCCGGGCGAGACCGTTATACTTGACAAAGACGGAATGCGGTCGCAGATGATGCTGCCCGTAGACAGGGTTTCAATGTGTGTTTTTGAGCTTATTTATTTTGCCAGACCTGATAGTTATATAAATAATAAGAATGTGTTTGCGGTAAGGCACAGATTGGGACAGGAGCTGGCAAAGGAATATCCTGCTGATGCTGACATAGTAATTTCTGTACCTGATTCGGGCACACCTGCCGCAATCGGGTACTCGGCGGAATCAAAGATACCCTATGCGGAAGGTTTTATTAAAAATAGATATGTGGGTAGAACTTTTATTCAACCAAAACAAAAAACAAGAGAGATAAGTGTTAAGCTCAAGTTAAATCCCCTGAGGGATATTATAAAAGGTAAGAGGCTGGTAGTGGTTGATGATTCTATAGTTAGAGGAACAACATCAAAAAAGATAATTCAGATGTTGTACAATGCCGGTGCAAGAGAAGTGCATATGAGAATTACATGTCCGCCACTTCTTTATCCATGCTACTATGGTGTTGATATGGCAACGGAACAGGAATTTATTGCCAACCATAAGTCACTGGAGGATATAAGAAAGTTCTTGAATGTTGATAGTTTGAAGTATCTGAGTTTAGATGGCCTGATAAAAGCGATTGGTGAATCAGAAGAAAAATTCTGTTTCGCATGTTTTAATGGCGAATACCCTGTTCCTATCCCTGAGAATATGAAGTCTGATAAATATTCGATAGATGAAGAGGAGAAAATATCTTCTAATGCCTGAGGGAAGAAAGATAGAAAATAGAAAAAAATATTCATATAAATCTTCGGGTGTAAACATAGATAAAACCTCAGATGTGCTGGATCAACTTAAAAAAACAATAGCCTCAACATTTTCGGATAAGGTGCTCAGTGACCTTTCCTCCTTTTCGGGTCTTTACCGGCTTGATTTAAAACAGTATAAAGATCCGGTTCTTACCTCTTCTACCGATGGTGTGGGAACTAAAATCCTGCTTGCAAAAGAGTTAAATAATTATAGAGATATAGGCCAGGATGCTGTGGCAATGTGTATAAATGATATAATTTGCTGTGGAGCAAAGCCCCTATTTTTTCTGGACTATATATCCTGCGGGAAGGTTAACCAGGGAAAAATAAAAGCCATAATTGAATCTATCTCGAAAAGTTGCAGTTACTGTGATACGGTTCTTATCGGCGGAGAGATTGCAGAGCACCCCGGTATGAGTGCAGAAGATGATATTGATATTGCCGGCTTCGCTGTGGGAATTATTGAAAAAGATTTTATTATTAATCCCTCTCTGGTAAAAGAGGGTGACATAATAGCCGGTATATCTTCTTCAGGTATTCACAGCAACGGGTTTTCTCTTGTAAGAAAATTGATTGATGACAGAGAAGTTGACACTGATAAAAAATATAGCTGGACCGGGGATATGCCGCTCGGTAATTATATTTTAACTCCTACTAAATTATATTATAGGCTGATTAATGAAATAATAAAAAATAAGGTCGGGCTCCATGGAATTGCGCACATAACCGGCGGGGGATTTTATGGGAACATAAATAGAATAATACCTGACAATATGAATGCTTTTATAAAAAAAGGTAGCTGGGAGATTCCGGGGGTTTTCAATTTTTTACAGGAACTCGGAAATATTGATGAAAAGGAAATGTTCGGAGTATTTAATATGGGTATTGGTATGGTTGTAGTTGTTTCCCCGCAGCAATTTGAAAAAGTTAAGAGTATCGGCGGGGGGATGGGGGATAAAATCTACAATATAGGCACCGTTATAAAAGGAACTGGAAAGGTAATAATAGAGAAAGGTTAGAAACAAATGAGGAAAAGAATAGCAGTGTTTGCTTCTGGATTTGGTTCAAACCTCCAGGCTCTAATTGATTATAATATTAAGAATGATTTAAATGGTGATATAGTTCTGGTATTTTCTAACAATAAAGATGCTTATGCCCTGAGCAGGGCAAAAAAAAATAAAATTAAAGCAGTTTTTATGGACCCTTCCAAATATAGCAGCAGGAAACAATATGATAGAAAAATTCTGGAGCTTCTGGAGGAAGAAAAAGTAGATGTAATAGTGCTGGCGGGATATATGTTTGTGTTGAGTGGTGAATTTGTTAGTAAATATAAAAACAAAATTTTAAATATTCATCCTGCTCTTCTTCCTTCTTTTAAGGGTGCGCATGGAATAAGAGATGCTTTTGATTATGGAGTGAAGGTGACCGGGGTAACGGTTCATTTTGTTGATAAAGGTCTTGACAGCGGTCCAATAATACTTCAACAGGCAATGGATATAAAACAGGATTATAGTTTAGAGGAACTTGAGGAAAATATACATAAAGTGGAACATAAAATTTATCCGCTGGCAGTTAAATACTTCTGTGAGGATAAACTTAAATTAGATGGTAGAAAAGTAAAAATTTTAAATAAAATAAATGCTGGATAAGGAGAGAAAATGAATATAAAAATAAAAAGGGCTTTAATTAGTGTCTCCAATAAGGCGGGTATAGTTAATTTTGCAGAAGCACTGCAGGGAGAAGGAGTGGAGATTATCTCAACTGGAGGAACTTTCAGGAAGTTAGAGGAAGGAGGAGTAGAGGTAAAAAAAGTAGAAGAATTTACCGGTTTTCCCGAGATGTTAAACGGGAGGGTAAAAACTCTGCACCCTTACATTCACGGGGGAATACTGGCCGACCGGAGCAATGAGAAACATATGAGTGAAATTTCATCCTCGGGGATCAAGCTAATAGATATGGTGGTGGTTAACTTATATCCTTTTAAAGAAACTATTTCAAAAGCGGATGTTACCATGGAAGAGGCTATTGAGAATATTGATATCGGTGGGCCCACTATGATTAGAAGTGCTGCCAAAAACTATAAGGGAGTTGCGGTAGTGGTTGACCCTGAAGATTACAAAAAAATTGCAGAAGAATTGACAGAAAGTAATGGATATCTAAGCACGGATACCCTTTTCAGGCTATCAGTTAAGGCATTCCAGCATACATGTGAATATGATAGTGTAATTTTTAACTACCTCAAAAATAAAATTGATAGTTTTGGTGAGTCATCAGTATCGGTAAGAGATTATCTTGATATAAAAGAGCAGGGTTTGACAGAAAAAAATGGAGATGGTTTAAGAGAAAGTGACGGTAGTTTTAAAGGTAATTTAAATCTGAATCTGGTAAAAATTCAGAATTTGAGATACGGTGAAAACCCCCACCAGCGAGCTTCTTATTATAAATATGCAAATGCAGGTACGGATAATTTTGCCGGTGCCCGGCAGCTTCAGGGCAAGGAACTATCATTTAATAATATCCTGGATGGGGATTCGGCATTCAGTATTGTAAAGGAATTTTCTTCCATATGTGTTGCTGTTATAAAACATACTAATCCATGCGGTGCCGCAACCGGAATTTCCGTAGAAGAAGCCTACAGGAAAGCATATCAGTGTGACCCTGTTTCTGCTTTTGGAAGTGTGGTTGCATGTAATGTTAAGTGGACGGAAGAAGCGGCAAAGTTTATGCTTGATAAATATGTGGAAGTACTTATTGCTCCCGATTATGATAAAGCAGCACTGGAAATTTTATCCGAGAAAAAGAATTTGAGAATAATTAAAGTAAACCATGATTTAAAAGAATATCTGGAGATCTTGAGTTCTGAGGACTTCAAACTGGAAAAGGTCAATATTAAGAGTATTGATGGGGGAGTGCTTTTGCAGGACCTGGATGAAGGTATGGATAGAAAAGATAATATGAAGGTGGTCACCAGCAAAGAGCCTGACGACAGACAGTGGGATGACCTTTTATTCGGATGGCAGATAGTAAAGAATGTAAAATCAAATGCCATAGTTCTGGCTCTGAATAATAGTACCGTTGGGGTAGGCGCCGGTCAGATGAGCAGGATTGATTCAGCCGAAATAGCAATCAAAAAATCAAACGGGAAATGCAATGGCTCGGTTTTAGCCTCGGATGCTTTTTTCCCTTTTGAAGATACAATAGAGCTTGCTGCTAAAAATGGAATTAAAGCTATTATCCAGCCCGGTGGTTCAATAAGGGATAAGGAAGTTATAGAGAGCTGTAATAGAAATCATATTCCCATGGTTTTTACAGGGAGAAGGCACTTTAAACATTAGTCAGTCAAAATTTATAAAATATTTTATCTCCGGATAGTTTGAGAAATGTGAGATTATATTATTTAACTATGTGCTTTATGGAAAGTGGGAGCAATTGTTTCTGGTAAAGGAAGCAGGGTATGCCCATTATTATTCTGGAGATAACCGGATAATTTTTAAATAGTAAAATATAAAAAAGGTTTATTTAAAAATAGATAGACGCCTGAAAAACCCTCCTGTGAAATAAATTACTCTACAGGAGGGTTTTAAAAACAATCTACTGGATTGTAGGAGACTGATTAAAATCCGGTGTTTTTTTCATGGCTAATTTTCCAGCGGGGACTTTTATCTCTTTAGTTTTTTTATTATTTGATTTTAAAGGATATTTCTCAATTGTATGCCTGATAACATCATCAATATTTTCTACGAATTTAAGTTTTAACCCTTTAAGTATATTAGCCGGTATTTCATCCATGTCCTTTCTGTTTTTTTCGGGCAATACAACTTTTTTAAGTCCTGCTCTTTTTGCAGCTAAAAGTTTTTCCTTGAGCCCGCCTACAGGAAGAACTCTGCCTCTTAGAGTTATCTCCCCTGTCATACCCACGTCTCTTAATACAGGTATTCCCGTAAATGCTGATATCAGTGATGAAGTAATGGCAACCCCCGCTGATGGCCCATCTTTGGGAATTGCTCCTGCCGGGACGTGAATATGTATATCAGATTTATCAAATAGCTTCTCATCTATCCCGAAAGATTTTGCTTTTGAGTGTATATAACTTATGGCAGCTTTTGCAGATTCCTGCATTACGTCTCCCAGCTTGCCGGTAAGTATTAATTTTCCGCTTCCGCTATAGTAGGTAGATTCAATAAGTAATATGTCCCCGCCGACCGGGGTGTAAGCGAGACCGGTAGCAACTCCAACTCTATTTTTATCTTCTATTTCACTGGGTAAAACTTTTGAAACGCCCAGGTAATTTCTTACTTTTTCAGAATTGATTTCTCTTGAATATTTTTTCTTTTCAATAATTTCCCTCGCAACTTTTTTGAATATATTTGCTATTTCACGTTCCAGGTTTCTTACACCGGCTTCTCTGGTATATTCTTCTATTATTGTCAGGATAGCTTCCTCATTTAACTTTATATTGTATTTTTCTAATCCCTGCTCTTTTAGTTGTTTGGGGATTAAGAATTTTGCGGCTATATGAACCTTTTCCTCGGAACTGTAACCGGGTATTTCAATAACCTCCATTCTATCTCTGAGCGCAGGGTGTATGGTATCCAGTATATTGGCTGTGGTTATGAACATTACATTTGATAAATCAAATGGGACTTCAAGATAATGGTCCCTGAATGAATTGTTTTGTTCGGGATCAAGTACTTCAAGGAGAGCAGATGACGGGTCCCCCCTGTAATCTGCACCCACTTTATCAACCTCATCAAGCATAAACACCGGATTGGCTGTTCCTACCTGAGTGAGGCCCTGAATAATTCTTCCCGGGAGTGCCCCTACATATGTTCTTCTGTGACCTCTAATTTCGGCTTCATCTCTTATGCCGCCGATGGACATTCTTATAAATTTTCTTCCCAGTGACTTGGCTATAGATTGCCCCAGCGAAGTTTTGCCAACACCCGGAGGACCAACAAAACACAATATAGGGCCTTTGGTTGTTTTGCCCTTTAATTTTCTTACAGCCAGGTAATCCAGTATGTGAGTTTTAACTTTTTCGAGGTCATAATGATCGCCATCCAGTATTTTACTTGCCTTTTTCAGGTCCAGGATATCTTTGGTTTTTTCAGACCAGGGGACATCAAGCATCCATTCAACGTAAGTTCTAATATAAGAATGCTCGGGTGACATACTCGGAATATTCTCCAGTCTTTGAATCTCTTTTATAACCTTATCTTTTGCTTCTCCGGGCAGTTTTTTCTTATGTAATTTTTTTTCAAGGTCTTTGGTGAGGGCAATGGATTCATCAAATTCACCCAGCTCATTTTTGATTGCTTTTAGCTGCTGGCGAAGGTAATATTCTCTTTGAGTTTTGCCTACTTCTTTCTGAACTTTGTCTCTTATCTGGGACTGGACTTCAAATTTCTTGAGTTCTTCCCCGAGATATTCTGTTAATTTCTTCAATCTAATTTTTATATTAGTTTCTTCAAGTATTTTTTGTTTTTGCCTGGTGTTTGATAACAGATAAGAAGCGAACAGGTCAGTCTGAACTTCTATCCTGGAGATATTGGTTGCCGCTACTACAAAGGCCGTAGGGAGCGGGATGCCAAGCTGGATAAATTTTTCAACCTGCAGTCTGATAGTAGTATTGAGTTTTTCTGATTCTTCATCTTCAGTTAAAGGTATTTCTTCAAGTATTTCAGTTTTTACTCTGAAATATGGCTCGGTCTGCGTATAGTTTTTTATTTCTACTCGTGAAATACCCTCTACAATACACTTAACCTCATTTTCAGATATATCCGATACCTGTTTTATGGCGCACACGGTTCCAACTTCATATAAATCTTCTTTATTTACATCCTCTTTATTCTCTTCCTTTTGTGCCACAACAACTATAATATTATGTTCTCTGGAGGCGGTCCTGACTGCATCCAGTGATTTTTTCCTTCCTACTATTAATGGTGTTGCAAGGAATGGGAAAACTACACTGTTTTTTAAAGAAAGAAGCGGAAGTTCTTCCGGTATCTTTATTTTATCTTTATCAAATTTTTTTTCTTCTGCCATTAAGCTTTCAACTCCTATTTTTAATTTATTATATATACATTTTACACTAATATAATTATTTTTTTATATTTTATCTACGCCCCATAAATCAGGGTGGTATCAAGAATATAATTATAGAAAAATCTTATATTGTTATTATTTCTATTTAATTATAACAAGATTCTTCTGATAATACAAAAATTATTTTCATTAAATAGTAAAATTGTATTTCACTTTAAGTGAAATACAATATATTTTTATACACTATTTAACTGTAAATGTCAAATTTTTACGGGCCGGGCAAGGGAATTATGTATATCTCTAATATTAATATAGTTTGATGTAAGGGGTGATCTAATAACCTAATTTTCTTAATTGTTTATCATCAAGACCAAAATAATGTCCTAATTCATGAAGAACGACTCTTCTTATATTTTTTTCAAGTTCCCGGTCATTTCTGCTTATTTCTTCAAGCGCTTTTTTATATATAGTAATTTTGTCCGGGAAAATGAATATTTTTCCCGGTCTTTTTGTGGCGGGAAGGCCCTGATAGAGGCCGAGGGTGTATTTTCTGGTGGTGCTTTTATTGTTCTTCAAAATTGAATCTATGTTTCCATCTTCAATAACAATACCAAGGTTCTTTATTTTCTCTTTAAATCTATAAGGAAGATTTTCGAGAGTGTCCAGTATTATTTCTTCAAACTTTTTTTTATCCATTTTTTTTAACAATAAAAATTGTTACGGAAAGATGATATATTTATATTTACATTAAGCATAAAATACCATAAAAATAATTATATATGAATATTTGAAAGGAGTTATTTTAAAGATGTCTGTTATAAGACAGGATATTACAACTAAAGACTGGACGATATTTGCCATAGATAGATCGAAAAGACCCAGCGATTTTAAGGAAATAAAAGAAAAAAAAGTTATAAAAGAGTTTGACAGGAACTGTCCTTTTTGCAGAGGTAATGAAAAGATGACCCCGGAAGATATTATGTCCGTAAAGGATAAAAATGGCGATTGGCTGATAAGGGTGGTTCCAAATAAATTTCCAATTCTTGAACCCGGGGAAATTAAAAAATGCGGCGATTACAGGCGAATTAATGGACCATATTTTGAAGTTAATGGAATAGGTAATCATGAAGTAATTATAGAATCACCGGAGCATAACGAGAACTTATGTCACCTGAGTCCCGGGCAGGTTAGAAAAATAATAGAAATATACAAAACAAGATTTATAGAATTGAGCAAGGATAAAGGCTGTCAGCTTGTAGTTATCTTCAGAAACCACGGTAATAAGGCAGGCACTTCACTTGTGCATCCGCATTCACAGCTTGTTGCCATTCCATTTATGCCTGCTTTTATAAGAAGTAAGTTTTACGAGTCAGAAAGGTATTTTGATGATTACGGAGAATGTGTTTATTGCAAAATGATAGCTTATGAAAAGAAAATAAAAAAAAGAATTATTTATGAAAATGAAGATTTTATTTCTATAGCGCCTTATGCTTCTGTGGTCCCGTACAATATTCTAATTTTACCGAAAGCGCATCAGGCATGCTTTGCCCAGATTCCGGAAACAGCGATTGAAAATTTTGCATCCGTTTTAATAATTACATTAAAGAAGCTATATGATTTACTGGATAATCCGGATTACAATTACATAATAGATAGTGCCCCATTTGAACAGATAGGTAACAGGCATTATCACTGGCATCTTGAAATCCTGCCCCGATTGATAACCAGAGCCGGGTTTGAAATTGGTTCTGGGATTAATGTAAATACTATTTTGCCTGAAGAGTGTGCAGAATCATTGAGGAAAGAGAGTATTTAAGAAATTTTTCAAAAAACATGGATAATGCTACCCGGGCCTTTTCTTTTAAGGAAATTATTATAGGTATCGGCTCTGTCTGAATTTCTGGATGTGCTTTTATTGGTCCGTAATATCACCATCTGATGGTGGCACCAAAACCTGTTCTGCTGCCTACCTGAATAAGAGTCCTGAATATTTTTTTTATTATTCTTTTACTCCTTGAAATAAATGCTCTCATATTAACCTTTATATTTAATTTAAATTTTACTAAAAAAAATAAAGGTTACCAGTTTGTATTGCTATTGTTACGGGACCTGAAAGTAACAGAAATATTGCATTTGTAGTATGAGATTACAATTTATAGTAAAAATTATAACACATTGGTACCGGGATTATAATTATTTATTTTATTTTTTAAAAAATTTTCTGATAGAGTTTCAACCTTTTAAAAACCTGCAGAGAACTTGTTTTCAGGCTTTTAAAAATAGTATTTCCTTAACTTCTAAGGTAAAAATCTTATGATACCGACCTGAAGTGAACACCAACTAAAGAGAAGCCGATAGCATAAGGGAAAAGAGATGGACGTCTAAAGAGACTCCAGAAAAATAAATTCCAGAAGTATCTTCTGCCTCTTTGTTTTATACCATTTAACCATATTGAAGCAATAAATGCTCTTATATGGTACGTTCTGAGCCTGGGAATTTTTCTCTTTATTGGTTTGTACTCCCTTAAAAAAGTTTTAATTCTCTCATAATAAGCCTTTGGAGAATAGATTGTAGCTGAAATCTTCTTAAAACCATCTATGAGTACGTTTCTATCCATTTTTGGGATGAAGTTTAAACTCGAAATTTTTGTGTTATTACCTGTTCCGCTGCTTACCAACCTTTTAGCTTTTTCTAATCTCTGGTACAGCCTGGTCTTTGGCAATGCGTTAAGAATACTGACCATAGCGGTAACAATTCCACTTTGCTGGATAAACTCTATCTGACGCTGGAAGATTGAAGTTTTATCGCTATCAAAACCAACGATGAAGCCTGCCTGGACTTCCATGCCTTTATTCTGGATGGTCCTTACGGATTCTATTAAATCCCTGTTTTTATTCTGAATCTTACCGCATTCTTCAAGGCTATCGGAGTCAGGTGTTTCGATCCCAACAAAAACAGCTGTAAAGCCAGCTTCCACCATTAACTTCATAGCTTCTTCATCGTCTGCAAGATTAATTGATGCCTGAGTATTAAAGCTAAAGGGATACTTTTTACTTTTCTGCCACTCTATAATTGCCGGCAAATATACTCTTTTCAGCAAACCTTTTTTCCCTATAAAGTTATCATCTACAAAAAAAACTCCGGCTCTCCAGCCACGTTTATACAATGCTTCAAGTTCTTTTATTAATTGTTCCTTACTTTTTAACCGCGGCACTCTTCCATTCAAAAGTCCCACATCGCAGAATTCACAATTAAATGGGCAGCCTCTTGAAAGTTGCACACACAGGGAATTATAATTGTTTACATTGACAAGGCTCCAGTCGGGGACGATAGTATTTTTAATATCAGGGAATTCCCTGTTGGAGTACATCTTTTTAGGTGTACCCTTTTTTAAATCTTCAACGAATTCCGGAAAGGTTTCTTCTGCTTCACCCAGAAAGATATGGTCGGCGTCAGTAAATTCTTCCCAGCCGGTGGTAAATAGGGGACCTCCTACGACTATGGGCTTATTGAATTTTTTTATTTTATCTATAACTCTTCTTGAGGAGTCTTTTTGTATGATCATTGCACTTATGAAAATATAATCAGCCCATTTTATATGCTCATCTTTTAATATTTCAGTGTTCATATCAATTAATTTCCTATCCCATTCTCCGGGCAGCATTGTCCCGATAGTCAGGAGGCCAAGCGGTGGATAGGCAGCTTTCTTACCCAGGATTTTTATTATTCTGTTAAAGCTCCAGAAAGTATCCTCGTAATCAGGATATACAAGTAAAATTTTCATTATCAATCTTCTCTTTTCTTTTTTTAGTTTGTCAACTTTTTTTATGTATTGCTGTCATTCTAAAATATAAAAATATTATTGTAAAGTAGTACGAATTTTTAAAAATATTTTTAAAACTACTTTTTAATAATATCTTTTTGCCTTAATTACTATAACGAAATTTTTTAAATTAGGTTACAAAACTTTTTTATACAGGTTATGTTTTTACAGGGGTTTATATAATAATATAAAAGGCAAATGCTGTTGGTGTGACCAGGCTTACTATTCATTCCATAGAAAAGGGCAAATTTAACCCTTCTGTTTTGCTCGCGTTAAAGATAGCTGAATTCTTTAAAAAACCTGTAGATGAAATTTTTTATATTGATAAGGACTAAACTAAAGATTGACAGAGGAGAGTAAAGGAATGAAGAAATTGTTAGGAATGAGTAATAATACTGCCCTGATTTTATGTTTGATTTCAACGGCGGGGCTAATATCCACAAATATTTTTTTTCTGGTGCTGAGAGAAAGAATTATTAATTTGCAGGATGTTGAAGCCTTTTTAAATATGTTTTCTGTTCCTGTTGCACTGGTGTATATTATTTCTGGTATTTCCCACCTGGCGGTTATATTTGCTTTAATCTTACAGTTAAATTTTTTCAAGAGAGATAATTTTCTGCGTGCTTTTTTATTTTTTTCCGGGATAATTTCTCTTCTGATGTTATTCGGAGACTTTGCACTGGTAAGTGATATTTCAAAGGAATATATTTTTGGGCTACCGGATGAGTTCATTATACTTTTTTTTAGTCAGGTACTTCATTTTATTTTTTATGTTCTTATGATTATTCTATTTGTGGTGACCAAAAAAAATATATTTATTGAAAAAGAAAAAATAGTTTTAAAGGATGATTCAATATTTATAAATGCACAATATATAGGAATATTAAGTGGAATTTCCGGTCTCATCCTTATTATAACTTTCTCTTTATTATATCTAACAGTATATGAATTACCATCATGGGCAGTAGATGCCGGGATTATTATCATAAGTTTGATAGCTGTAATACCATATTTAGCAATAGTCATGTACTGGTTAATAATAAAGTTGAAAGAAGGAATAAGTGAGTGGTATGATGAAAAGCAGTATCAGGATATAGCAAGGGCAGGTTTAATTACCCTTATAATATCCGTAATTGTAATGACTGCAATTTTTGTGGGCCAGTATTTTATAAATGCTTTAAGCTTTTTTAATGGAATATGGTTTCCTTTTTATGTATTTCTGGTACTTGCATTGTTCTCAACATATACTTTATATTTCAATAAAAAAGTTTCCAGTTAATCTGAGGTGATATGAGGCGTGGAGGATAAAAGAAGAAATAAAAACTCTTTCAAAAAAGAAATTATTTATCACAGGAGAACCCTGAGTTTCTCATTTAAGTATGCAGTCAGGGGCATAATCAGAGTCTTGAGGAGTGAAAGAAGTTTTAGAATTCAGCTGATAATAGCAGCTGTTTCTATAACTGCGGGTTTTTTATTTCATATTTCATCTACCGAGTGGTTATTTATCCTGCTCATAATTTGTATGGTCCTCTGCCTGGAAGTTATAAATACAGCTTTTGAGCTAATAATAGATATGGTTACCATAGAATACAGAAAAATTGCAGAGCGCGTAAAAGATATTGCCGCCGGTGCAGTTTTAATTGCCTCAATATTTGCGGTGGCTATCGGACTAATCATTTTTATTCCTTACCTTGTAGAGCTTCTACAATAATTAAAGAATCAGGCTATTAAGTAAATATTTCTTATAATTTCTTATAAACTTTTTATAAATATCAGTATTATAAAAAATTATTTTTTAAATAGCGCTTATAATTTTAAAATTATATAGTGTAATATATGGTTATTTATATATAATAGAGCAGTAATTATTTAAGGAATAGATAGGTTAACAATATGAGTAAATCAAAACATTACAGTATTGCGGTAATACCCGGAGACGGGACAGGTCCCGAAGTCATAAGAGAAGGCAGAAAGGTCCTTGAGGCTGCAGGAGAAAAGCATAATATTAAATTTGAATTTACGGAGTTTGACTTTGGGGGAGAGAGGTATTTAAAAACAGGAGAGACAGTTCCTGTCTCTGCCATTGATGAGCTAAAGAAGTTTAAGGTAATATATCTCGGGGCCATTGGCCACCCGGATGTTCCACCCGGAGTTTTAGAAGTTGGTATCCTGTTAAAATTAAGGTTTGCCCTCGACCAGTATATAAATTTAAGGCCGGTAAAGCTTTATCCGGGTGTTGATTGTCCACTAAAGGATAAGAAGCCGGAAGATATAGATTTTGTGGTAGTGAGGGAAAATACAGGAGGGCTTTACACGGGGCATGGCGGCATAACGAGGAAAGATACTCCTTATGAAGTGGCAACCCAGGTTATGGTATATGACAGGCAGATGGTTGACCGTTGTTTAAAATATGCCTTCAACCTGGCAAAAGCAAGAAAAGCAGAAGGAAAACCCGGAAAGCTTACCCTGGTAAATAAAACCAATGTGCTGATCTATGCAGGAGACCTCTGGTACAGAGCATTTATTAAAATGGCTGAAGATTTTACTAATATTAAAATTGATTATAATCATATAGATGCTGCCTGTATGTGGACAGTAAAAAATCCGGAGTGGTATGATGTTATGGTTGTTCCCAATATGTTCGGAGATATAATTACTGACCTGGGTGCAATGATTCAGGGTGGTATGGGAATTGCAGCAGGTGGTAATATTAATCCTGAGGGAACGTCTATGTTCGAACCCATAGGAGGTTCAGCTCCAAAATATACAGGGAAAAATGTAATTAATCCCCTGGCAGCGATAGAAGCAGGCAGGATGATGCTTGACTATCTGGGAGAGAAGGAAGCCTCCAGGTCAATTGAACAGGCAGTTTCTCAAACCTGTAAAAAAATAAGAAGTTTAAGTGCCGGTAAGATGGGTTATACTACCAGCGAGGTCGGAGATATGGTAGCACAGCATATTAGCGGTAGCTAAGCACTTATTTTTTATATGGATTCTGCTTTAAGCTGTATTGTCATGTGTAACTTTTGATGGATGGGTATAAAGGGTTTTGCACCGGGGCTGTAAAGAATTTAAAGTTAGAGACACAGACAAAATTTAGCGAATTGTTTTCTGGCCTTTGTCATGGTCAATTAAATTTAAATAATCTCTTTTACTAACATCATATCTTCTATCTTTCCACGATACGCCTTCTCCACATTTAGTTTGAAGAACAGAATTGGTACAGATAAATATCATATATGTCATTGAAAGAGGATGAAGAAATGCATCAATGACCCTGCCTTTTAGCCTTATGGCCATTATAGCCCGCATAATAAGTATTATAAAAATCTGTATTATGATAAGTTCTATTACTGCCGGGGGCCATTTAAAGATTAAAAGCCCCGGGGGCAATAAAATAAATGGAAATAAGAAAAGAGCAGAAATTATTGAGATTGCTACTGCCAGCGTAAGAATGTGATAATCAAAAGCGGCAAATATAAATTTTGAGAATCCTGAAATAATCTGGTCAAAATTCCTGTACATTCTACAATTTATATTTTTGCTGCCATCAAATACCATAAATTTATAGCCGCATCTTTTTACCTGTTTTGAAATGTGTATATCTTCCAGAATCTTGGTCCTTATTGATTTATGGCCGCCAATTGCTTTGTAAACTTCCTTCTTAAATAATAGGCACTGGCCATTAGCGGTACCGAAGAGAGGGTTTTTTGACTTCTTTACCAGCACCATGGGCAGAAAGATTAAGATTGCAAAATGAACCCAGATATACACCATTCTTTCATGAAGTGATACCATTATCTGCCGTGGAATTGCCGATAAAGCATCCAGCCTGTTTCTGACAAGGCATCCAATTAAACTTGAGATGGAATTTTTAAAATGTAATGTGTCTGCATCGGTAAAAACCAGATATTTTCCTCTCGCATATTTTGATAACTGCCAGCAGGCATAACTCTTACCAAGCCACCCCTCTTCTAATGGCTTACCGGTAAATAGTTTTACTCTGTTATCTTGTTCCCCGATTTTTTTAACAATTAGCGCGGTATTGTCACTTGAATTATCGTCCAGTACCAGTATTTCAATGTTAGGGTAATCCTGTTTTAGAAGGGATTTAATACATCTTTTTATATTAAATTCCTCATTTCTTGCAGGAATAAGGATTGATACCAGCGGGGGTGATTTAATTAGATTTTCAGGAAGTTTATAGTTTGAAATATTTTTAAATAAAATATTGTTAATAATAAAGTTTATTAAAAGCAGGGCAAGAATTATGGTAATGGTGTAGTGATATAACAATAAAATCACTTCCTTGAATTAATAAATAAAAAGATTAAATAAAACTAAAATACAATCTTAAGGTATGAATAAAGAAAATACAAGCATTAATTAAAATATACAACTCAGTATTGCATCACTGATATAATATTATGAGATTGATTATATTTGTTTACCTGCGTTACGTGAAAAGAAGATTTCCGGTATACTATCCGGTATACCATTATGGTTATTTATAGTTATTAACCTTTTTAAGCTACTGATATTTAATCAATTTTTTTGACTCTGAAATTTTATGATAATATTCACCTGATTCTTTTATTTCCCTTTGTAAATCAGGGGAGTGGTAATCAACAGAAACCAGCCCGAATCTTCTGGACGGGCCAAAGGATAGCTCGTAATTATCGAATGTTGACCAGTGGAAATAACCTTTAACTTCTATTCCTTCGCTTATGGCTTTTTTAATATAATACAGGTGATTGTAGATATTTTTAATTCTTAGCCTGTCGTCACTGGTGCAGGTTCCATTTTCTGTAATAATTATTGGCCTGGAGTACTTTTTATAAAATTCTTTTATTATATGGTATACTCCAGCAGGGTATATTTCCCACATATCATCATATTCCAGGCCAAGTTTTCTGAGGAACTCTCTGCCTCTTTCCTCATAAGCGATAATGGGGTATTTTGAAATAAGGATTCTCCCGTAATAGCTGAAGCCAATGTAATCCACCTTACCTTCTCCAACAAACATCTGATGGATATACTCAAACATATAATAATCAAGAAACCATTTAAGAAAATTCTGCCATAAAGAATTTTTCTTCAGTATCTGCAGAAACATAGAAGCCTGGGATATACCCACTTTTATATGAGGATAATTGCTTTTTATATAATCGTAAGCTGCACTGTGAGCCCTGCTCATATTGTTTAAAACCCTGTTTCTTAAAAATGGATTGAATTTTCCGGGTGGAAATTCTTTCAAAATATATGTCATGTTGGCGTATGCGGCAGGTTCATTAAAGGTATTTATATAATCAATATAGCCGGAAAAAGTTCTGAGTACCTTTCTGGTATAATCTAAATATATTTTAACAGATTCCCCTGATGTCCAGCCGCCCTTTCTGATAAACCAGAGGGGATTTGAAAAATGGTTTAAAACCAGCATAACTTTTTTATTATTTCTTTTCAGGGTCTTGAATATTTTCATATAATGAGTTACTGCTTCTCTGCTAAATGCGTTATATTCGCTCTTCTGTAATTTTGACCAGTCCATGCTAAAGCGATAAGCGTTGCCAAGGTAGAGTATATATTCGAGATCTTCAATAAATTTGTTATAGTGGTCTATTGCGACATTTAGCTCTGTCCCGTCGGCTCCGGTAAAACCCTTCCACTCTGTCTGACCTTCTCCTTCAGTCTGAAATGATGATGTTGCGGTTCCGAAAATAAAATCATCGGGAAAATTAATTAATTCCATAAATTAAAAATTTTTTATTCATAATTATACTATTGATTTAAATATCTTTATAATTAAATTATAATACCTCAATCTGATTTTTGGTAATCAAAATAGAGGCTTATGCAGGCACTGGCTTTAAGTGTTCGGTTGACCATCAGATTTATATTATAGAAATATTCCATTCCATTTTCATTTTCTGATCACATTTTTAAAATTATTAATGGTTGTTATACTATATAAATTATAGGACAGGGTTTTTTTTATTTTATTTTTATGGGTTATAATATATAAAGACTTTTTTATTAATATGAAAAGTGAGAGTGCTATGAAAAAGAGAAGCCTTTTTATAGTTCTGATAATTATTGCCGCTATTTCCCTGTTAACTGTATCTGCCCGGTGTGGAATTAGTACCGAATCTCCTGTTGTTGAATTACAGATATATGACGGGCCCGATTACTCAGAATCGGATGATACGTGTTACTACCGTGTGGAGGCAATAGTAAGCGGTACTCCCGACCCTGAAGTAGAGTTCAGTGGAGATGATAATATTGAGCTGCTTGGCTCCGATAAAGCTGAGGTCAGAGTAGAGGCCGGTGATTCCTATACCCTGGTAGTTACCGCTGCAAATTTAGCCGGCACGGCTACTGCTTCTATAATCCTCCAGGGTGAATGTGGTAAAGAAATGGCCGAAGGTGAAGAAGAAGCCGGCGAAGAAGGAACCGGGGAGGAGGCCGAAGGCGAAGAAGAAGCCGGGGAAGAAGCTGAAGAAGAGGAGGAGGAAGAGGAAGATGAGGTAGAAGGAGAAGCTCCTACTATAGAAGTGGAAATATATGAAGGTCCGACGCCTGCTGATGGTTTATGCTATTACAGGGTAAAGGCTACAGTTACGGGAGTCCCCAAACCGACAGTTAATTGGAGCAAGGATGACAGCCATGGGGCATGGGGTACTCAAAAAGCTCAGATTAATCTTTCTGACCCTTCTGAGACCTATACTCTTACGGGTACTGCCACAAATTCAGAAGGTACTGCCAGTGCGTCAATAAACTTAAGCTGGGGCTGTCCGGAACCTGTAACGGAAACCAATGTTCCCGTGGCTTCAGATGAAGGGGGTTATATAGTGTACACCGCCACTATGTTTTATCCTCATAATAGAATGTTTGCCGGTGACTCAATTACTGATGATGTATGCAGGGGATATATGAGCTTTGATATTAGTGGATTATCAGGAGTTACAATTACCGAAGCTTCACTGTCCATGAGCCCTGAACAGGTATGGGGCGACCCTACTTTTATGGGCTCTCTCTGGATTGATTCTGTAGATTGGGGAACAGACCCGCTGGTAATGGCAGATTTTAATATTGTACCCTACGCGCCCATTCAATCATTTAATAGTCCTGAAATTACATGTACCAGTGAAAACCTCAGGACAGAGCTCCAGAAAGCTATAAATGATGGAAAATCAAGGTTCCGTATAAGAATCAGATACACCACAGCGGCAACCGATTCCGACGAACAGTGGGATGGATGGGATTATTTGATTGACAGTATCGTTCTTCATGTTGCCTATCATTGATGGAAATATAGATATAAGGTTTGTAGATGAAATGAGCAAAGAATAATCTTCGCTCATTTCATCTATGCTGATAGGGTATCATTAGCTACTAATACTACTCACAGAATATTTTTACTGTTTCTTTGTTTCAATATTTTTATTTATATGTAAAAGTATTATATGTTGTATTTATAGAAAAATTCAAAAAGAATTATAGTAATCCGTATGATAATGAGAATAATAATGAGGATGGGAATACCGGTGATAATGAAGATACAGATAATTCAGATGACGGGGTCCCCGGCAGGAAAAATAAAGATTTTTTTGAGAAGGTAGCGGAAAAAGGTGGTAATTCAAAGGAAAGTAAAGGAAACGGGAACAATAAAGACAGGGATAACCCTGGGAGGGGAAGGAATAAATAGAAGCTTAAGAAAATTTAAAATCTAACTTTAGGCTGTAAGGCTCCAGTAAAAAGGAGCCTTATTTTTATGTATTTGTAATTTTAAATTATATTGAATTTTTGATAAGCATTGGTAAAAAAAATTCAGCAAATAACCATTTGTATTATAATTAAATATATATTATTGTTATATAACTATAATATACTATTGTTTTAGAAGTTTCTCAATGGAGCTTGTTTAAAATTAATTACTTTAAATATGAAATTTATATGGTGTATTGTGACAGACATGGGGGTATCCGGTTTTAAGATAATTTGTTAAATGTGGATTATGAAAGGGAGGGATTCATGAGCCAGATAGCAGTGGTTACTGACAGCACATCGGACCTGCCGGAAAGCGCCCGTGAAAGATACAATATTAGTGTTGTGCCTCTGACCGTTGCATTTGATAATAAAATATATACTGATGATGGTAAGAGCATAAAGCAGGACAAATTTTATAAAATGATAGAAAAATCCGACCAGATGCCAAAAGCGGCAACACCTGCTCCGGGTAATTTCTTAAAAACATACACCGGACTTTTAGAGGGAAAAAAAGAAATAATATCCATACACATTTCCAGAAAATTATCGGGCACCATTAATTCGGCAGAACTGGCAAGAAAGCAACTTGATGGCAAAAATATACACGTAATTGATGCACGCCTTGTTCATATGTCCTGCGGATTTATGGCCATAAAGGCTTCAAGGATGGCAGACCATAATTATGACGCAGACTATATAATTGAAGAACTGGATAATTTCAGGAAGAAAATAAATTCTTTCTTTGTTCCCAGGTCTCTGGATAACTTAATAAAAGGAGGCCGAATAAGCAAGATAAGGGCAGCTTTTGCCAATCTTCTTGAAGTAAAACCCATACTTACCTTAAAAGACGGAGAAGTGAGTCTGTATAAAAGTACCCAGAAATGGGAGCAGACAAAAAAAGAAATGATCAACTCTATGCAGAGGCTGATAAAAAAAGAAGGTAAGCTCACTGTATCCATAGGTGATGTTGCATCTGATAATGAAGCCGGCGAGTTAGAGGAAATTATAAGAGATAGGTTTAATCCCTCTGAAATTTACAGAACAAAAATAGGAATAGTAGTTGGTTCGCATCTGGGTATAGGTGGTCTGAGCATTGTATTTTTTCAGGAGTAAAGATGTTTTAAAAGTAGCTGTTGTTATTAATTTTCTTAAAGAAAATTTTTATATAATATCTAATTAAAAAATAGAACCAGATTTTAATTTAACTATCTAAGATAATTAATTTACTAAAAAGGGAGTGAATGTTTTTACCAGTAATAACTAAATTATTGTATAAAAATTAAAAATGTGCTACTATACGTTCAGATTCATATACGTATATATGTTTTAGGAGGGCGCTAAAATGAGTAAAAGAATGACGGTGGTTTTTAAAGATGAGAATATATATACCCATTTAAAAGTAGAAGCAGCAAAAAGAAATATAAATGCCAGCGATATTGTCTCCGAGGCAATAGTTGAATGGATAGAAAGCCGCGAAGATGTAGAATTGGCCCCCTTAATAAGTGAGAGCCGGAAAGAGATTGAAAAGAGTGGTACAAAATCGTGGAGGAAAGTAAAAGAAGATCTCGAATAGTATGTTATGAAAAACTACTTTATTGAAATATCACCGGCCGCGGAAAGAGATCTAAAAAAGCTAAAGAATAAGATATCCAACTTTAATAAACTCATAAGTGTAATTGATGATTTATCAACAGAACCAAAACCGTATGGAGTAAGAAAAATCAGTGGATTTAAAAATACCTTCAGGATAAGATTTTTTGTATATAGGATAATCTATGATGTTCTGGATAGAGACAATAGGTTAATTATTCTTAGAATCATAAAAAGGAACGAGTCAACTTATAAATTTTGAGAACAAAGAAATAAAATGGTAGCCTCAGGTTACAAAATAAATGAAATTTTTGATTGAAATCATCAGTATTGTATCCGATGAGAAACTGGTAGCGCATAGGGGACTTGAACCCCTGTTTTAGCCTTGAGAGGGCTATGTCCTAACCACTAGACGAATGCGCCGCGTTTCTTTTACTTACCGCACCTCTGGATTTTATCCATATTATAGTTTTTTGTAAATACCCGGTAAGCTTAATGTGTTATATAATATATAATAGAAACGAATAATACCGTAAAGATAAAATACTCAGGGATTAAGGGGCTAGCGGTAATATAATAAACATAGTAGAGACAGTTTTTAAATAAACTGCAACTTTATTCAGTTTTCTAACTACTATATAATATAGTAAATTTATCAGGTTCACTATTTTCAGAAAAAATTTCAAACACAGGATTTCAGGCCATGGATAATAACAAAAAGATAGAATGTGCAGAGGATATTATTGGAGCTCTTTCCAGGATAAGTGAGGCGATAACTTCCGATCTGTATCTTGAAGATATTCTACAGCTTATAGTCACCGTTACCGCAGAGACCATGGGATCCAAGATATGTTCTCTTATGCTTCTTGACCCGGAAAAAAATGAGCTTGCCATTAAAGCCACCCAGAGCATCAGCAGAGAATATATTGACAAAAACCCCCTGAGGCCCGGTGAGGGTATTGCCGGAAGAGTGGCTTCCGAGAATAAGCCTATAACTGTGTATAATATACTTGAAGATAAGATTTATAAGTATAAAGAAATAGCCAGAAAGGAAGAGCTGGCATCCCTGCTTTCTGTCCCCCTCCATGTAAAGGGGAAGGTAATCGGGGTACTTAATGTATATACCTCCCGGCCCCATCGGTTTAGCGACTATGAGGTAAATATTTTAAAGTCAGTGGCAGACCAGGCTGCAATAGTAATAGAAAATTATAGACTGGTAGTGGAAACAAAAGTAATCAGGGAGGAACTTGAGACCAGAAAATCGGTAGAGCGGGCAAAGGGGATACTGATGAAAGAGCACAATCTAAGCGAGGAGCAGTCTTTTAGAAAAATACAAAAATTCGCAATGGATAATCGCAAGTCAATGAGGGAGATATCAGAAGCAATAATTCTATCCCATGAGATGAAAATGTGAAATGCGGCCGGTTTACCGGAAAAAAATAATCCTGTAGAAAATAATTTATATGGTGATATAATGATTAGAATTTTGCCGGGTCTAAATTTAATAAAAATAAATTTCAAAATATATTTAATGTTAATCAAATTGTAAGGAGGATAGATGTCATTAGTACCAATGAAACAAGTACTGGATGAAGCTGCAAAGGGGAATTACGGAGTGGGAGCTTATAACGTCAATAATATGGAGCAAATCCAGGGAATAATGAAAGCAGCCAGTGAAACCAGGTCACCGGTTATTATTCAGGCAAGCAGGGGAGCTTTAAAATATACCAATATGGTATATATAAAATACCTCGCAGCAGCAGCAGTTGAGGATAACCCGGATATACCTATTGTGCTGCACCTTGACCATGGTAATGGCCTTGAATCATGCAAACAGGCCATAGAGCTTGGCTTTACCTCGGTTATGATGGATGGCTCACTAAAGGAGGATTCAAAAACACCCACAACTTTTGAAGAAAATGTCGAGGTGACCAGGTCAGTGGTTGAGTATGCTCATAATTTTGGAGTATCTGTTGAGGGCGAACTGGGGACACTGGGAGGAATAGAAGATGGTGTCGGCTCAGGAGAAGTAAAGCTTACCGACCCTGACGCAGCGGTAGAGTTTATAAAACTTACCGGGGTTGATGCACTTGCCCTGGCTATCGGTACCAGCCACGGGGCATACAAATTTAAGGCAAAACCAACACTTGCGCTTGATATTATCAATGAGGTGGTAAAAAGAATTCCTGAAGTGCCGCTGGTCATGCATGGCTCTTCTTCGGTGCCCCCGGAGCTTATAGAGGTTATAAATAATTATGGGGGTAAGCTGGAAAAGACCATGGGCGTTCCTATGGAAAGCATTAAAGAAGCTATAAAGAGGGGAATCAGAAAAATAAATGTTGATACAGATGGAAGACTGGCTATGACAGGTGCTGTAAGAAAATATTTAAGCGAACATCTTGATGCTTTTGACCCGAGGTCATACTTTGGCGCTGCAAGAGAAGCAGTTTATCAGACAGTTAAGGAGAAAATGATCGGGTTCGGAACTGCCGGGCATGCAGGCGATTACAGGCCACTGACAATTGAGGATATGAAGGCAGCATACAAGTAGCCCGGTTAAAAAATTATTGACAAAAACCAGGATGCTGATAATATTCTGTTAACAATTAAAATAAGATATTTTTCTGTATAAAGAAGTACAGAAAAAATTGAAGGTAAAGAAGCCTTCTTAGAACAGAGATGTTTTAAGAAGGCTTTTATTTTTTCAGGAAAGTAAGACTGTATTTAAATAATGGTTTTAAGTTTCTAATTAAAAAAGGGTTTATGAAATGAGCTTATTTTATAGAAGTAAAAAAGAATTTCCGAAATTTAAAATTCCATCCGGGTGTGCCGTGTTTGGAGTTATAGATGAATCGGGTAAAAGGTTCAGCGGGGAAATTGCAATGGAAGGAATTTCAGTTATGCATGAAAGGTCTAATGGCCTGGGCGGGGGGTTTGCTGCTTATGGTATTTACCCGCAGTTTGATAAAAATACAGTATTCCATATTATTTATGATGATATTGAGGCCAAAAGACAGACTGAAGATGAAATAGCAGAAAACTTTGATATTCTTCTGAAGGAAGAAATCCCGACCAGAAAGATATCAAAAATCAAAGAGCCCCCTCTGATTTTCAGGTATTTTTTAGAGTTAAAGGATGATTCTTTATTTTATGAAAATGATGACGGGAGGTATAGCAGGATAAATAAGGATAGTGGTGCAGAAGAAGAAGAAGATATAATTGCTGATTTTGTTATGAGGGTAAACGGAAATATTGGAGGAGCATATATAATCTCAAGCGGAAAGAATATGGGAATTTTTAAAGGGGTTGGATATCCGGAAGATATAGGAATGTTTTTTAAATTGGATGAATATAAGGGGTATCTCTGGACCTCCCACGGAAGGTTTCCCACCAACAGTATGGGATGGTGGGGAGGGGCCCATCCTCTTGGAATCCTTGACTGGTCAGTGGTGCATAATGGTGAAATTTCGTCTTATGGAACCAACAGGAGATTTGTGAGCGGCTATGGTTATGAGTGTAACCTTTCCACTGATACTGAAGTGATTGCTTATCTGTTTGACCTTATAGTCCGAAAACAAAAAATTGATATCGGAATGATGCACTGGATTTTATCTCCACCATTCTGGGAAGAAATAGAAAATATGACTGATGAAAATAAAGAAATATTAAAAGCTTTAAGAATGTTTTATGGTAGCGCCCTTCTTAACGGTCCATTCAGCGTAATCGCTGCCAATACTAATTATATGTATGCTCTAAATGACAGAATAAAACTGAGACCTCTTGTGGCAGCAAGAAAAGATAGCTGTCTTTTTATTTCCAGCGAGGAGGCCCCGATAAGGAAAGTTTGTTCTTCTCCGGATGTTATCTGGTGGCCGGATGGAGGTGAACCTGTGATAGGAAAAATTTGCAAAACGAAGAAGAAAAGTGGTTTCAAAAGAAATAACAGGGCTGGTTATTACAGTAATGAAATCAAAAAGCTGGAGAACAGTGGCAGTCTGGTAAATTTAAACCAGAGGTGATTAAAAATGGCTTTAAGCCTGGCTCAACCTGAATTTGAAATAGAAAGAGACCTGAGTAAATGTATATCCTGTCAGGTTTGTGTAAAACAATGCTCCAGTGGTGTTCATGAATATGATAAGGAGAATGATATGATATACAGTGACGCCACCAGGTGCGTGGGCTGTCACAGATGTGAGAGCATGTGTCCTACCGGTGCATTAAAAATTAAAGAAATAAAATCTCAGTTCAGGACCAATCATAACTGGACAGAGGAGCATTTAAGAAGTATATACAGGCAGGCTGATTCAGGAGGGGTACTTCTTACCGGTATGGGGTGTGATAAACCTTATACTATTTACTGGGATAGGATTCTTTTTAATGCTTCACAGGTTACTAATCCTTCCATTGACCCTTTAAGGGAGCCCATGGAGATAAGGACCTTTATAGGAAGAAAGCCCGATAATCTTGAATTTGAAGTAAAGGGCGGTTCTAAAAACAAAGCTGTGAGATTAAAGACAAAATTATATCCGCAGATGGAGCTTTCAACGCCGATTATGTTCTCGGCGATGTCGTATGGTTCTATCAGCCTTAATGCGTGCATGGCGCTTGCTGCTGCTGCCTCTGAATCAGGTACCTATTATAATACAGGTGAGGGAGGCTGGCATAAAGACCTTTATAAGTATGCAAGAAATACTATTGTTCAGATTGCTTCAGGGAGGTATGGAGTGGATGTGGATTACCTCAACAGAGGAGCAGCTATAGAGATAAAGATAGGCCAGGGAGCAAAACCGGGAATTGGGGGACATCTTCCGGGTGCAAAAGTCTCCGGTGACATATCTGATACCAGAATGATTCCGGAGGGAACGGACGCCATTTCCCCCGCTCCCCATCATGACATTTACTCTATAGAGGATCTTTCCCAGTTAATCCATGCCTTAAAAGAAGCTACCAACTGGTCCAAACCCGTAGGAGTAAAGGTAGCAGCGGTTCATAATATCGCTCCCATTGCCAGTGGTATTGTAAGGGCAGGGGCTGATTTTATAGCTATTGATGGGCTGAGGGGAGGTACGGGAGCTGCTCCGCAGATAATAAGAGATAATGTAGGAATACCGGTTGAGCTTGCTATTGCATCTGTTGATGAGAGATTGAGAGAAGAGAAAATAAGACATAAGGCTTCTATAATAGCGGGCGGCAGCATTCGTTCCAGCGGGGATGTAATTAAAGCAATTGCGCTGGGTGCTGATGCAGTATACATAGGGACCGCTGCCCTTATTGCTCTGGGATGCCATCTCTGCCAGAAGTGTTATACAGGAAAATGCAACTGGGGAATTGCCACTCAGGACCCTTCTCTTACCAGAAGATTAAACCCGGGGACAGGTTCGAGGAGGCTTACAAACCTTCTGAAGAGCTGGTCACTGGAGATAAAGGAGATGCTGGGAGGGGCAGGAATTAATGCAATTGAAAGCCTGAGGGGAAACAGGGAACATTTAAGAGGCGTGGGTTTAAACGATAGAGAACTTAAAATACTGGGGATAAAACATGCGGGAGAAGCCTGGTGATAAACAAATGAAAAAAATATTATTATCGGAGAGGGGGTAGATATATGAGATTGTCAGTAGATGCAGAGAATATAAATTACAGGGATTTAAACCGGAAGGTGAGAGAATTTTTAAATGATAATACTGGAAGTAATAATAAGAAGGTTATTATCAATAATGCTCTGGGCCATAAATATATAGGGGATGGTCTGAAAGCTGACGTCGTAATAAGTATAAATGGGATACCCGGTAACGACCTTGGAGCTTTTATGGACGGACCTCAAATTGAGGTTTTCGGTAATGTGCAGGATAGCACAGGAAATACAATGAATTCTGGCAGGATAGTAATATATGGGAACACAGGAGATATAACCGGTTATTCAATGAGAGGCGGGGAAATATACATAAAGGAGAATACCGGACTTAGGAGCGGCATCCACATGAAGTCATACCACCAGAAGATGCCGGTCATGGTAATTGGTGGAAGTGCGGGTAACTTTTTAGGGGAATACATGGCCGGAGGCATCATTATTGTTCTTGGTCTGTATAAAAAGAAAAAGGAAATTTTTACTTTAAATAATGCAGGCAGAAATGGTGTAGATATCGTCGGTAATTATACGGGAACTGGAATGCATGGGGGCAGAATATACATAAGGGGAGAAGTTGAAGATTACAGGCTGGGAGGAGAGGTAAAAAAGACAGGCCCTGATAGTGATGACCTGTATCTTTTAGATAAATATATTAAAAATTATAATAATTTTTTTAATTCTAACAGGATTAAAATACCGGTTAGCAAGAATGATTTTATTAAGCTGATTCCATGCACCCACAGGCCATATGGAAAGTTATATGCTTACTGATTCCGGGGCAGGTGCTGTCCAGGTTTTTTTGGGGAGGGCGGTAAATATAGGATAATTTCTTACTTAATAAAAAAAGTTTGAATAAAAATATTAAAAATTACGTCTAAACCGATGCCGATGCATATTAGTGCCTGTTGTTTTATGATAGGGAAAATACAGGAGAGATAATAAAAATACTTTAATAGTTCTATTATGAAGTATGGTATAATTAAAAACTGCATTACTTTTTTAAATTAAGATATGGATATATTTTTGTTATATCAATATATAATTACAGGGATTATTCTTTTTGTACTGGCTAATTTTCTTTTAAATAATATTTTTTTTAAAGATACATCAAAGTTTAAGCTGCCGCAAAATATACTGGATAAACAGCCGCTTATATCTGTTCTTATTCCTGCCAGGAACGAAGGAAAAAATATAAAAAGATGCCTGCTGTCTCTTATCAGGCAGGATTATTCCAGAATTGAGATACTTGTTCTTGACGATAACTCTACTGATAACACTGCAGAAGTAGTGGAGGAACTTTCAAAAAAAGATAAAAGAATACAGTTATATCATGGAAAAGAATTAAAAAAAGGCTGGATGGGCAAAAATTATGCCTGCCATCAATTATCAGAATATGCCCGGGGAGAATATTTTATTTTCACCGATGCGGATACTCTTCACTTCCCTGATTCAATATCAAGCTCGCTCGCATCGCTTATAAGATATGATCTGGATGCACTCTCGGTGTTTGCAAAACAGATAATGGTTACAATGCATGAAAGGATGATGGTCCCGTTTGGAAATTATATGATATTATGCTTTATGCCGCTTTATCTAATAAGAAAAGCAAAAAGTACGCTGTTTTCTGTTGCAATAGGGCAATTTATGCTTTTTAAGAGGGAAGTTTATGAAAAAATAGGAGGGCATAAGTCGGTCAAAAAAGAAGTGCTGGAAGATATAAAAATATCCAGGCAGGTAAAAAAATACGGATATAAATTTATGATTTTTGATGGGCGAAATAATTTATACTGCAGGATGTACAGAAATTTCAGGGGAGTTGTCAGTGGATATTCAAAAGTATTGTTTGCTGCTTTTGATTATAAGCTTCATATAATATCTGTTGCTGTCTTAGTGGTAATGGCTGTATTTTTGTTTCCTTTTTTAATGCTCCCCCTCGGGATAATTTATGACTGGCCTGTGGCAATGCTTAAAATCATAGCCCTTCAGGTAGTTATAATTTTAATTACAAAGTTAATTCTGTCACTGAGATTTAAGTGCAAGGCAGTGGATATATTACTTCATCCCTTTTCTATAATTTATCTTATACTTATTGCCATAAATTCTATTTTAAGCACCATAATCGGGGTGGGTGTAAACTGGAAGGGTAGAATTTATGATGTAAGAAATGAAGATGAATTGAAGCTGATAAATGATAATTCCGACTAAAAGGTATAAGACCAGAATAATTATCTTATCTTTGGTGTGAACAGATCCTTTAAAGTTTTTTCCTTTCTAAATTTAAAATTATGGGCAATGGTTATTGAATGGTTAATATATTTGGGTATGATAATCATTAGAAGAAAAATTGCCATAATTAAATACAGTGTAGAGTTCTTTAACAGATACAGGAATACGCCCGAGAAAACAATGGCTGAAATCACAGACCATATCATGTTCTTTGTAATTAAAATTGACAGGACTATACTGGACCCAAAAGCCAGGATAGTAAATGGACTTGCTGCAATAAGAAAGCCGATTGTGGATGCCAGCCCTTTGCCGCCTGTCATTTTCATGTAGGGCGAATAGTTATGTCCTGCTACTGCGGCGCAACCTGCAAGTATGGCCACCATTTCTGAACCGGTAATTCTCAGGATAATGAAATAGGGTAAAAAGCCTTTCAGGATGTCAAACATTATTCCCAGAACTCCCCAGGACTTTGATATGCTATACACAAGATTCCACCCGCCGGGGTTTTTGTCTCCAATCTCTCTTAAGTCTTTATTACTGTGAATTTTAGCTATGACATTACAAAAAGGTATGGCCCCTATCAGGTAGCATATTAGTATTAGCCCGGCGTTTCTTATAAGTTCAAATATTTGTATATTATCCATGTATATAATCTATCATAAAAATTTTATAATATTAAGAAGACGTTTAAAATAATGATTTAAAAAGATTGGCAAGGCTCTTTATGTAACAGTCAGGCAGCCGGACACTCTGCCTGCTGGCCGGCAGGATGGCCGGGCCTGGCTGTGTAGAAAGTGTATCTGACTTAAACATGAAATATTTAATAAAGGGATGCTATCAGGTGGAATTGCTGCATTGCAGGATAAGCGGAATTTCGATAAATCAAAAGTTAACATTTTTTTTAAATTTTATTATAAAAAGAGTTATTGGCTATTTTCCTCAAAAAAAGTTATAATATTTTACTATCTTATGTTTAATAATATTGCTTCATAGTGAGAGGGCAAATATCTTGCTTCTACCTCCAAAGGTAATGTTATTAGGCTTGAGGAAATGAGAAGAAGGAGGTTAGATAAATGCAAGGTAGTAAGCTATATGTTGGAAATCTTGATTATTCCGCTACTAATGAGCAGCTTGAAGAGCTATTCTCTAAGTACGGCAAAGTCAATCAGATTGACATAATCCCGGGCAGAGGGTTCGGGTTTGTGGAGATGTCTGATCCATCTGAAGCGGAAAAAGCGAAAGAGGAACTGGACGGCACTGATTTTTCAGGCCGTACTTTAAAAGTTGATGAAGCTCGTCCCAGAAGAGAAAGACCGCAGAGAGAATATCGAAGATATTAATATTATGTTAAATAATTAAACTTCGATATAAAATTGATTTAATCTAATAGCAGATAAAAGGGATATAGATAAAATCTGTATATTATATATCAACGTTTTTTGCCTTTTATCTGCTAAAAATCTTTAAGGCTATGCTTCATGGTATTTTTACGGTGGTAGTATTATTCTAATTAGTGCTTCTATATCTGATTTTTTGTGTATGTAAACCTTTCAGTGGGGTGATGGTTTAAACCGGGTATTATGAATTATATAAAAAAAATTAAGATAAGAAATGACAGTAAAACAAGCTGCACCAAGTCGGGTTTAATACCTATAAAAGCATTGAATGCTTTTGTTAAGGTTCTCAGGTTTACCGGGTTATATAATATTGTATATTCTACTGTTCTGGCTGTATCAAATATTTTGAGTAAAAAGAAGTTAATGAGATTTTATTCCGGGTTTGTAAATGAAGGAGACCTGTGCTTTGATGTAGGTGCTAATTTAGGAAACAGGACCGAGATTTTCCTGGAGCTCGGTGCTACAGTGGTGGCTATTGAGCCACAGGATATTTGTATGAGGAAATTACAAAAAAAATACGGGAATAATAATAAAGTTTTCCTTGTCCATAAGGCGCTGGGGTCAGAAGAAGGTGAAGGAAACTTAATACTGAGTAATTCACATACTGTTTCATCAATGTCGAGAGAATGGATAGATTCTGTAAGAAATAGTGATATGTTTTTTACCTCTACTTCAGCATTCCAGTGGCAGGGTAATGTTAAAGTTCCTGTCACCACTTTAGATAAGCTGGTTGAAGAGTACGGCATACCGGAGATGTGTAAAATAGATGTTGAAGGATTTGAATACCAGGTTATAAAGGGACTTTCTCAATCAATTAAGATTATTTCTTTTGAATTTACACCTACGCCGGGACTTATTGAAAAGGCTATGCAATCAATAGAATACCTTTCCAGAATTGGAGAGGTTAATTTTAATTACTCATTTGGCGAAACTATGACTTTTGCTCTGGATAAGTGGGTTGATGCCAGTGAGATACGTGAAGCTCTTACGTCCATACCTTATAAAACTTCTTTTAGCGGTGATGTATATGCCAGATTTGTTAATTAATTCTAACCGTCTATAATCTTCAAACTTCAGGCAATATCAATTTTTTTCATGCGGTATATGGTTAAGAAAACAAACAGTATGGTTGTGCAGAAATAAATGATTACGGTACTTACCAGGGAGCTGTCAAAAATATTAAGTATATCGGCGGCTTTGTATAAAAGGTAATTGGGGAAATAAACCCTTATAGTTTTAAACCGGTTAAACAAACTTAAACTGTATCCAAGAACCAGAACGGTTATCCCTGCGATTAAACTTCTTTTAAAAATGCTGCTAAAGAAAATTAGTATGGATAGTAATATGCAGTAATAAAATATGTACAAGAGTGCTGATTTTAATACAATTCCAATTGACAGTATCCCCCCGCTGAACAGGATGTTAATATAGAAATAATTGGTCAGGAAAGCCATTAATATAAAAATAGAAATAGTAGTAGCATAATGGACATATTTTGCGAGCACCATTCCGGCGGGGTCTACTCCTCTGGAATAAGGGAAAGTCAGCTTTTTTCTGTAGACTTCATTGGAAATTAGTCCCATAAGTGAAAATGCAATAAAAAGTGTTCCCATCTCGAACAGGTCGCCGAGGAAATTCAGGAAAGCGCTGTCGCGTGTAAAATAGGTAAAAATATCAGTTAGTTCAGCGGTGATATAATTTTTCATTATTATGGGTAAAAGCTTCAGCATTAATGGATTAAGCAAAGCCCAGAAAACGGTGCCCACAAATAAAATTAGATATTTATGAGTTCTTAGAGCTTCAATAGCTTCTTTTTTAAAGTAAGCTTTAAATGAGTTCATTTTTACCTACCATTCTCATAAAAATATCTTCAAGCGTGCTTTTTCTTATCCGGTAGCTAGTGATACCGGCATCAAGATTTGCAATCTCCTTCAGAACTTTTCTTCTGGCGGTATTTATATCTTTAACGTATATACTTACTTTGCGACTGTCTATATTAATGTTTTCAATCCATTCAAGCTTTTTTAATGGTTCAATCCCGGGTTCCGGGTCATCTTCAAATTCAACATCAATAATAGGCTGGATATATGTTTTATATAAACTGGATAAATTCTCGGTTAAAAGTATCTTTCCTTCATCTATGATGCATATTCTGTCACATACTCTTTCTGCATCATTTAATATATGGGTGGAAAGAAAAATGGTTATTCGTTCATCCCTCATTCCTTCAATGAGTTCCAACATTTCCATTCTCCCCTCGGGGTCCAGGGCAGAGGCAGGTTCGTCGAGAAAGAGAATTTCAGGGCTGTTCATAAATGCTACTGCAAGTGCCAGTCTCTGTTTCATACCTCTTGAATATCCGCCGATACGTCTTTTTCCCTGTCTGGTAAGTTTAACCTTATCCAGTAATTCTTCAACAGTTTTTTTGAGATTCTTACTACGGCATCCTATTATCTCGCCCATAAAATTCAGGTATTCATAAGAATTCATGTAATCATAGAAAGAGGGTGTTTCCGGTAAGTATCCGATTAATCTTGATAGCTCGCGCTTATTCTTTAAGAAATCTTTCCCTTTTATTGAGATTTTTCCCTCATCAGACTTTAAAAGGCCGGTCAGGATATTCATGGTGGTTGTCTTGCCGGCGCCGTTTCTTCCGATAAAACCGAATACCGAGCCTTCTTCTACCTTAAAACTTATGGATTTTAGAGCTTCCAGGCTCCCATATTTTTTACTCAATCCGGTAACTTCAATCATTTTCTGTTTCTTTCTTCCTTCCTGCTATTAAAAAAACAACCGGTCCGATGATATTAACCAGTACTATTATTAAAATCCAGGCCCATCTTGGAAGATATGAAACTTCATTTCTTACAGCCTGTACCAGAGCAAAAATCATAAGCCCGTACTCAATTATAATCAGGGGTATAAACAGGGGTAGAAGTTTTAACAATTCCGGCAGTACGGCTTCTATTTCAGCTGTTATTAAATTGGCCATGCTTTTTTATTAATGATTAATATTTTTATATATTATATACTTTATGAATTTTTTTTTGAAAGAATAAATGGTCCAATCGTAAGTACCCAAAAAAAGTAAATTATATAAATCTGCTTGCTTATAAGTAACCTATTTTCCTGTAAATGGTTGACTGTTTATAAAAAGCCGGAGTTGTGGTTTTAAACGGAACTCTCATAATCGTTGATGCTCCTGTAAATTACTGTAACTTTTACTTTTTTATAGAATTTTTGATAAAATTAATAAAGTTATATAAAAGTGAATGTTAGAAATAATGAATCACGATAAACATAATATAGAACAACATGATATGAGTCGTGGGCATCACCACGAAAATCACGGGCATCACCAGCACATGGTTGAAGATTTCAAAAAGCGCTTTATTATATCTACAGTTCTAACTGTTCCTGTATTACTGCTTTCTTCATTGATACAGAGATTGCTAAATCTTGAACATATCTTAAAATTTACCGGTGATAAATATGTTCTCTTTGTTCTGGCTACAGTAATATTTTTCTATGGCGGCTGGCCGTTTTTAAAGGGTACATACAATGAACTGAAGTCAAAACAACCCGGAATGATGACCTTAATTGGACTGGCAATTTCTGTTGCTTATATTTACAGCAGTGCGGTGGTGTTTGGGATGGAAGGGGAATTTTTTTTCTGGGAGATCGCGACCCTCGTTGATATTATGCTTCTGGGTCACTGGGTTGAGATGAAATCAGTGATGGGCGCCTCCAGGGCACTGGAAGAACTGGTAAAGCTTATACCTCGATATGCTCACAAAATTACCCGGGAGGGGAATATCACCGATATATCTGTAGAAGAGCTAAAAAAAGCTGACAGAGTGCTGGTAAAGCCCGGAGAAAAATTTCCGGCAGACGGAATCATAATAGAAGGAGAGACTTCTATAAACGAGGCTATGCTTACAGGTGAATCCAGACCGGTTCACGGAAGTGAGGGGAAGGAGGTTATCGGAGGTTCTATTAATGGCGAGGGTTCGGTAACCGTTGAAGTTAAAAGAACTGGTGAAGATTCTTTTATTTCCGGAGTAATAAAATTGGTACGGGAAGCACAGTCCAGCAAATCAAGAACCCAGAATCTTGCTGATCGGGCAGCATTCTGGCTGACTGTTGTTGCTATATCTGCGGGAACTATTACGCTTATAATATGGTTATTTGTAATTAATAAAGATTTTGCTTTTTCTCTTGAGCGGACAGTCACAGTTATGGTAATTACATGCCCGCATGCTCTCGGCCTGGCTATACCTCTGGTGGTAGCAGTTTCTACCGCTCTTTCGGCAAAAAACGGCTTGCTTATAAGAAATAGGGCCGCTTTTGAGAGAGCCAGAAAGATAGACGCTGTAATTTTTGATAAAACAGGAACCCTTACAAAGGGTGAATTCGGGGTAACAGATGTTATAAGTTTGTCTGAAGATTTTAATAATGATGAAATATTAAAATATGCAGCTTCTGTTGAGGAAAAATCGGCGCATCCTATTGCCAGTGCTATTGCCAGCTCAACTAAAAGTAGATATAAAGTTAGCGGATTTAAATCTGTAACCGGGGAGGGCGTGTATGCAATAGTTAATGGGAGAGAAGTAAAAGTAATGAGTATCGGGTATCTAACGAAAAATAATATACAAATTAAAGACAGCAGTGCTGTAGATAAATTAAACCGCCATGGGAAAACAGTGGTGTATATAATTATTGGGGATAAACTGGCAGGAGCTATTGCTCTGGCGGATATAATCAGAGAAGAATCAAAAGAGGCAATAATAAAACTTAAACTAATGGGTATAAAGCCGATGATGCTTACCGGAGATAACAGTCAGGTGGCAAAATGGGTAGCTGAAGAAACAGGGATTGAAGAGTATTTTTCCGGGGTACTTCCACAGGATAAATCAAATAAAATAAAAGAAGTTCAATCCAGGGGATTGACCGTGGCTATGACCGGTGATGGGATAAATGATGCACCTGCTCTTGCCCGGGCGGATATAGGGATTGCTATTGGCGCAGGGACAGATGTGGCCGTAGAAGCAGCAGACATAATACTGGTAAGAAATAATCCTCTGGATGTAGCGTCTATAATTCATCTATCCAGAGCGACTTACAGAAAAATGCTACAGAACCTGGGCTGGGCTATAGGTTATAATGTCATTGCCATGCCACTGGCTGCAGGAGTTTTATTTCCTTTTGGAATCATCCTGAGCCCGGCTATCGGTGCGGTTCTAATGTCGTTAAGCACCATAATCGTAGCCATAAATGCAAGATTTCTAAAGATAGTAAGATAAAGAAGATTTTATTGAATGGTCAAATGATATAGTAAGCTTTTCTCTTATTTGTTATAATTCACATTTAATTGGGAAATAGATATTTATATTAAATGAATCAGGGCTTTTTAAAAAACTCATATGCATGGCTGGCAGTGACGGTATCAAAAGTATTTAATAAAAATTAAAATAAAACTCCGAGCCTGCAATTCCTAATAGGCAGCGCTAAGGATTGTAGGCCGATAGGGCTTGACTGGTAACGGTCAAACCTCCCGGTGCGGAAAGGGGTTATCTAAATTAATAAATAAGCTGCATTTTTTATGTAGTTTATTTAAGGTCTTCTTCTGTGCTGGAAGAAGATTTTTTATTTTTAGAAAGGAAAGTAATGGAAAGACTCGTTGTTTTTAGAAGTAATTTAGCCAGAAGGAATCTGACGGGGATAATTATTGTTTCACTGATTCTGATTTTTTTTACCACTGCAATATACCTGAGCGGATGTGGAGGGGCAAAAGATGAAAGTACGGAAGAAGGCCCGGCCGGAGGAGGCCTGACCATATCTTTTTCCGGGACCGATATTTTAATAGATACTTATGAACTAAAGCAGTTCCATGAAGTTGACAGAGAAGTGCCGGCTATTTCAGATGACGGGGAGGCAATAACCCGGAGGGTAAAAGGATATCTTCTGGATGATATATTAAAGGAATATACAGGTCTGTCCCGGGAAAAATTAGAAGGGATAAAATTTATTGCGGGCGATGGTTATAAAGTAGAGGTGGCCGCTGAGATTTTAAGAAACGAAGAAATTATTCTTGCTTATGAGATTGACGGAGAGCCACTTGAGGACTGGGAAAAACCCCTGCGTTCTGTTGTGCCGGGCGAGTTTACATTATACTGGGTTAAAAATCTTGTAAAAATTGAACTCGTTACGGAAAGAGGTATGGAAGAAATAACAAGGATAGTATTTATAGATAGCCTGGATAAAATTATTAGCACCCTGGATTATGAATATCATGGTGAACCGGATAAAGTTTTAAAGCTGGGCGATATAGCAGAAGGCATGTCAGATGTAGAGGATATGGATATAGTTTTAATAAAGTCAATAGACGGTCTTGAAAAAAGGGAAGATTTCCGGACTTTTCTGGACGCTTTTTTAAAAGTAGATGGGCCGGATTCACCTGCTTTTCTTTCGGAGGATATACCGGAAGGAATGTGGGTTAAAGATATTCACTATTTTTTACTCGGAAGAACGGCGTATTTTTCTGTCGGTAGTGGTTTTAAGATAATGGAGATCACAGAAGACGGTGGTGAAAAGTACCTTAAACTGGGTGATATATTTGAAGTATGCGGAATTATAGATTCCGAGAGTTATCTTATCAGGGCAATAGACGGATACAGCGTAGAGGTTGATAAAGAATCTATTAAAGAGGGGCTGATTAATTTTGATGATGATGGAAATATTTCAATATCTTTTGAGAGTCTGCCAGGAAAAACTCCGGTTAAATATCTTCTTCTGATAGAGGCGGCGAAGTAGAAACTTAAATCAAAATATACAGGATTAAAAAATTTGGTAGTTATCATTTAAAAAGAAAGGGTAAATAATGAGAAAAATTACAGCTGTTGTGGTTATTATGCTGTTGCTTATTTTTATGATAATGGCGGCAGGGTGTGCTGCTGAAAGCAAAGAGGGTGTTACTTCTGGAAGCTGGCTGATTTATGTGGAAGACGGTGCCGGTAAAAAGGTGGAATTTACCGAAAAAGATGCTGCCGGATTGGAACTGGCAGAGGTAACTGCGGTTCTCAGCAAAGATGACGGAAGTGAAGAAACGGAAAATTGGAAGGGAGTACTGCTCTCGGATGTGCTGGGGTATTGTGGAGTGGAAGAGTATGAAATGTTAGCTGTTGAAGCATCGGATGGTTACACAAAGGAACTGGATGCTTCGACTGTCAATGATAAAGGTACAATTTTAGGCCTCTTTCTTGATGGTCAGGAAATTAGCAGGGAAGATGGTCTGGTCCGTATGGTTGTTTCAACAATGAACGCCAGGGCATGGATAAAAAATGTCAGCAGGATATATGTTGTTAAGTAGATTCAGGATAATATGCAGGTTATTTGGTTTTAAAAAAAGAAATTAATTTTTATGGGTAAGAAACCAGTGCAGGAGGAGGGTATTCCTTTAAAAATGTCTTTGAGCCCGAAAAAATTTCTCAGAAATTTTTCAATATTTGAGCTGATAGTGATATCGATATGCGCTGCAATTGGTGTGGCTGTAAAACCGGTCATGGTCACTCTGGTCCAGATTATTACCGGCCCACTTTTTATACCGGGCGGCACCATTGTTGGTGGTTTTTACATGATGTGGCTTGTAGTAAGCGCAGGGCTGGTAGGAAAGAGGGGAACGGCAACGCTGACTGCGGTTGTCCAGTCTCTGCTTGTCCTGGCTACGGGTGTTATAGGGACTCATGGAATAATGACTCTTGTTACCTATATAATACCGGGAATTGCGGTAGACATATTGCTTATTTTTACAAAACAGAGGGCAGGAAATAATTTTTCCTGTTTTTTTGCCGGTATGGCAGCAAATTCAGCCGGAGCTCTTTTAACCAATCTGGTATTCTTCAGACTTCCGGCTATTCCTTTAATTTTAGTAGTAGCAGGAGCAGCCCTTTCAGGTGGACTTGGAGGTCTTATTGCTTACGCGGTTATAAAAGGATTTAGAAAAGTGAAGATACCGGGTTTAAATTCAAGCAGCAGCAAAGATGCTGGTTGCGGGAAAACAGGGAAGGGCGGTTTATGAAATTTGTCCGGAAAGAAAATATATAAAATGAAATTAAAAAAAATTTATATAATTTTAATGGTAGCGGTATCCATTGTTTTACTGGGGGCAGGTTTCATGGCCGGATTTTTTCAGGGGGCAGCTTATACAGAGAAATTTTTGCTTCCCGTGCTTAAGATAACGGGTGATATAAAAAGGCCAGCCATAATTGATAATCCTGCTTTTTTATCCGGAGAGGCGAAACTGGCAGAAGAGAAGATCACCTATAATCAAAAAAATGTAAAAGCATTTAAATTAAAAGACATAATAAACTTTTATGAACCATTCAGCCAGTATTTTAGCATTTATATTACAGGCCATGATGGGAAAACAGCCAGGATGTATTCCGAGCAAATAAAAGATTGCTATCTGGGCTTTAGCTACCGGAACGGGTGGGAAGCAATAAATCCTGGACAGTCTGAAATTAACAGCATAAAAGGCATAGAGGAGATTATAATTGTTTCGGACAGGGATACGGAGAAAATTTATGACTATGGCCTGAATGTAATTTCCACTGAAGAAAATCTTTTTGGAATAACCCCGGGTGAAGCGAGATTAAAGAGCCGTGCTTTTTTTGATGTCACCCAGGATTTACATGGAGAAGGCGAATCAAAACTGGATGGCGACTGTGTGTCTGGTAGCGAAAAAACTGGAATTTCTTCTTATGTAAAAAGAAATATTCTAACTTTCCAGGATATTATGGAAAGTTTTTATTATGCAGAACAGAATCCGGAGGAAATAAGAAAAAACATTGATTCTTTTTTTGATGGTGGGAATTTTGTGATAATGGGCGAGAGGGGCCAGTATTTATTCTCTGAGGGTCCGGGTTATTTTGAGGTCGGATATAATAATTTCAATTATATTGAAGGGGATAACGAAAATATTATTGAAGATGTCAAAGGAATAATGTTAAATCCGGTAGAGTCAAATATTACGGATGTTTACCGGGACTCCCTTAACTATCTGGAGCAGGGCAGGGCGGTACTGTTTATAATTACTGATGGATTTGGCTATCATCAGTTCCTTAAGACCCGGGAAGATGGTTTCATGCCTTTTATGGGGAGTCTTGAATCTTCGGGAGGGGTAATAATGAAGAAGGCGCTTTCAATGTACAGGCCGGTTACCAATACGGGACTTGCGGCCATGCTGACGGGCAAAACTCCTGCAGAAAACGGGATATATTCAGGAGATCAGAGAGAGCTTATGGTACCCTCAATATTTAAGGAGCTTCAGGAGATGGGAAAGAGCTCAATTTTTATAGAAGGTGATGTGAAGAAAATAAAAACAGAAATTGACCCGGTTCTTAATACCGATAAAAACAAAGATGGCACCATAGATGACGAGATATTTGAATCTGCTATGGAGAGCATGGAAGACAATTATGATTTTATGGCCGTTCATTTTCATAGCATTGACGATAACGGGCACAATTGCGGAGATATTTCAGAGTCAACCTTTGAAGCTGTAAGGATGGTTGATAGTTTTATAGAAAGGCTGGTTAAAAAGTGGGATGGGGCCATTATTATTACATCCGACCACGGGATGCATCCAGATGATACCGGCGGTTCACACGGACAGTTTAGATATGAGGATCTTGTGGTTCCATATATACTGATTTACGGAAAATAATAAAGGCAGAAGGAATAATATATTTAAAACAGGCTGGTTGGAATTTTATGAGAAAGACGGATGATAAAGTAAAAAAGAGAAATCTGGTAATAATACTGTCAGTTATCGTGCTCCTTATTGTAGTGGGTATATTTTCTTTTTTAAATGCCGGTAATATAGGAGAAAAAAAACAATTAGAGAAAAATGAGACCATTATGGTCAGGTTTGATGGTAATGAAATTGGCAGAGCTGATATGGAGTTTATTAAAAGTTCGGGCGAGAAGGAACTCAGCGCGGTTATGGATACCAGTGATACAGGCCAGGAAGAACATTATTATACCGGAGTTTTAATGAATAATGTCCTTGAAAAAATGGGGATAGATGTAGAGGACTATAAAATGGTTACCGTCAATGCAATTGATGGTTATAAGGTGGCATTTGAACCGGAAGAGGTTCAGGAGGAAGACAATATCTATATTGCTTACATGGAAAATGGTCAAATTCTGGGGACAAAGGGCTCGGGAGGCAAAGGCCCATACCAGATAATAGTAAGAAAGGACCGGTTCAGCATGCGGTGGTGCAAATATGTGGTTGAGATAGAATTAATAAAATAATTTTAGAAGAATATGAACCCGGTTGAGATTAAAAATCTTTACTTTAAATATGAGGATGGAAAGAAAAACATACTCAATGGCGTGAACCTTAATGTGGGGCGAAGTGAGATAATTTCTGTCACTGGACTGAGCGGCTGCGGCAAGACCACACTCTGCTACTGTATATGCGGAATTATCCCCCATATTTACAGGGGTCTTATAAAAGGCACCGTGAATATTTTCGGCAAGCCGGTGAAAGAAATGAGTTTTGGCCTGGTTTCAACCAGGGTGGGAATGGTGTTCCAGGATTATGATATGCAGCTTTTTTCACCAACAGTGGAGGACGAGATTGCTTTTGGGCCGGAAAATCTCTGCCTCGAGCGTGATGAAATAAAAAGAAGGGTAGATATGAGCCTCGGACTTGTAAATATGGAAAAATACCGGTTTGAGCATCCGGAGAATCTTTCGGGTGGTGAAAAACAGCTGGTTGCGATTGCTTCTGTTCTCTCCATGGAACCCGATGTGTTAATTTTTGATGAGAGTCTTTCCCGGCTGGATGAAGAGAGCAGGGATAGAATAAAAAAGACAATTTTGCTGTTAAAAAAATCCGGTAAATCAATAATACTGGTTGACCATGATGTTGAAAATTTTAATATATCTGACAGGATTTTTTTTCTGGAGAGAGGAAAATTAATAGAAATTGATAAACAGGAAAAACTAGAGGGTTTAATTGAGCTTTATAAAGTTTGATAATGTGTCTTTTAGCTACAGGAACCGTAAACCTGTAATCAAAAAAGCAAAATTTGACATCTGCCGTGGTGATTTTGTTGCGCTGGTGGGGCCAAATGGAAGCGGAAAAACTACCCTGGGTAAACTTGTTATGGGAATCTTAAAAGCTGACCGGGGTAAAATCTATATAGATGGCAGTGATGTTAACAATATGAATCTGGGCCAGGTGGGAAAGAAAATCGGGTATCTTTTCCAGAATCCGGAAGTACAGATTTTTGCTCTAACTGTGGAAGAGGAGCTTTCCTTTGCCATGAGAATAAAAAATGTTCCCGATGACATAATAAATGATAGGGTAAAAAAGGTTCTGGAGTATCTTAGCCTGAGCCATCAGAGATACAGCCCGACTTATAACCTGAGTTACGGAGAAAAACAGAGGCTTGCGATCGCCGGTATTTTAGTAAATGAACCTGATTTTATAATACTTGACGAGCCGACCACGGGTCTGGATATGATAAGAGAAAATATGCTTATTAAGATCCTCAAGGGCTTTTTAACCAGGGGAATAGGAGTAATGGTCATAAGCCATGATATTTTTTTTATAAAGAAATTTTCCGGGAGGATTTTAAAAATATACGGTGGTGAGACTTTTGAACAGGTTTCTGGCTAAAACAGATGTAAGGACAAAGCTGGCGGTAGTTATCTGCCTTTCCGGAATAGCAGTATTTATCCAGCATATTTATGTCCTGGGAGTAATCCTTATAATTACTATCCTGTGTGCCGTTCTATCAGAAGTAGATCTTTTAAAGTCAGTCAGGTCAACTAAAAGGCTGTGGTATCTCTTTTTTGCCATAGTTGTTATTCAGAGCATGTTTTTACGCCGGGGAGAATCAATCCTGAGTGTAAGAAATTTTACCATTCTTACTACCGGCGGAATTCTGATGGGAATAGAGTTTTTGTTGAGGATTTCTATTATTTTGTTTTCGGCTACCATTATCGCTACTTCAAACTACAGAGAAATAATCCAGGGCCTGGTTCAATTGAAAATTCCCTATGATATAGCATTTATGGTTTCGGTGGCCATAAGATTTTTACCTCTCCTTCGCGATGAGATTAGGGATGCCCTGGCTGCAATACAGCTGAGGGGAATTGAAATAAATAAGATACCTTTTAAGAAGAGGCTCAGGGTATATTCATATATTTTTATGCCGGTACTCTCAGGCGCAATCAGAAAGGCGCAGACTCTTTCAATGGCTATGGAAACCAGAGCTTTCAGAGCATATCCAGTGCGAACAAGTTATCTGGTGCTTAAGTTTTCTGCGAAAGATTATATTATAATAGTATTGTCTTTTATTTTTACAGCAGCTGTTTTTGTAAGCTATTATGTGTTTAATTTTCCGGGAAGGGTGCTATGAGATTATTTTCAGTGATTGGATTATCAGAATCAGGGAAAACAACCACTATTGAAAATATTATAAAAGAGCTCAGGAGAAGAGGTTACTCGGTGGGCACGGTGAAGGAGATACACTATAAAGATTTTGCCATGGATAAAGAGGGAACAAACACATACAGGCACATTAAAGCAGGTGCAGAGCCTGTAACCGCGAGGGGCCTTTATGAGACGGACATTCTTTTCAGGAAAAAATTAAATATATATGAGATTTTAAAGTTTTACGACACGGATTACGTGGTTATGGAGGGAGTTAAGGATTACAACTGTCCGGTGATTCTGTGTGCGTCTTCGCTGGAGGATATTGAAAGAAACAGGGGGGAAGAATATTTTGAGAGGATTTTTTTGATTTCCGGAGTTGTCTCCAATAATACTGATGAATACAGGGGGATCCCGGTTATTAATTCAATGGATAATACCGCGGCTCTGGTTGATTTTATTGAACAAAAGGTTTAGAAAATATTACTGATTTTCACCAGAGAGCCTTAGTAAGCAGTGGTTAAGTTGCGGTAAACCCGGGGAGGAGATATTAAAGAACAGCATAAAGGAAATAATAAAAAATCTAGAAGATTATCTAGTAGCAGGAGAAATAAGAATAACAATAAAAGATTAATATATTAAACAAATGCCATGATAAATGACACGTTTTTGAAAGGTCTTATTGATAAAAAGTTTATTGAAAAAAAGCATATCAAGAAAATAATACCTGTAGAAAAGTTATATAGTAAAAAGAACAAATTATACAGGGTAAGGTTTATAACCGATAGCTCTAGGGAAGAAGAATCTGTATATTTTGTATTTAAATTATACCTGAATGGAGAGAAAGGGTTTAAAAAAGATAAAGAGTCTTTGATGCTGAGAGCCCTGGGGAAGCATTCACCTGAATATAGTATTAATGTCCCCGGGATATTTTACGAGGGAAAGGATTTTTTAATAACTGAATTTATAGAAGGCGGCACTCTTCTTGATTACATCCTTGTAAAAGAGTCAAAGAATGAAGATATTAATTTTGGTAAATTAAACCCTCTGGTAGCCTCGTGTAAAGTAATTAATGATTTTTATTATATCTCAAAGAAAATTACGGGAGACTTTTGCATATCTGGCGATGTCAACCTGCGTAATTTTATTATAAATTCAGGTATTTATAGAATTGATTTTGAGGGCTGGCATAAAGGGTGCATTGAAGAAGATTTTGGAAAATTTATGGCTTTTACTTTAACCTATGAACCGTTTTTCTCTGACTGGAAAATCAGGCTTGTCAGAGAGCTTGGTAAATATATCTGTGAATCTTTTTCTATTAATAAAGATAAACTAACAGCTGAGATTGATAAAGAATTTAAATCCATGGTAAATAGAAGAGGTTTATCCCCTGATATTTTTGACAGGGAAAAAATAAATAGGATAATAAATTAAATTTTAAAATTATTGCACGCAACTATTGCAGCAGATATCAATCATTATTTTTTTCTTCTACATGCATATCCCACATTTCCCGGGCTTTCTTCCAGTGAAAAGCAAAAAGTGGAATAGAAATGATTAAGAGAAGTATTCCTCTCAGCATGTTTTTAAATGCCGAATCTTCCTCGTTTCTGATAGAGGTGTTTACCTGCTCTTCTGCCAGCTGTTCAATTTCTTCGCTGGAAAAACTCCGGTATTGTTCCGAATACATGGCTATGATATCTGGTTTTGATGTCCACGTTGATGGTTTTATATAATTTATGAGGCCATCGTATGTGGTGATTATCCCTATTACAAAAATAATTATGGCGATAATGCATACTATATATAAATAAATCTCCCTGAAGTAAACTCTTCTTGCCATTTAAGCCTCCAATTTTTAAAAATAAATTAGAGAAATAGAAATTTCTATTTAATTTTACTATACCTTTCTAAAAAAAGCTCAAAACTTTTTTTTCTTTCCTTTATAAGTTCTATCCAGCTTGATAGTAATTTAAGCCCCTCATCGGTTATCGAATAAACCTTTTTTGCCGGTCCGGTTTCTTCAGTTTCCCATTTTGAATTTATAAATCCCCCCGAGTCTAAAAGCCTCAGGGTTCTGTATACCGAGCCGGGATCGGAGCCTGCATCGGTAAAGCCAAACACTGTATATTTCTCGGCAAGCTCATAACCGTGTGATGGTTTTTCAGAAAGAAGAAGCAGCAGGGCAGGCAATAAAAATCTGCTGATTTTTTTACTTTTGCATGAACACCTGGCAATGCTGTCACTTACAATTTTTTTTGTGTCGTTACTGCACATAATATTTTTCCAGTTCAGGTTAATAATTTATTATAAAACTTTTACACTTTTTTTAAGTTACGCTTTCTTTCGCTGAATAATATTATCTTTTCAATAATTAATCCCATTATTATAGTAAAAATTATAGTGAGCACTAACCTGAGGGATGTAAACCTTATACCCAAAAATTGAATTTCAATAAGTTCCTGGGGGAGCTTTATGCAGGCCCAGGCCGAAATAAATATAATTATGTTTGATATTTTTGCACCTTTTTTTAAAAATACAACAGCCATCGGGAAGGCAATATACAGCGGGCCCGTAGGGAGCATTCCCAGAAAAATAGAAAGGAAGATTCCTTTTATTCCGGAAGCTTTTCCCATGTATCTCGTGATTATTTCTTCAGGCACCCAGACCGAAAAAAGTCCTATTATTATCATTGCTGCTGGAATAATTATTAACAGGTCCAGAAAATACTTTTTTGATGCGCTGAGCGTAGGGGCAGATCTTTCGGGGAAAATTAAAAGAATAGCTGCAGCCAGTGCCGCAACTAATGCCATAATAATATAGTCTCTTATAATGGATTGTCGTTTTTCCTCCGGGATCTTTTTACTCTTTTTTAAAGTCATTAGAGTATCATCTCCATAATAATGGCGATTACTATTGCAAATAGAAAGCTGAATAAATTTCTGAGCACGGTAATCTTTTTTCCCATCTGCCTTAATTCAATCGGCAGTGTTACCAGGCCCACCATAGTAAGCGTGGTAATAAAGGCGGATACCGATAATATAGTAGCCCCACCATCAAGAAGGGATGCCGCCAGTGGGTATGATATTAATGATGGGATAAATAAAACAGAGCCCAGGATAGCAGTAACGATTAAACCGGCAAAGCCGGCCTGTTCCCCGACTACCCTGGAAATTATGTCAGGAGGTAAAAAGCCCAGTAAAAATCCTATAAAAATTATTATTATGACTATGGCCGGAATGGTTTTTATAAAGGTGTTGAGTGCTATTTTTAAGGACTCTATGGTTTTATTTTTATTTTTTATGGCAGAGTAAATAAGGCAGGCGACTGCCAGCAGATTCATTATAATTGCTGTAAGATAACTTTTTATAAAATCAAGCATTCCCGGATCTTTTGTTGAAAATTTTTAAATAAAATTTTTTATGTCAATACAAAAGTTACGGTAATTGTCATTTTACATATATATGTTTATAGCATATATATCTAGAAACTTCAATAAAACTGTTCTTCCGCGATTTTTAGTATTAATTATACCGGCAGCCAGCTTAAGCCGGTTTTTAATTTAGATTTTCTTATAAGTATTATTCTTTAAATTTATAATAATTTTGCTAACCGGTAGTTTAAAAATTTTGTAGTTGACATTTTTAAACTGTTTAATAAAAATTAAGGTGAAATTTTTTTTAGCAAGAAGAGAGCAGGTAAGAAGAAATGAAAGTAAAAAAATTATTAAAAACAATAATTGTATTATTTACAATCCTGGTTCTGTCTTCGGTGTTTTCATTTTATGGTTGTCTGGGCAGCCCGGAAGATACCGTTGAGCCGCCCGGAGAAGCGGAAGCTGGTAACGATGACGGAGAGCTGGAAGAAGAGCTGGAAGAAGAGTCTGAAGAAGAGGCGGAAGAAATAGAGGAAGATGGCAGCCAGGACCACGGGGAAGATACTGAATCGGAAGGTGATATTGTAGAAGGTTATGTGTATCCTGCGATACTTAAAAGTGTTAACTTAAGTAATGGTACCATAACGGTTGAGCAGCTCATAAATGAACCCGACCAGGCAGAAATAGGAAGCAATTTAAAGCTGGCTGCAGATTATAATGTAAGGAGAATTGTTGTAATAAGAAATGAACAAGAAAAAGAGTATTCCAGGGATATTTCATTAGAGGAGGTTGCTACTGGTTCTGAGATAGGAATTATATTTAAGGAAAATATGGTTTCTACCATAATCTCTTCCTTCCTGCTGGATGCATCAGTGTCGCCGGATAAAGAGGAAATTAATCCTTCTGAAGGGGAGTATATGGTGGCTGCGATATTAAAAGCTGTGGATACTGCAGGAAATACCATAACGGTTGAGCAGCTTATAAATGAACCGGATGAAGAAATAATAGAACCCGGGGTTAAGCTTGCCAGTGGTTACAGAGTATATAAAAGTATTTTAATAAGGTCAGATGAAGGTGAGAAGGAATATACTGCAGAAATTTCAATTGGTGAAATTCCATTAAATACCGAAATAGGAATTGGTTTTGGAAAAGATAATCTTGCTAAAATAATAATATCTCAGGAATGGTTTGAAGATTAAGTTAGATGTGACCGCAGGCAATATTATCGGGGCTATTCTGTAGTGAGGTCAGGACATCCTGCAGCTAAAAAATATCTAAATTAGGGCAGTGAATATAAAATTTATTTTAACCGGAAACTTCTTCTAAATACTTTACACATTAATAACACTGAGGATATATTAACTTTACGGTATGTACCGTGTATGTATTGTTTTAGATCAGGTTATGGTTTTTAATTAGGTCTACTATATAATGGACTGCTTCTCCGGGGGTGTCCACTATTTTGTAGAGTTTACTGTCTTCAGGATTGATTGTGGCATATCTTTTTACCAGGCAGCTATTAATCCAGGAGCACAACTCCCCCCAGTAGTCTCTGCCATAGAGGATGACAGGAAAATGCTCAATCTTACCGGTCTGGGTAAGGGTTAGAGCTTCGAAAAGTTCATCCAGGGTACCAAAGCCGCCCGGGAAAATAATGTATCCCACTGAATACTTAACAAAAATCATTTTACGCACAAAGAAATAGTGAAACTCCAGGGATATGTTCTGATAGGGGTTTGGCTTTTGCTCCTCTGGCAATTCTATATTGCAGCCTATTGAAAGCCCACCGGCTTCAAACGCCCCTTTGTTGGCTGCTTCCATTATGCCCGGACCGCCGCCGGTGATAACACCCAGACCTTCCTTTGCCAGAAGGGCCCCGGTTTTAACGGCAGCCTTATAATAATCGTCCCCGGGGTCGGTACGCGCAGAGCCAAAGATAGCAATGCAGGGCCCTGTCCCGGCAAGTGTATCAAAACCATTAACGAACTCACCCTGAATACGGAGCACGCGCCAGGGGTCGGTGTTTATAAAGTCAGAGGGTAAAGCCTTTGAAAACTGAAGCAGGCTCCGGTCTTCATTCTTACGCTGGTATTTTTTATTCATATTTTTATTCCTTTATTTTTATATTTTATGTTTCTAACATATCATATACAACTTTAAAGGGGAAATGTCTAATCTCCACCGGCTATGTTGTCCTGACTATTTTTATTTTCTCTAATATTTTCTTCATTATTAATATTTCCGCTATTGCTGTCTTCATTATTATAATTTATTTCTTCTGTGTTTCGTGTATGTTGCCCTTATTTATTGGAGTACCTATTTTTTACTCTCTCAATTGTGGCAATTGCTTCTTCTTCATTTTTATTTTCAAAATAATTGTATTTTTTGCATTTTTGGTATTCTTTATCAATTTCATCCATAAGTTTTTCAATTAATTCTGCACTGGCAGTTTCCCCGGATTCCATTAATTTATCGGCTTCATATATTCTGTTGTTATATATTATTTCTAATTTCCTCTTTTAAATTTGTTACAGGACCATAGCAAACATTAATTATATACCATTTCCTTTTCAATTTTTTTAATCATTTTTAGCTCCTGGTTAAAATTTTTATATAAACATATATATAAACGGAAAAATTTACCGTTTTGTTAGTTTTGAAAATAAATTATGGGAGTTATGAAAAAATCATGCCCTATCGTTATTATAATAGAAGTTTCCAGCATGAAGTTACATCTGGGTTCCCTTACTTGAAAGGATGATTTTTTCTTTATTAAGAAGCGGCAGGAAACAGAGAGTTATTATCCAGAATATTATGACTCCTGTAAGGTACCATATGGAAAAAGTCCATGAAGTCAGGTTTATTTTCCCTGTTGCCAGTCCCAGGGGAATTCCCATCATCAGTCCGAAGCCAATTATAAATGAGGGAGTTATTGCTATATCGGGATTGCCTGCAAGTGCAAGGAGAACAAGTAAGAAGGTAAGGCCTAAAAAGAGCAGGGGATTTAAAACGAGGCCTGTAACCAGTGCAGGTATTGGCAATATGAAGGCCCCTGTAGCTGGTATTATTGCAATGAAATTAATTGCAAGCAGGACAATGGAAGTAGAGATGGTTGAAATGACAAACCCGGGAAGAAAAATATTAAGACTTTTACCTGTAAGTATCTCTCCCGGCTTAAGCGGGGTAGCGAGCAGGGAGGTGATAGCCCCGCTTACTTTTTCTTTAACCAGAGGTAAGCTGGCAAAAGACCAGATAAATGTAATTAAAACAAAGACCGGCAGAAAGTAAGCTGTAACACTTATTATTATTTCAAGTATGGGTTTTGATGCAGGATGTGATATCCATTCCCTCTGTTTCAAAAGAATACCCATGGTTAGCGCTGCAGCAATGGTTATAACAGCGAATACTATGATTATAATAAGAAAAGCGTTTGTTTTTCTTAGTTCTCTAAAATCTCTCCTTAAGATAATATTTATTCTTCTCAATTTGGCAACTCCTAACCTGAAAGCACTATCCTTTCCTTTTTAAGGCGGCCCTTAAGGAATATAGAAATAATAAAAATTGCGGCAGCTACTCCGAAATTGGCTGCAGCAAAAGTCCAGGAAGTGATCTCCAGAACATTATGAATTGAAAGGTTAATCATAACATTTACAAAAACCGGTAGAAAAATATGGACGATTATGTTGGCACTGGCAGCCCTGCCGGTAAGCCCTATAAGATGGGATAAAAAGCTGAGCCCCAGGAAAACAAGCGGGACAATTATAAAACTGCTTACAGCTGCCCAGGGATTTAATATAAAACCGATTTCAGGAATAAAGTAAATATAGTTTATTGTAATTACAGCCAGTACAGTAAGAAGTTCTCCAACAACAAGTCCGGGTATAAAAATAGCTATACTTCTGGCTATCCAGATGCTTTCTGCCCTGAGCGGTGTGGCAAGTAGTGATTCTATGTTACCGCTTGCTTTTTCCCTGGTTATTGAATGGAAGGCAAATGCGTTTAAGTTTACGCCTATACCAATAGTACATATGGTGTATATAATAACGCTTGAAAACAGCTCAAGAGAAGCTATGTCAGGTGTTTCTTTTTTAATTTCCGGCAGAATGGAAATTATAATAAAAATTGCTGAAACGCCTACAACACAAAAAAGCGTGACAATAATATATACAATTAGCGGGATCTTAAAGTGGATATTGTTTTTAATGCCGGTCTTTATTATTAAACCTGTGTCTTTTAAACCATTATTTATCATGATGGCTCTGCCTCTTTTAAAATTTCAGAGTATATCTCTTCAAGTGATACCTCTTTCTTTACTGCTCCTTCAATTTTTACCCCACGGCCGGTAAGAAAGCTTATTATGTCCGATATGCCGGCCCCTTCTCTGGGTGAGAATATAAGAGTTTCATCTGTTTTTTCCTGTAGCCCCAGCGTGGTGGTGCCTTTTATTTCTGACTCAATTGATTCCGTGATGGGTTGGCCGATCTTAATTTCGACAATGCCCTTTCCCATTCCCTGGCGAAGGATTTTAAGCTCACCGTAAAGTTTTATTTTACCTTTATCTATCAGGGCGATTCGGTTACAGATACGCTGCACTTCATCAAGATTATGGGAGCTTAGAAAAATAGTCTTGTTTCCTTTACGGGCAATGTCTATCATTATTTGCCTTATTTCTATTTGCCCTGATGGGTCAACTCCTGCGGTGGGCTCATCAAGGATAAGAACTTCCGGGTCGTGGACCATTGACCTGGCCAGAGCCAGCCGCTGTCTCATTCCTCTTGAATAGTTTTTTACCATGTCACCGGCCCTGTCACTGAGATTTACTGTTTTAAGAAGCTTTTTTATCCTTTCTTCAGCTTCTGTTACACCATAAATCCTGGTATAGAATAACAGGTTATCCTCTGCTGTCATGTTATCGTAGAGACCATCAGCATCAAGCACGAACCCTATTTTCCTCCTTGTTTCGCTTAAGTTGATATTTTCCCCAAGAACCTCTACATTACCTGAATCTGCCTGTAGGAGACCTAGCAGTATCCTTATGGTCGTTGTTTTTCCTGCGCCATTTGGGCCAAGATAGCCAAAGATGTCGCTTTTTTCTACGGAGAAGCTTATATCTTTTAGGATTTCGCGGTTATCGAGTGCTTTGGTGACATTTTTTATACTTATTACAGATTGCATTTTAATGTCCTTATTTTTTATTTATTAAATTTTAGTTTTTTATTTTTCTTTGTTTCTTATTATCGGCTTTATTTCACTAAATAAATCTGCGGTCCCCTGCATGGTCTTCTGTATAATGTCAAAGGTGGCAATTCCAAGCCCTCTTTCTATATCCCCAAAAACCAGCAGCTTATCACCGGTCTTAATATTAAAATCTTTTCTGGCATCTACCGGGATTACTACCTGACCGCGCTCACTTACTGTAACCGAACCATAAAATTTCTTACCTTCAGGTGCTTTCACTTTTAATCTCCGTCTTTATTATATATTATAAGATAAATCTTATTTACATAATAAATCTTATCGATAATAACTTAATCTGTCAATATTATTTCTAAGGTATAGTAACCGGGTGTAACCGGACATAATTTAGGTTTAAGAAGAGGAATAAAAAATGTTTAATATAATAAAAAAATAATTAATAAAAAATAAATTTTTTAAAATACAGGAGCGAAAAGCTGAATATAATTGATAGATTGTATAAGATGGGTATAATATTTAAATTAATAGGGAGATTTTAAAGAGCGCGGTTAAAATAGCTATTTATATTAAGATAAGTGTTTATGACGGTATATTCCTGGCAACTGCAGAGTATTTTAGCGGAATCTTTATAACCGATGATAATAGACTATTTTTAAGTTATAAGAATTATAAAAAAAAGAAAATCCGGGCTGTCTTACTGGAAAATTACCAGGGCTAACAGAGTATCTTTAATTATTTTCATTGAAAATATTTTGTAATAATTCGTATAAGAGCGATATTAGAATTAATATAAATGTCAGTTTTACCAGCCTTTTACAGCGAGTAGCGACTTTTTAAAATAATAGAAGAAGGATGAAGATGAAAATGAAATATAAAATATTTTTCTTTATAGGCATACTGCTGATTTTTAGCTTTTCTCTAAATTCCTGCAGGCTTTTTTTGCCGGAAGATGAAGGACCGGGGGAGATAGAAACAGAAGATACTATAGGTGATGTTACTGAAGAGCCTGGAACGGCGGAAGGTGATCCAGAATCCAGCCAGATTACAGAAAATGAAAGTGAAGAGGAAGAAAAAGAAACTCCTCAGGCTACAGAGGAGTCGGAAGAGGAAAAAGACATAATAGTTGACAGCCCCCTGCCAAATCAGGTTATATCCAGCCCTCTGGTAATAACCGGGGAGGCAAGAGGAACCTGGTTTTTTGAGGCAAACTTTCCTGTCAGGCTTCTGGATGGAAATGGGGAAGAAATCACCGTTTATTATGCCCAGGCTCTTGATGAGTGGATGACTGAAGATTTTGTTCCGTTTCAGTCAGAGATTGAATTTGAAAAACCGGAAACCGGTACAGGGTTTCTGATCCTGGAAAAGAATAATCCTTCTGATATGCGTGAGCATGATGATGAAATTATAATACCTGTTCGTTTTGAGTAACAGGTATCTATTTGAATCTAAAATTATATGCTGGCTTTTGCACAGAAGTATTAAAATTACGGTAATATTAAAATAATCATAACAACTTCCTTAAGGTATAAAAGGTGCTTCTGGAAGTAAAATATGAGTTTTTAATAATTTTATAAAATAGTTTGGGTCTGGCTATATAGTCTGTTATAATAAACTTCCTAATATTTTTAAGGATTTATGATATTAAAAAAAGAGCTCAAGCTTATTGATGTCTTCTGTATATCCACCGGCGCGATGATCAGTTCTGGACTATTTATATTACCGGGCCTTGCCCATGCAAGAGCCGGCCCGGCGGTGGTAATATCATATTTTTTAGCCGGCCTTCTGGCTCTTATAGGGGTATTGAGCATTTCAGAACTATCAACTGCAATGCCTAAAGCCGGCGGAGATTATTTTTTTATAACCAGAGGCCTGGGCCCTGCAATTGGTACAGTTGCCGGGATGCTGAGCTGGTTCTCACTGTCTCTTAAAAGTGCTTTCGCTCTGGTGGGTATGGCTGCTTTTGTAAGGTTGATAGTTGATCTTAATATACATATAGTAGCAATTTTTTTGTGTATTGTTTTTATTTTCCTTAATTTTATCGGGGTAAAGGAGGCCAGTATAACCCAGATAATTCTGGTAACTATACTGCTGGGTATTCTTTTTGTCTATGTTGTCTGGAGTCTTCCACATATTAATGTAAACCAGTTTGAACCCTTTGCTCCACATGGATTGTTTTCTGTTTTTTCAACTACCGGATTTGTATTCGTTGCCTTTGGAGGGCTGCTAAAAGTTGCCAGTATCTCAGAAGAAGTAAAGAACCCCTGCAGGACAATACCTGTCGGTTTACTGCTATCCCTTATAGTTACCACTATATTTTATGGTATGGTTGTTTTTACTACTGTGGGAATTGTAAAAGCTGAAGACCTTGATCACTCACTTACTCCCATATCGGATGGCGCAAATGTTTCCATGGGGATTACAGGGCTGATTCTTTTAAGCGTAGCAGCAATACTGGCATTTGTCTCGACGGCAAATGCCGGGATTATGGCTGCTTCAAGGTATCCCTTTGCACTCAGCAGGGACAAGCTGTATCCGGATTTTTTTAACAGGCTGCATAAAAAATTTAATACGCCTTATGTTTCTATTTTTATTACCGGTTTATTTATAATTGTTTTTTTATTTTTAGAGCTTGATATTCTCATAAAAGTTGCTTCAACTATTGTAATTCTAACCTACATGCTGTCCATTTTATCCGTTATTGTGCTTAGAACAAGCAGGCTTCAGAATTATAAGCCCGGTTTTAAAACTCCTCTTTTTCCCTGGATACAGATAATAGGGTTACTGGGATTCATTTTTATAATTATAGAAATGGGCAGAGACGTAATGATATTAAGCGCTATGCTAATTGTTATTGGCGTGTGCATTTACCTTTTTTATGGAAGGAAGAGAACCAGAGGAAAAGAATATGCCCTTCTTTATATAATTGATGGTGTTACATCGTCATCCAGAAAACTCACAGACAGGGGTCTGGAGGATGAACTAAAGGAAATAGTGTATGAAAGAGATAATATTGTAAAAGATGATTTTCACAGAGTGATTGAAAGATGCACTGTCCTGGATATTAAAGAATCTATGGATATAGAGATTCTTTTTAAAAAGATTTCAAAAAGGCTTGCCGGGGAGCTGGATATGGATCCGGGATATTTTTATCGTAAATTTGCCCGGAGAGAAAGGGAAAGCAGCACCCTTATTACAGATAAAATTGCTGTACCCAATATCATTATTGATGAAAGGGGTTATTTTAATATTATAATGGCACGGTGCAAAAATGGCATAATATTTCCCCATTCTAAATCTAAAATTATTGCTGCCTTTTTTATTATAGCCACAAGGGACAAAAGGAATATGATACTCCGCACCCATACTTTTATATCCCAGATTATTGCCGAAGAGGATTTTGAGAAAAGATGGCTGGAAGCAAAGGATAAGAAAGCTTTAAAGGATATTATTCTTCTGGGAGATAGAAAAAGAGATTGATAATAAATAAGAATAATTATATATTCTGTTCAAATAATGTTTCCGGGATATTTTTTAGTTTTAATTTAAGGGATACCGGTATTAAGTTATCCGGTGGCTTAATTTAAAAAAAGCGGAGGTAAAATAATATGATCATAAATAAAAAAATAATGAGAGAAAAAAATTTTGCCGGAAGATTAACCGGTGCCATAATAATTTTAATGATTTTAAGTTTAACGGTAACCCTTATTGCAGGCTGCGGCCCATCTAAAAGCGATACTTCCGGAGAGGATATTACAATAGAACCGGAAGAGGGGAAGGAGCCTTCCGGTGGGGATAAGGATAAAGAGCCGGAAGAGGAAGCCCCGGATGAAGTTGAACGGTCAGCCGGGATAAAAAATGAATTTGATAAAATTGATAAAACCACCGAAAATATCGGAGTAATTTTTAATTTTATTGATGAAAATATACAGAGAGCAATTCGGAGCTGGCGTCTGACATGGTCCATACCGTAATAAAACTCTGCAAGGATTACAGGCCTGTATTTGCAGAAAAAATCAGTGACCCGGATATTTCAGGAACTATTTTTGCCCTCTCGTCAGAGGTGATAGTAGATGGTGCGCTGGTTCTTGAAGCCGGAGCTCTCAGGGATATTAATAATGAAAGAGTAAGGAATGTTATAGATGAGGCCATAAATAAAAAATATAAATTAATAACCATTGAAGGAATGATTGAGCCCATAGTTGATTACCGGGCCTATGATATTTATATGCTCTATCTGGGAGAAGAAATGAAGGATTACCTTGGTATAAAAATTGATGAATCGGAAGAGCCGGCGGTAATGGATGCTGAAGTTACCATAACCCCCGACGATTTTGTGGCAAGAATTATAAAATCCATGGAGTATCTGGGAAATTATCCCCATTCGCCGCGTTATGATGAAATAGATAATTTAAAGGACAGGATGCTATGGATATATCTTGGAGGAGTTGACAACAGTCCTGTTTTTGGCCCGGAGGGAAAAATTATTGATGAAAAACTGGAGGAGTTTAAAGATATGCTTGAAAAATATCCCGGCACAGGATTTTATGACATCCTTGACTCATATCTGAAATTACTCGAGGAAGAAAATTACACCATGACCGATGAAGTAAACGAATTTATTGATGACCTTTATGAAATTTAGTTATCCGCAACTAGAGGATTTACCGGAATATAAACCATGGAAACTGCTATATTTAAGGGAAAAAAATTGGTATTTGCTATATTAATAATTTTAGTAAGCCTTGCAGTACTGTCACTGGCTTCAATATTTATTGCCAGCCATCTGTATAAACCGGAATATGAGGGTAACGTGCGGCAGTATTTTGATAGGGAACAGATTGAGAAAGCCTCTGAGTATAACAGGATTTCACTGGATATAAGTATTGCCCGCCGTTTTCTTTCCTGGGCTATTATGATAGGCATAATCATTTTATTTTTTAAATATTTTAAAAACATCCGGGTAAATATAATGATGGCTTTTTTAATTATAATTACCGCTTATATATTAATAGAGCTTATACTTCTGCCGCTATCATATTACAGGGGCTATATAATAGAACATAGATTCGGGCTCTCAAACCAGACTTTGTCCATGTGGTTTTCCGATTACCTGAAAGAAAACAGTATTTCCATATTAATTTCTTCGCTGGGGATGATGGGAATCTATGCGCTGATGGTATATGTGCCGGGATACTGGTGGATTATTTCCTCAGTTATTCTGGCAGTATTTATTGTAGTTTTAACCTTTCTCTATCCCATATTGATTGACCCGCTTTTTTATAAATTCAAAGAACTGGAGGATAAGGATTTAGAAGGGCAGATTATAAAAATTGCCAGCAGGGCCGGTGTAGAGGTAAAGGAGGTTCTGGTTGCTGATGCCAGCAGGAAAACCAGCAGGGCCAACGCCTATTTTGCTGGAATTGGGGGAAGCAAACGTATAGTGGTATTTGATAACCTTATCAATAATTTTTCAGGAGAGGAAGCTTTGAATGTAATAGCTCATGAGATGGGTCACTGGCATCATCTGCACATACTAAAAAATATTATAATGGGTATTGTTTCGGGAACAGCCGGATTGTTTCTTATAAATCTCATTTTTACCCGCTCCGGAATGATAGGGGATTTCAAATCTATTCTGGTTATAATTCTCTTAATATCCTTAAGTTCTTTTTTATTTCAACCCATACAGAATGCGGTATCACGGACTTTTGAAAGGCAGGCTGATAGTTTTGCTATTCAGGCAACAAAAAACCCCGATGCCCAGGTAGAGCTTATGGTAAAGCTCGCCAGCTCAAACCTTCCCAATGTAAAGCCTGCAAATTATATAAAATACTTTCTGTACAGCCATCCGCCTATAATGGAAAGAATAGAAACAGCAAAAAATTTTAACGCTGACTAGATAAATCATTTTTCCATCATTTCCATAAATAAATCCTGCCCCGGAGAGAAACTGTTGCCATTTTTTTTAAGATAGGAAAAGCTTAAGGGCGAGTAACGTTCAGTACTACGGATATAGGACTTGCTGTAGAATCTGTCATTGAGTCCGATGGATTCAATTATTAGCATTCTGATACTTTTTTCCATCAGGCTTTTTATAGTGGAAAGGTTGCCGCCGCCAAAACAGCCAATCTGTTCCATTACTTTTACACCGGTATTTATGGTCCGGTTTGCCAGTTCATCCAGCGGCTTTTTTGTGCAGCTATATGAGAAGAGGGTAAGAAGCCCCGCCTCAAGGTCTACTGCGGTATCCTGGATGTCATCGGCAAGCTGTAGATAAGCACCGTAATTGAAAAGAAATCCCTTCTGGGCTTCTGTAAGGGAACCTGATACAAGATAACCGTCTGCTATAACGGAAGCCCCTCCTTTTTCAACGCAAATTTTTAACAGGTCTATCTCACTGGAAAGATTGGAAGCACCAAGAAGCTTTATGCTTTCAGTCTGGCTGTTATGGATGGCCAGGAGGCTCTGGTAAACACCGGGATAATACGAGCGGTCATAATGCTCCTCGATAATTTCTACAAGCTGGAAAATCTTTTTTTCATTATTATTTTCAGGTCTAATCTTTTTACCATTTATTCTCTGGCTGAAACGCTGGCTGAAGGAAGCCTTTTTTTCTTCCGGAACTGAAGGGTCGTCAAGATAATTATCTGTGTAGGGATAGAGCATGCTGTAAGCAAATGCTGGTGGGGTAGACTTCACCGGCGTACCCATCATTGACTGTATCCCGTTTATTATCCAGGCATTTCGGCAGGCCTGGAATATATCTTCGGCGGCCAGGTCCGTGTCAAAGCTGCGGGCGCTTTCTATAAACTTTCTGGTTGAGTTTCTGTAATCATCAGAGAATAAAATATCCAGCTGGCTTTGTTCATAATCAAATATCTTCTGGAATAAATTTCTTATTTCTGAAAATGTAATTTCGGTAGACGGGTAATTATTTTTCGGGACCGTGCGGCTTTTATGGTTCTTTTCTTTAATTTTTTTTAAAAACTCATCCAGATTTTTCTCACGCTTTAATCTGTCGCTGTGGCTGTATAAATGTCTGGGAACAACAGGATTATTAGGACTGGACTCCTGCCATAATTTGATAAATCCATCTACATATTTTCTAATTGGAAGATTATCTGATGAATCTCTCATCGTCTCTTGATTTTTTTAATTTTTTTACATTTTTTTCCAGCCATCCCTTTTTTTCAACTACAGGCTGGTCAAATTCAGGAACACAGGGTTTTATATCCAGAAGAGGAGTACCGTCCACTATATCTACATCTTTTACTATAAGTATGTTTGCTTTTATTTTTACCAGCTTTACCACTGATAACCCGATAGGGTTAGGACGGGAGGAAGCCCTGGTGGCAAATAAACCATGATATCTATCATCCATAAAAGGTATTACTTCTAATGAATATGGTTTTGATAGGTGAAAATGGTAAAGCAAAAAAATATGTGAGAATTTATCCAGGTCCTTTAGGCCTTTCTGATATTCGGGAAAAACCTCTATGGTGCCTTCAGTATCTTTTGCAGCATCAGGCTGTATGGGTGTCCCCCCGGGCTCTTTAAACGGCGTATGAATTATTCCAATAGGTCTGTAGATTATTTCCATTTTTTATACCAATCTTTAATTTAAATAGATAAAATAAGCCCGGCCGTAAAAATGGTGTAAACTTATTTTGCTCAATAAAAAATATATTACTAAAAGTATGAGCTTATTTTCTTTTAACTTCCCGCGGCTAATTATAACAGAAAAATATAATCGTTGAGAAGCTAAAAAGGATTATTATAAATAGAGGGTACTGCCTGCCGGCTTATACCGGCGCAAGTATTGACTTAAGAGGGGACATTTACAACAATATTTATATGGGATATCATAAAAAAATCGGTGCGTATTATAAAACTGCAGGCAGCAATAGAGAATCAGGGACAGAAAGTCAGGGAAAGATGATTTTCTTAAAAAAAATCCAGGAATAAATAAAATGACCGCTAAAAACAAAAAAATCTTAATTATAATTATTATATCCGTGGTAATCATATTTGGAGTGGCAGCCTGGCTTATGTCACGTCCTCTACTGGATGAGAATGAGGAAAATTTCAGAGGTATGAGGCAGCAGATGGTAAAAGAGGATATAGTTTTAAGAGGAATTAACAACAATGAGGTTATAGAAGCTATGGAGACGGTGCCCAGGCACCAGTTTGTGAGCCGGGAGCAGATGGCCTCGGCTTATGATGACAGGCCCCTTCCTATAGGTGAGGGCCAGACAATTTCCCAGCCATATATTGTTGCTCTTATGACCGAAGAGCTTGAACTCCAACCCGAACACAAGGTGCTGGAAATAGGGACCGGCTCCGGGTACCAGTCGGCAGTACTTGCGGAAATAACTGATGAGGTTTACACGGTTGAAATTATAACTTCGCTTTATGAGACTGCCGGAGAGCGGCTGGAGCGGATGTATCCCGGAGTAAAAGTATCAAACCATAATGGTTATTACGGATGGGAGGAATATGCACCCTATGACAGAATAATAGTTACTGCTGCCCCCGACCACATACCTCGGCCGCTTATAGACCAGCTTGTTGATGGCGGTATTATGGTGATCCCGGTGGGTCCTCCTGGCTGGAACCAGGTGCTCTGGAAAGTAATTAAAGAAGGCGATGATGTGCATACAGAAAGAATCTGTGATGTTATATTTGTCCCGCTTTTAAATAATTAAAAGACCGGTTAAAGCACTAAAACAATTTCTTATAGGCAAAGACTGCTGTGATATAAAACAGGAGGGAAAGCCCCAGTACCAAAAGAAATCCGGCATGTATCGAGATAATAACTGCTGCAATGGAGCTAACCACCGAGGCGCATCCGTTTATTGCCCAGAGCCAGGGGACTATCTGGCTCTTTTTTTCTTTTGCTTTTGCAATTCCAGCCGGGAAAGGTATTCCCATAAGGAACCCTGCCGGGGCGATAAGTCCAATTGTTATGGCGAACCTCTGCCACAGAGGTCTTGCCAGAAGGATATTGCTGTAGAATCTGAAAACAACCATAAAAAAGGTTATATATATTACCAGAGCCAGTACTACCCATGTAAGATTTGTTTTACGGTAACCTGTATAAATACTTCCAAACCCGGCAAAAAGCATGAGTCCAAACAGCACTATTGCTACAGAATATGACGGCTTTCCAAGCATGAGTATAAACTTCTGCATCAGGGGAAGCTCTATAAAAAAGTAGCCCATCCCCAGGCAGATAAAGTATATTAGGTAACCGTAGTCCTTCTTTATATTTATGGAGCCTCCCGCAGTTTTTACCGGGAGTATGACAAGAAGTACTGAAAGGAGCACCGAAATTAAAAGCGCTGCAACGAGAATAAGATATCCACCTCCTCCAAAGGGCTGGGTGGATTTTCCAAAGTATTTAATTATATCCGAAATCTGGTCTGTTTTAAAAAAGTTAAAAAAATACGGATTATCGTCGGAGGCCGGAGCGATATTGAAATAATAATTACGGTAAAGCTCTTCTCTGGCGGAACTGTTTTCCTCTATTATAAGTTTAAAGAAACGGTAAAAATAAGGTTCTTCCAGGCGGTTGTGCCAGTTGGCCCCGGTTTCTTCCATGCCGCTGTAATATACAGGGTCATAATTTAGAGCCCCCGCACGTTCTTTAAGGAGTTCTATTTCTGCCGGGGTGAAAACTGAATTTTTGTAGAGGGTGGTAACTGTTGACCAGGAGCGGTAGGAAAATATACCGGGCGATATATCTTTATCAAGTGCTTCCATAAGAGTAGCAATTATTTTTAAATTTTCGCTGGGGGGTACCTGCGCCCATCTGGTAATGGCAAGGATTCCGTCGGGGGATAAAAGCTCAACAATAGCAGATATACTTTCAGTGCTGTATATGTAATTTTCATTCAGGCTGTAGGCACCGGAGGAAACCGGGTGAAAGCTGTCTGAGAGGCTGAGCACAATAAGGTCAAAACTCTTATCGGTGGTGAGCGAGAAATTTCGGATACAGCTTTTTTTAACGGTAACGGATGGGTTGTTGTATATATCTCCACTGTAGCCAGAAAACCTGTCTTCAAGAAGTCCGGTAACAGGTTCACTGTTCTGAACAATACTTATATCGGAGCCTCCGTGGTAGAGAGAGCATAAAACATCCAGTCCTCCGCCCGGTTCTATTATAAGGATACTTCTGTGCTTTTCTCCTTTCATATAAACCGACTGGGGGAGATATTCCAGGAATTTGAGTGTGCTATCTTCTTCAATAAGACTATCTTCTACTCGGGTTATTGGTGTGAGATTATCACCATCAATGGTAAGCCCCAGCTGTTCCGGGGGTGTGCCACTATAGACAAGGCTAAGGCCCGGGGCAGATTTTATATTACCGCTTTGTACAACATCTACCCTTGTGGCCGAATCTTCCACAGTATATAAAAGGCGGGAATCGGGATAACGCATTACAGTCTGGAGGCTTTTATAGGGAGACATTTTTACTTCCCAGAGCCCGGGGAAAAAGAAAAGAAGAAGGCCTGTTAGCACTATGAATATAACTGCTGCCACTGCAAATATTTTTATGTATCTTTTTTCAAGAAGGATAAATATAGAAATAATTCCAAGGGCGGAGGAAAAGATAATAATCCCGCTCTGTCGTACAAGAGGGACCAGAATTAAAAATGCCACCGCTCCCAGGCTTGAGCCGATAAGGTTAAAAAAGTATGTTACCTGCGGTTTCTGTTTTCCATGGAAAACGTAAGCTATAAAACAGCCACCAAAGAAAAACGGCAGTATCAAAAAAAGATAATATATAAAAAGATAGAAAAGCTGCACTGCCTCCCAGGCAATTTTAAAAGAATCAAAGGGGATGATGTTTATTGCAAGGTAGCTTACCACAACCGATAAGGAAAACCCCAGGGAGAATAAAAGATATAGGAGCCTCTCAGTCTTTATGCGCCTTATAAAAAAAGGTAGAAAGCTTCCGCTTATTCCAAAGCCCAGCAGGGCAATACTTACAATAAGGAATGCAAAATGGTAAAAATCAGAAACGGATAATATCCTTAAGAGGCTCACCTGGTAAATAAATAATGAAAATGATATTAAAAATAACGAGATGTTAATTTTTGTTTTCATTAGATTCTACTATTTTCAGTATGCTTGCTATTTTAAAGCTGCCCCTTAAGGCTTTTATAGCATATTTTCAGGGCACTGGCTTTAATCTAAGATATTGCATCTATTTTATATAAAAAGGATTAAAAAAGCTAAGACATAAGGATAATTCCAGCAGGCTAATTTATCTTTATGATTTTTCAGGATAGCGCTTTTGCTATATCCTCTGCAAACTTTTCTATATTTTCATATTTTATTTTTGATATGGGCTCTGTGGTTTTGTATGCTTTTTGCACAATGCTTCTAAACATTGGATTTAGCTTATTCCAGATAAACTCATAGCCAAAGTAGGCTTTTGCTACTGCGCTATTAATAAGCTCTTCTGGGAAGCCTTTTTTTATTTCTTTTTCCCACTCTTCGTCCGCGCCGCACATAAATAGGGCAGTTTTTTTATCAAGCAGTGTGCTTAGATTTCTTTTTACAAACTTTCTTACTGCAGAATTCATTCTGAATGCGACAAAAGAACCTCCAACTGCAACAAGGTCATAGATGGCAGGGTTTACTCTTATGTTTTTTTTGAGATCCACGGTATCAACATCATAATTCTTATTCTCAAGTAAATCCTTAAGAATGGCGACACATTTTTCAGTGGTTCCATATTTAGTACCGTAGGCAATAAGTATTTTCATATAATTCTCCCCTGTATCAAGTTATATAAGGGTAATTTTAATATAAATTATAAAAATTATATATATTTTTTACATTAATATAAGAACAGATTAAATTTGCATAAGATATTTTTATTATGTAATAAAATAACAGTTAATACTAATTCTATTAGAATATTCCATAACCTCCTGTAATGGAGTCTTTAAAGATAGGCCATTGCAGGGGGAAATATGTCAGCAGGCTAAAAGCCAGTACATTAATAGCTATAAGGATGGAGCCCACCACATTTAATACTCTTCTGTATTTGACGGTAATGGTTATTCTGTAGCTAATTATCTGGGAGATAGCAATTGAGACTACAAAATTAACCGCGTGTATCATAAAGCCTTCTATACCGGCTGCCTCTGAAGCATAATATATGGCAGCTATTAGAATACCCAGCAATGTAAAGGATACGCCTTTGGCCATAAGGAAGTTCCCGGTCTTTTTACCGTAAAAGAAAAACTCTATCGTTGCCCAGATAAAAGCGGGCCAGAAGCCGATCTTTAAATGCTCCCAGATACTTTCATTTACTGCACCAATTAATGCTACAGGCCTTAAACTACCACTTAATTCAAACATAAAGTGGAAAGCCGAGCCGAGAATTATTATAAACAATATGCCGGACATCTCCCATATCAATATCTTTTTTTTATCAGGGTTCTGATTTTTCATTTTGATAGTTCTCCTTTTAAGATGATTTGCCACAAATTCCAGGTTTACCTGCATCTATCATATAATTTTCCATTATTATCGCCACGGTGTCCAGAAATAATGTTGCCGGAAGTATTAGAAACAGAATTAAAAGAAAAATTAAAAAGAACCGGTATTAAAATTTTTTAAGTCATAAAACCTGCATATCCCTTTAAAGAGAATCAAAGTACTATAACTAAACTATTTTCAGTAATTCCCGTTAAGGATTATAATTAATGTAAATATATCTAAATTAAGAAAGGCTGGCATATATGAAAAAGGATTTTAAGGAATTTATAATGAAGGGCAATGCAGTCAGCATGGCAGTCGGAATAATTATAGGCATAGCTTTTGGTACTATAATAACCTCACTGGTAGGTGATATTATAATGCCCCCGGTGGGCCTTCTGCTGGGAAATGTTGATTTCGCAAATCTTTTTGTGGTATTAAAAGAAGGGGCAGCTGCAGGACCGTACCTGTCGGTTGAAGCGGCGCGCGAAGCAGGAGCGGTGACATTAAATTACGGGTTGTTCATAAATACCCTTATAAGCTTTATTATAATTGCCCTTGTGCTTTTCTTTATTATCAGAGCTTTTAACAGGTTACAGAAGGAAGAGAAAGAAGAAGCCGGGCCTGCCACAAAGGTATGTCCTTTTTGTTTTTCAACTATTGATATCAGAGCCACACGCTGTCCAAACTGTACAGCAGAGCTTGAAATAAAACAGAATTATGACCTGAGCTAAGATATAAGAGCATGGTTTCGCTATTATAATGAAAACTAAAAAGAAAATACTAATAACTGTTTTTTCAATTATTTCTATCCTGTTCGGTTTATGCGGGGTAATCTTTTCTTTTGGGGGTATTTTAGTTTTGGACTCTTACAGGCAGGATTTTGAAAATATCCATAATCTGAGCCTATCAGTTGCAGAGTCCATTGATGAGGTTGCTGAAGCGCTGAAAAACTCGGATGATACTTCTGAGCATATTGCGGAAAGTATAAGGACTACCAGGAGCACCCTCGGCTATGCTTCAGAAATATCATATGATTCAGGATTGGCTTTTAATGAAGTTGCCGGAATTGTAGGTTTTGAGATTCTGGGACTCAGGCCCCTTGAGAGCGCAGAAGAATATTTCGGCAGCATAGGAGATAATCTTGTGATTCTTTCTGAAGAGTTAAGCGTGGCACTGGAAAATCTTGAGACAAATGCTTCTGATATTGAAAGAACCGGGCGGGAACTGGTAAATATATCAGAAGAACTTGAAAAGGTGTCTGCCTTATTTAATGAGACAATAGATTCATTTGATATTTATAACCTTGTTTCAATCATTAAATATCTTTTAATTTATATGGGGATGCTCAGTATAATTTTTATTCTAAATGGCACCATGTTTTTGATACTGGGAAGATAGATAAGGCATACAAAAATGAAAATTTTATCCAGATTTAGAATGATTTCATCAGGTTAGGTACAGTACACAGACAGTCTAATAACGGCAATAATTTTAACCTATTAAATATTGAAATGTAATATCAAAAGTAGATAGAAAAAAGTTACTGATATGGGAAATGACAGGAATATTAAAAAGCATCTTTTATGTATTCTTAGTCTGTAACCCTGCTTACAGGCTAACTCCACTTCTATTTTACCTATTTAGACACTAAAAATCCTTTTTCTATATCCAAAATAGTATAATTCAAGGAATTATTAATATTTTTTTACATTTATACAGATTATTAATTACGAGAGGTTAGCAGTATTATATGGTAGAATCAATTATTGATTCAAAAATTTATAGCTGAAAGAATTTGTTAATTTAATAAAAATAAAAATAGCGGCAAATTTTTAAAGGGTAAGTTTAATCTGGGTAATACTATAAGTTTAAAAATAGTTTAAATACAAATTAAGAAACTGGAATAAAAATAAGGGGCGGGAGCTGAATCATGAAGATTGCTATGCTTTCACCTATCGCCTGGCGCACTCCACCCAGACAATATGGTCCCTGGGAAAATATTGTCTCTCTTCTAACTGAAGGTCTGGTGAGTCGAGGTATTGATGTTACTTTGTTTGCCACCGCAGATTCAAAAACCAGGGGACATCTGGTGAGTGTATGCCCCAGGGGGTATGAGGAAGATCCGGAGATTCTGCCCAAAGTGTGGGAATGCTTACACATATCAGAAGTCTTTGAACGGGGAGAGCAGTTTGATCTTATTCACAATAATTTCGATTATCTTCCATTGACCTATACTGGTATGACCGCAACACCAGTAGTAACAACGATTCACGGGTTTTCATCTCCCAAAATCCTTCCGGTTTATAAAAAGTATAACAAGAAAACTTTTTATGTGGCTATTAGCAAGGCGGATAAATGCCCGGAGCTTGATTACATTGCTACCATTCATCATGGCATCAACCTGCATCAGTTTACTTTTCAACCTGACCAGGGAAAATATTTACTTTTTTTTGGCCGCATACATCCTGATAAAGGCACAAAGGAATGCATCGAAGTTGCCAGACAAACCGGGTTGAAGTTAATTATAGCAGGCATCATCCAGGACCAGGGCTACTTTGATTTGCAAGTTAAGCCACATTTGGATAACAACCGGATCATTTATATAGGTAGCGCTGGTCCTAAAAAGCGTGATGAACTTTTAGGTGGTGCGTATGCCTTATTACATCCTGTAAACTTTGACGAGCCTTTCGGGCTTTCTGTAGTGGAGGCAATGGCCTGCGGAACACCTGTAGTTGCTTTTAACCGGGGCAGTATGCCGGAAATCATTGTTGATGGTATCACAGGTTTTCTTGTTAATAATTTGGATGAGATGGTCAAAGCGGTTGACAAAGTCAGGCAACTGGACAGGCTCCAATGCCGCAAATTGGTCAAGGAGAGGTTCAGCGTGGACCGTATGGTGCAGGATTACATGGAAGTTTATGAGAAGATTATCAACCAGAAAAAAGTGTTAAGGAGTGAAAGTTAGCAAGGTGATTATGAAAGGAATTAATGAGCCAATTATAAAACGTTATGAGAAGAATCCTATCCTGACCAGGCACGATGTTCCTTATCCAGTAGAGACAGTGCATAATGCTGGTGTGGTAAAGCATAATGGTAAATATATCATGTTATTTAGATCTCACCTTCGTAACGGCCGTTCGATAATCGGTATTGCAGAAAGCGATGATGGGCTGAGTTTTAAAGTCAGGCCGGAACCATTTATAACTCCAGCGAATATCGAGCCGTTTGCTTCATATGAGGAATATGGCGTGGAAGACCCCCGTATCTGCGATATGGGTGGTGAATATCTTATTACCTACAGCGCGTACTCAAGACATGGCGTGCGTGTGGTACTGGCAAAAACTAATGAATTTACGAGTATTGAACGTGTTTCATTGATTACGCAGGCAGACTATCGCAATGTGGTTCTTTTTCCTGAAAAGATTAATAACCGCTATGTTCGACTGGACCGTCCCCACACGGAAATATCTCTCTGGTCTATCTGGATATCCTACTCTCCGGATCTGATTCATTGGGGAGATTCCAAAATTGTAATCAAGCCCCTGATGTACCACTGGGATGAAATGAAAGTGGGACCGGGAGCCACACCCATCAAAACTGGTAAGGGCTGGCTAAATATTTATCATGGTGTTTTTAAAACCATGAGCGGGGCCGTCTATCGGCTTGGCGTGGCACTGCATGATCTCAAGGATCCTTCTAAGATATTAGGTGTAGCCGATGATTGGATACTTCAGCCAGAGGACTCCTGGGAAGTCAGTGGTTATGTTCACAATGTTGTTTTCTGCTGCGGAGCAGTAGCAGAAAATGACGGGACTATAAAGATTTATTGGGGCGGGGCGGATTCAGTCATGTGTGTTGGAACAGCATTAACCGCAGACCTTGTTGATCTGTGTCTTTTAAATCCTCGTTTAGAATAAAAAAATTATAAAAATTTTAAAAATAATTACAAATACATTTATAATAATTTATCGAGTAGAAATCAAACTTGTGGATATTTTTAATCATATTATTTGTCTTTAACGAAGTAAAAGTCTTTGAATTTTATATAAATTATATTTTATAATTGATATAAATATTAAAATTATCTATTTATAACTTTAAACACATACTTTAAGCATTTTTAGTTTATATCTCGGCAACCTTCATAATAGACAAAAAATTTTAATTGTTACGAATAATCATATTGATTATAATTTTAATAAAATAGACAAATGATATTAAATTATATTTTCATTTATTATTTTCCTTATTTCTTGTTTAAAACATAGAATACTATGAATTATATAAATGTATTTGTACGTGCGGTATTCTGGCTATTTAGTTTCTTAATGCTCTGGAAAATCACATACTGCGAAAACCATATTCTAAATAACAAAATAAGCAAAAATTTTATTTCATTTGTAATACCTGACAGGAATGAAGAGAAAAATCTGGGGAAGTTATAGATGACTTATTAGTATTTGATATTTATAAAATGCTTTTATTAAATAGATATTAAAACAAATTCAGGGATTAAGAGATTTCGAATGAATAGATATGATACATTAATAATAGGAGCGGGATTATCTGGCCTGACCGCTGCAAGCCTGCTAGCAAAGAGAGGTCTTAAGGTAGCAGTTATTGAAAGGAATTTCAAACCAGGTGGTTCTTGTGGTATTTTCAAAAGAAATGATTCGACCTTTGATCAGGGTACTGCGATGCTTTATGGTTTTGGAGATAGAGGCTTTAATCCGCATTACTTTGTTTTCAACTGTCTTGAAGAACCAATAGATATAATAAAGCACGACCTCTTATATAGCGTAAACTTTAAAGGTAAAAAAATAAGGTTTTTTGCTGATGTCGATAAGTTTGTAGAGGAGCTTGCAAATGTTTTTCCCGGCCAGAAGGATAACTTAAAAAGGTTCTATTCTGACTTGAAAAAACTTTATGATAAAGTGATGGTCAAGCAGACTGCTTATGAAACACCTGACGAGGCAAATAAGTTATTAGCTTTCAAAAAGTTGCTTGCAAATCCCCTGGCTTACATTAAATTTTTAAGCTTTATGAATAAAAGTACAAAACAACTGCTTGAGAGATATTTTAATGATCCTGAGATATTTAAATTCTTTGATAAATTAACTTCCACATATTGCTATACCACTGTAGATGAAACACCGGCAATATTATCTGCAGTGATGTTTGTTGATAATCACGTGGGAGGCAGTTTTTACACAGCAGGTTCCACCATGTTTTTACCCGGAAAACTTGAAAAAGTTATAGAAGAAAACAATGGGGAAATGTTTTATGAGAAAGAAGTAAAAGAGATAATGATCGAGAACGGTAAAGCAAAAAGGGTATTGCTTGAAAATGGAGAAATCCTGTATGGGGATAATATTATATGTTCGGGCACTGTCTGGAATCTCTATGGCAGGCTGATAAACAAAAAACATTCTTCACCTGAAAGGAGAGAATGGGCAAGGAAAATGTCTCCAACATATTCAAGTATGGTCCTGTATGCTCTTGTCGATGCCAGGGTTATACCTGCTGATACGACTCCAATTGAGATGTTTATAGGAAATCCAGATACTATAGATGAGTCTGAGATCACAGTTTACATATGATGATAAGACCCTGTGTCCTGCGGACAAACATATTGTGGCGGCGGTAGGACCTTCTTTTAAATCATGGCCGGATAGTGATGCAGGTGAAAAATACAGAACTAAAAATTATCTTGAGCAAAAGCAGGCTGAAGCGGAAAGGATGATAGGTGTCCT
>CAZRML010000007.1:0-120268 GCA_964601205.1 uncultured Actinomycetota bacterium | reverse complement strand
CTAGCGCACCAGTATGGGGTACTGGGGGTCGGAGGTTCAAATCCTCTCGTCCCGACCATAAAATTAAAAAAAATGATATAATAATTTATATAAATGTTTATCTAAAGAGTCCTGTTATTCAAAACTAAAATTATGGAACCAGAACATAAGAATAAAACAGAATCTATAAGAGATAAAAAAGTTGAGTATATCGAGGATGTATCCAGCGATATACTTGAAGATATAAAAAAAATATCTCCAGGAGAAAGCGTTTTGGTAATAATAAAAGGGCCTAATATCGGAGACAGATTTCTTATAAATAAATCCCAGATTAAAATTGGACGAAATCCGGAATCTGATATATTCCTTGATGATGTGACAGTTTCCAGAAAACATGCTGTTATTTTTAAAACAGGAAATGATTTTAAAATAAAAGACTCCGGAAGTTTAAATGGAAGTTACATAAACGGTAAAATAATCGAGAGTTCGGTTTTAAAGAACATGGACAGGATACAGATCGGAAAATATGTATTTCTTTTTTTTCAGAAAGGTACTGAAAATTAAAATATAAAATAAATGAAAACAGAATCCTCAAAAAAAAATACAGGAAAAAACTACCTTACAATAGGTAAGGTGGTCAAAAACTTAAAAAAAATATACCCTGATTTGAGTAATAGCAAGCTCAGATTTCTGGAATCAGAAGGCCTCATATCCCCGGGAAGGGCACAAAACAAATATAGAGTCTACCTTAAGGAAGATATAGAAAAAATAAATTATATTTTAAAAATGCAGAAAGACTTCTACATGCCGCTTGATGTAATAAAGGAAAAGTTAAATTCAAGAGATTTTAAAAAGTTTATAAGTGAGAATGAGTACTCAATAGAAAATCTTCAGCTTAAATTAGGAGAAGATTATAAAGATGATTATGAGCTCAAATCATACTCCGCCGGTGAACTGAGCAAAAAATTTAAATTGTCGAGAGGCTGCATAGATGATCTGATAAATAACGAAATCGTTGATTGGAAGGAAGAAAATGGTAAATATTTATTGAACAGTAGTGACACTGAAATTTTAAAGCTGGTAAGTGACCTTTCAAAATACGGGATATATGTCAAGCACTTAAGATTGTTTGAAAATTTTGCAAATCGCCAATCTTCTTTTATACAGCAAATTATTTTACCTTTAATCATGTCCGGTAAAAAAGATTTACATAATAGAGCAAAAAAAACTGTCAGCAGGCTTGAAAGAATGCTCTGTGATTTTCAAGAGCTTTTAGTAAAAGACAAAAATAAGAAGTTTCTGGAAAAACATAAATGATAAGTGCAGGTAACCCGGTTTCATACCATAGAAAATCAGGCAATATATACAAAAGGGTATTAGTATTTATTTTCTTCTTTCTAATCAGTTCTTTTTTTATTTTCTTAAATCCACCTGAAATTTACTGTAATCCGGATAGTGCAGCTTATGATACTGAAATACATATTAATGCTGAGTCAGCAGTTGTTATTAACTATGATACAGGTGATATATTATGGGAAAAGAATTCTTCCCGCAGCTTATACCCTGCCAGTCTGACCAAAATGCTATCTTCAATCATTGCGATTGAAAATATTGAGGACTTTGACGAAATTACCAGCATATCAAAAAATGCTTCTGGCAGAAATCATTCTCCGTTTGCATTTAAGACCGGGAACACTATAAGTCTGATGGACTTGCTTAGAGCTTCGCTTATAAGTTCCCACAACAACGCTATAATAGCCCTGGCAGAATATGTATCGGAAAATACGGAAGATTTTGTTAGTTTGATGAATATTAAAGCCAGGGATATTGGTGCATTTAACTCAACATTTGAAAATACAAACGGTCTGGATGATACATTCCCGTATCACAGGTCAACAGCCCTTGACCTGGCAAGGATAGCCTCATACTGTATGGATAATGATCTTTTCCGCGAGATAGTAAGCACCAGAGAAGATACCATTAAAAAAAATAACGAAGAAATTGAAATTACCAATACAAATACTCTTCTTAAAAATGATTATATAAAGGGTATTAAAACCGGTTACACGAATAATGCAGGTTTCTGTGTGGCAATTTATTCAGATAAAGATGACCTGAATCTTATAACAGTGGTTTTAAACAGCGAGACTGTGGAACAGAGAGATAATGATGTCTTAAAATTATTAAGCTGGGCCTACAATAATTTAGAATATACCAAAGTTGTTGACTCAAAAACCCCTTTTATATCAATAATTACAGATAAACCCACAAGCATTGATATAAACCTTTACCCGGAAACCGATAGAGTATATCTTTTAAACATAAATAGCGATAAAGTAGATTTTAAAAATAGTATAAGTGGAAATATAACTGTACCCATTAAAAAAAATGATGTTCTAGGTGCAATGACTGTCTTTATCAATGATAAGAAATTTGAAGAAATTAACCTGGTCTCAAATGAAGATATATCGGGCGATTATATTTATCAGGAATTATCCAATCCGGACAACAGAAAGACTATAATTACAATAATATTCTTAATAGTATTTTATTTTTTAATATTTATAATTATAATAGTTAAAAATTTATTATCAAAAAGGGTTATATAAAAAAGTCGGAGGTAAATAAAATTGGTTTTAAAAAAGAACAGTTTAGATAATTTTCGATTAATAACAGTGGCTGTAATCCTGATTACAACCATTACTTCATTTGTAATTTTTACCGGGTGTAAAGCCGAAACCGGGGAACAGACTGTCATCCCGGAAGAGCAGGAAGAAGTAACGGAAGAAGAACAGGAGGAACCAATAGAAGAAGAGTATAATACTACCGAAAAAGAGGTGACCGGTAATATCAATATTCTGAGCGGACTTGAAATTTCAGAAACAGTGAAGAACAACAGGCCTCTGGCTATAATGGTTGAAAATAGTCCGGATTCAAGGCCACAATCGGGACTTATTTATGCTGATATTGTTTACGAAGTTGTGGATGAAGGTGGGGTAACAAGATATGTAGCTGTTTATTCTTCACATGACGCTGAAATAGTCGGTCCTGTAAGAAGTGCGAGAATCTATTATGCCGAGATAGCCAGAAGTTTTGACCCTGTATATGTATTCTGGGGAACTTACCCGGAGGCTTATGAATCTATAAATACAATGGATATGGATGTTCTTGATGGAAATAGCGATGCTTATGTTCCATATACAGGCTCTGGGTGGAGAGATTACAGCAGAAGTGATATTACAGAGCACACTGCTTTTATGTCAACCCCAATGTTAAAAGAAGATGCATCAGAGTTTGGATATTCTCTCGAAGGGGGGCAATCTCCTTTAAGATTTAAAATTGATGCATCTGAATCAGAAAGAGGAAATATTTCAGATATAACAATTGATTTTTCTTATGAAAATTTTAGAGTCGATTTTAAATATGACATAGCAAATAATAACTACCAGAAATATATAGCAGGCTATCCTCATACTGATTATGAAACAGGGAGCCAGATTACAGTTAATAATGTTATAGTTATGATAACAGATATAGAGGGACCTATTGACCAGTATGGCCATATGGTGGTAAGAACTACAGGAACAAAAGATGCGGGAAAGGCATTCTTCTTCTTTGATGGAATAGTAACACAAGGAACCTGGGAGAGAAGCTCAATTTTTGAACCATTTGAGTATAAAGATAGTGAAGGAAAACCGGCCCTGTTTAATAGGGGCTCAACATGGGTATCAATTATACAGGACACCGGCAGGTTAAACTATTAAAATTAATTATAAAATTATACTTTGAGTGAAAATATCGAAAAAGAACTTCTAAAAAATAATATTATAGGAAAAGAATTATTTACCAGCGAAGATATAAAAAATAGAATCTATGAACTGGGAAAACAAATTACCATAGATTACAAATACAGGGATTTACTGCTGGTGAGTATTTTAAGAGGGGGAGCTATATTTCTGTCGGATTTAATCAAGGAAATTGACCTTCCCCTCAGTATAGATTTTATGAGTATATCTTCATACGGTTTTAATGATAAATCTACAGGTGTGGTCAGAATCACCAAAGACCTTGACGAATCCATAGAAGGTAGAGATGTATTAATTGTGGAAGATATTATTGATACCGGTTTAACAATAAGTTATTTATTAAGAAACTTAAAATCAAGGTATCCCGGGAGTATTGAGATATGTGCACTGCTGAATAGAGATATAAGAAGAATAGCCGATATAGATATAAAATATGCAGGTTTTAGAATAGGGGAGAAATACATAGTTGGTTATGGTCTTGATTATAAACAAAAATTCAGGAATTTAAAGTCAATATATGAATTAAAATTAGATACGGTTAAGAAAGATATAGAATCTTTAAAAAACAGTTCAAGCATCTGAATCCTTCCTTTTTTAGAATTTATTTACATAAACATTTCATAAAGTATTTTAAATTTGCAGCTTATAATATAATATATAAGGATAAGATTTAGATTTATTGCTTTGGATTGTATCAGTAATAAAAAAAGAAATATAAAACCATCATTAACATGAGCAAAGAAAAAAAATCTAATTTAATAAAAATGAAGCTTGAAGGAGTAAGGATAGAAGTACCTTCCCAGAAACCAATCCTTCTCTTGAAGGAAGAAAAAGGCAACAGGTATCTTCCTATATGGATAGGTCCCTACGAAGCTTCTGCTATAGCTCTTGAAATGTCAAACATAAAAACACCCAGACCTATGACCCATGACCTTATTATCAATATTATTAACAACTTAAACATAAGTGTTGACAACATAGAAATAACCGATATAAGAAATAATACATTTTATGCCATAATAAATATAAAAAACACGGAGAGTAAAGTTATAAGAGTGGATTCAAGGCCATCGGATGCTATTGCTACCGCGGTCAGGACTAAATGCGATATTTTCGTAGCAGAGCATGTTCTTGAATCAGGTGGGCTCGAGATACAATCAATTGACGATGAAGTGAAGAAATTTAAGGAATTTCTCAATCATGTAAACCCTGACGATTTTAATAAAGAAGAATAAAACCCCCGCTTATCCATAATAAATACATCCACATGTTGCATATTGACTTTATCTTGCATAAATTTTAAAATTACACTAGTGTAATTACAGGGATGTAATTAGAATTATAAGAAGGTAAATAAGAAAATTTATGTAGTAAATATATTCAATAAAAAATTAACATGTATAAAGATGTAATAAAAAGAATATATAGCTCCTCAGAAGTATGCAATATTATAGGCTTCACATACAAACAACTTGACTATTATGACCGCACTGATTTTATAAAGCCGTCTGTTAACGAAGCAGGGGGTTATGGAAGTAGAAGAATGTATAGTTTTAACGATTTAATCAAGTTAAAAATTATAAAAAGGCTAATAGAAGCCGGTATAAGTCTTCAGAAGCTACGAAAAACAAAAAAATACCTGGACGAATACGATAATAATAGTGATAGCGACAGCTTTTTAAAATTAACCCTGATATCCGATGGAAATACTGTTTATGCGTGCAATTCTGACAGGGAAATAATAGATACACTTAAAAGCGGCCAGGGAGTTTTTGGGATAGCACTGGGAAAAGTTTACTCAGATTTAAATGGAGACATTGAAAAATATTTTTACGGTGATAATAGCAGGGGAGCGGGGATAGACGAAAAATATATGAGTTATTAATACTTATTATTAAGTAAAATATAAAAAAGGAGGTAAATTAAGATTTTATGGGCAAAAACTTATTAAAAACAAAGGAAAAAGTAAACACTAATTATATTAAAAATAAAAATATTAAATTTGCGCATAAAAGTGAGAAAGAGTTCAGTAAAATCCTTGATTTCTATAAAATCAAATGGGAATACGAGCCGAGAACATTTATACTGGAAGTTGATGAAGAAGGCAATCCGGATACAAGTTTTACTCCCGATTTTTATCTACCGGATATTAATCTTTATATAGAACTTACGACTCTAAACCAAAAACTTGTAACCAGGAAAAATTACAAGATAAAAAAATTAAGGCAGTTGTATCCAGAAGTTAATGTAAAATTATTTTACAAAAAAGATTACCATAGCTTATTATTCAAATATTTAAACAGGTAAATTATCCGTTTATATAAATTTTAATAAAAAGTACAGATAAAATAGAACATAATTAAAAGCTACAGTTTAAATAATTTATATAAATCATTTTTAAATTTAATCTTCAAGCAGACGTATCTTTAAAGCAAGACAGTTAATTTAATATATAATATAGATGAAAAGCAGTAAAGATATTAAAAAAACAGACGAGAAAAATACAAAAAGAAGTAAAGACGGTAGTTTAAGAGGAGATATAAGGCAACTTTTCAGTAAATATGGCACTATCAAAGGAAAACCCACTTTCTGGGGTGCAATAAGAATATTACTGGTAAAACCAGGTGTCCAGGCTTTATTATTTTATAGATTCTACCATATTCTCTACAAAATCAGGTTAAGATTGCCTGCCGAAATTTTTAGCAGAATAAATTTTTTCCTTAACGGGGCTGAAATAGACCCTGGTGCAGAAATTGGCTCTGGATGTAAATTATGGCATCCTTCAGGAGTTATTATTGGAAGGGGAGTCAAAATAGGGGACAATGTAAGTATTTTTTCCAATGTCGTAATTGGAGGACTCGGACATTCTATTTTCCATCACGGGAAACCCGGCTATCCTTTAATTGGCAATAATGTTATTCTTTATACCAATGTAACCGTTCTCGGCCCATTAAATATAGGTAATAATTCTACTATTGGAGCACATTCACTTGTATTAAACTCTATTCCTGATAACTGTATGGCTGCAGGAGCTCCCGCTAAAATAATTAGAAAAATGCAAAATTAAATACTTACATTTTTTTTATTTAAATTCGTGGTTTTTTTTCAAAAATTTAAAATAGGTAATTATTTTATAAATTATAAATAATTCTTTTAATACCGGAATTTTATAGTAAAAATGTTTAAGTATTTAAAAGTTTACATAATGTATATTATCGGAACTTAAATAATTATTTAATAATATCACTAAAAATAACTATAAATGATTTATTTATCACTGCTTCCAAATCCCAGGTCTCCCCTTTCGCTATCATCAAGTTTATCAACTATATCAATTTTCACATTTTCTATTTTTTTTATAACCATCTGGCATATTTTATCCCCTTTTTTAATAAAAAAACTGTCATGAGGGTCATAGTTTATCAAAATAGCACATATTTCACCCCTGTATCCTGAATCAATAAGTCCGGGTGAATTAACCAGTCCTATACCATTTTTTAAAGCAATTCCTGACCTCGGCTGGACAAACCCTGCATAGCCATATGGTATTGAAACCTTTATTCCTGTGGGAATTTTTTTCCTCTCAAAGGGCTTTAATTCACAGTCAATAGCGCTGTATAAGTCAATGCCAGCGTCACCTTTATGAGAATATCCGGGTATAGGAATAGATTCGTCCAGTAATTTTATCTTTAAAGTTACCATATTATATATGTTTTAAAAAATAGATGCACGACTGATAGATTAAAAATAAATTAAGTTTATTCTTCAAAATTAAGGTGTTAGTAAATTATACTATTCTGATTCAATAATAGGAATAATTAAAGTTGAATTTCCTGGAATAAATTCACCGGAGCTTATATCATTTATCCTCTTTGTTTCACTTACAAATTTTGCTTTATTACCGTTATCGGCATATTTGCTGGCAAGCTCATAGATGTTAGTCTCCTTATCAATATTTACTCTTGTGTATCTGAGTGTTTCTTCCCCGAAAAACTTATAGCTGTTAAAATATAAAGCTGCCAGTACCAGAAGTGCTACAATCGCTATTAAAGTATAAAGAAATATATTTTTTGTGTTTATTTTTGAAGTTACCATCTTTAATTATTACCCCTTCTCTCTATTAAAAAATTCTTAAATAAACAAAAAATAAAAGATAAATAACAAACACATGTTCGCTTTGTTAATATTACTACGAACACTTGTTTGTGTCAATAGAAATAAAAAAAATATCTTTTTTTGATTGAAATTTTTTATAACTTTTTTTTACATTATTTGTTAGAATAAATATTAAAATCATTAAAAGGCTCAAAACAGCTTTTATATAACAAAATAGGAGGAAAAATGGCAGAAATACATTATGACAGAGATATCGATATGAGTATCCTGAAGGGCAAAAAAATAGCCATAATCGGTTATGGAAGCCAGGGTCATGCACATGCACAGAATCTTAGAGACAGTGGTATGGATGTTATTGTCGGTGCAGTTAAAGGAAGAAAATCCTGGGACCTTGCCAGAGAAAAAGGATTTGAAGTTTACACTACTGATGAGGCTTCCAAAATAGCAGATATGGTAATGCTCCTTGTACCCGATACCTCACAAAAGGAAATTTATTATAAATATATAGAGCCAAATCTTGAGAGAGGTAATATACTCGCATTCGCCCATGGCTTTAATATCCATTTTAACCAGATTATCCCCCGCCAGGATATTGATGTTATAATGATCGCGCCCAAAGGTCCGGGCCATATTGTAAGAAGGATGTATGAAAAAAACAGCGGGGTCCCGGTAATTATTGCAGTTTATCAGGATTATTCAAAAAAGGCTAAAGATTATTGTCTCGCATACTCAAAGGCTCTCGGTGCAGGAAGAGTAGGTATAATCACAACTACTTTTAAGGAGGAAACCGAGACAGACCTTTTCGGTGAACAGGCAGTTTTATGTGGCGGTACTACTGAACTTATAAGGTCAGGCTTTGATACACTTGTTGAAGCAGGATACCAGCCCGAGATAGCATATTTTGAGGTATTAAGTGAATTAAAATTGATAGTTGATTTAATATATGAGGGCGGCATATCCTGGATGAGGTATTCAATAAGTGATACAGCTGAATATGGGGATATAGTAAAGGGAAAAGAAATAATAACCGAAGAAACCAGAAGAAATATGAAAAAAATACTCAGTGATATACAGGATGGTTCTTTCGCAAGGGAGTGGATACTTGAAAATCAAGCCGGCAGGCCCGTATATAATGCAATCAAAAAAAGAGAAGAAAACCACCTTATAGAGAAAGTAGGAAAAGAACTCAGGAAAATGATGACCTGGATAAAAAAGGAAGATGTTTAATCAGTAATAATTTTATTTGAATTTTTTAGTATCGAAAAAATCAAAGCCTGATGGATAAATTTTTAAGGATATATAAAGATTTAAAGCGAACCTGTGTTTGTCTTGTATAAACATTTCTGTTATAATCAAACTATTAAAAAATATTAAACATCTAATAAATTATGGATGAAAATATAAGCTCAAGGCAGGAAGAGATTCTAAAATTTATTAATAAGAAAATAAAAGAATCCGGTTATCCCCCATCCGTAAGAGAGATAGCCGGAGCTGTTCATCTGAGTTCATCAGCCACTGTCCACTCGCACCTAAAAAAACTTGAAGAAAAAGGATACATAAAAAGGAGCCACTCAAAACCACGTGCAATTTCTATTTTAACCGGTTATGAAAATGAAACTGAAGGAACAGGTTTAAATAATATGGTCTATGTACCCGTTGTGGGTAAGATATCAGCCGGCAGGCCAATTCTGGCAGAAGAGAACATTGATGATTATTTCCCTCTTACGTCTGATTTCGTAAAAGGGAAAAAGGAGGTTTTTATTCTTCATGTAAGAGGTGACAGCATGGTTAACGCCGGGATACTGGACAGGGATTATATTATTGTAAGAAAACAGGACAGCGCAATAAATGGTGAGATAATAGTGGCTCTTCTTGATGATGAGGCAACAGTAAAAAGATTTTTTAAAACTGATAAAAATATAAAATTAATACCAGAAAATGATTATATGGAGCCCATAGTAGTAAATGATGTGAAAATACTTGGAAAAGTAATAGGCGTAATAAGAAAATATTTTTAAATTTTTAAACTGCTTTTGCTTTCCTGCTCCCCTTCTCTCTTAATATATATTCTGAAAGCAAAGAAAAATTTTTTGAACTTGAATTTATATTAAATATGACGCAATCTTCTAAATCCCTGCGTTTTAGAACATGACAGTTATTATAAATAAACGAAATAATTTTATTTTCACTGTAAGGAACTTTTACATCTATATTTATATAATTTCTTTTAATCACTTCTCTTATTCTTGTATAGAACTCAGAAAAACCAACTCCTTTTAAAGCAGAAATAAAAACTGATTCTTTGTACTTAATCCTTACATTATTTATTTTTTCCGGTTTGACCCTGTCAATTTTGTTAAAAACAAGCATTATCGGCTTATCCCCTGCGTTAATTTCCTTTAGTACTTTCTTTACACTTAATATATTATTTTCAAAATCAGGTTTACTTATATCAACAACCAGCAGCAAAAGATTTGACCTTTTTACTTCTTCAAGCGTGGACTTAAATGAAGCTACCAGCTGGTGGGGTAACTTTTCTATAAACCCTACAGTATCAGAAATTAAAATTTCAGAACCAGGGTATATTTTTAACCTTTTTGTAATAGAATCAAGTGTAGAAAATAGACGATTTTCTACATATCCGTCAGCATCAGTAATCAGGTTGAGAAGTGTTGTTTTACCACTATTTGTATATCCTACCAGCGCTATTTTAAAAACATTTTTTTCTTCCCTTTTTTTCCTCTGCACATTTCTCTGGATATCTACCTTTTGTATTTTTTTCTCCAGCTTGCTTATCCTTTTTCTAATTTTCCTTCTATCAACTTCCAGCTTTGTTTCACCGGGTCCTCTTGTCCCAATTCCTCCGCCCAATCTTGATAACTCCACACCTCTTCCTGTTAACCTCGGAAGAAGATAATTCAGTTGTGCCAGCTCTACCTGCAATTTACCTTCGCTGCTGTGAGCTCTCTGCGCAAAAATATCCAGTATAAGTGCCGTCCTGTCAAGAACTTTGGTATCAAGCTTAATCTGTAGATTCCTCTGCTGGGTTGGAGTTATTTCATCATCAAAAATAACAAGCTCAATTTCATTATTATCTACTATGTTTTTAGCCTCACCCAGTTTTCCCTCTCCTATTAAATATTTCGGATTGGGCTTATCCAGCCTGCAGAATAAAATATCTTTAACCACCGCACCTGCACTGACTGCAAGATTTTTTAGCTCTTCTATGTTTTCTTTTATTGATTCTGATTCTGCATTCTTTTTTGGGGCTATCTTTTTAAAATTATTTAAACTGGTGAAAATTAATAATACTTTCTCTTTTGTCATAAATAGATTTAACAGATTATATTTTTTAATTTTTTCATAAGTTACAGGATATTTTTTACTCTTTTAAGGGCTTCTTCCAGTCTGCTGTCGCTTATGGTAAGTGAAACCCTGAAATAACCTTCTCCGTATTCTCCGAACTCATTGCCCGGCGTTATAACAACATTGGCCTTTTCCAGAAGCATTCTGGAAAATGAACCTGACGAGTAGCCTTCAGGAACCCTGGCCCACACGTATATAGTAGCATTTGAGTTGTAATAATCAATTCCTGTATCATCAAACACTTTCTTTACCATTCTTCTCCGGTTGTCATAAACCTCGTTTATCCTATCATTGTATTTATCATAAATTTCAAGTGCTTTTGCAGCTGCATATTGAATTGCATTAAAAACACCGGAGTCAACATTTGTCTTATATTTGCCGATACTTCCTATTATTTCACTGCTGCCTACGGCATATCCAATTCTCCACCCTGTCATATTAAAAGTTTTGGAAAGTGAATTTAACTCTATGCCTACATTTTTTGAGTTATACGCATTTAAGAAACTCGCAGGTTTATTCCCATCGCTGTATGTATCAGAATATGCGTTATCATGACAGATAATTATATTATTTTTTTCTGCGAATAAAGCTATTTTATTAAAAAAGTCAGTATCACATGTAGCTGATGTTGGATTATTGGGGTAATTAAAATATAAAATTTTAGCTTTTTCTGCTATCTCTCTATCAATTTTATCTACATCAAAGAGGAAGTTTTCTTCCTCTTTAAGTGGAAGGGTATATGGTTTTCCCCCTGCAAAAATCGAACCTATTTTATAAACCAGATATGACGGGTCTGTTATAATTACACGATCCCCTGGATTTATATATGTATATGCAATAGAAGATATTCCTTCTTTTGAACCCATAAGGGGTATAACTTCTTTATCCGGATCAATATCTACATTAAATCTTTTATAGTAGAAACGTGCTACTGCTTCTTTGAAAAACTTTAGACCATAACTTGAAGGATATCTATGGTTCTCAGGGTTATTCGCTTCCCTGCATAACACCTCAATAATTTCCGGTGGAGTTGGTATATCCGGGTCACCTATCCCGAGATTTATTATATCAAATCCTTCGGTCCTTTTCTTATTTATCACTTTATCAATTTCCGCAAATAGATAGGGCGGCAAAGATTTTAATCTTTCAGATTCTTCAAAATCCATTTTATTCCTTTGCATAATTATTATAATTTTATTATAAGAATAAAAAAATATTAATATCTCTATCAGAAATAATACTTTCCATCAAATTTATAACTTACTTTTCCTTCCAGATAAACACTTAAATCCCTTTCATCCCATAAAACATTCAATTTTCCGCCCGGAAGATTAATTATTATATTATTATTTCTATTTACCTTATTTAACTTAACAGCACAAACTCCAGCTGCACATGCTCCTGTTCCACAGGCAAGCGTCTCCCCCACTCCTCTTTCCCATACTCTCATATCTAACTCACCCGAACTTTTAACATTAACAAATTCTACATTTATTTTTTCAGGGAAAATATAATAATTCTCCAGAGCAGGTCCCCATTTTCCCAGAGGAAAATATTTAAGTGATTCGTGTTCGTCATCAAGAAATATAACACAATGAGGGTTCCCTATTGAAACGCAGTTTATGACAAAATCTTTAGAATCTATATTTACCCTGTATTTAATAATTTCATTCATGTTTTTTATATCTACAGGTATTTTACCGGGATCAAATTCAGGAATGCCCATATTAACTTTTATATTCTCAACTTTTTTATCTTTTATCTCCATAAAAATTCTCTTTACTCCCGATAGTGTCTCTATATCTATATTTCCTTTTTTAACCAGGTTTCTCTGGTAAGCAAACTCGGCCATACATCTTATGCCGTTTCCACACATTTCGGAAATTGAACCGTCCCTGTTATAGTAATCCATCTTTAAATCAGATGTTCCGGATGGCCTGACTATTATGATTCCATCTGCTCCAATTCCAAAATTTCTATCACACATCTCAATAACCTGTTCCTTTGAAAGATTTATATTTTCTACGGTAGCATCTATTAATATAAAATCATTACCCTGGCCATTTAATTTTGAAAATTCAATATTCTTCATTTTTTAATTTTTTGTTAATTATTTTAAAAATATAACTAATTAAACTAAAGATGTTATCATAATTATCTGCTCTTATCCAATTAATTTTTGGTTCTGATTTAAACCAGGTTATCTGCTTTTTTGCCAGTCTCCTGGTATTTTTTTTAACTTCCGAAATGCAATCCTCCAGTGCTATCTCACCTTTTATATACTTTACTACTTCTTTATACCCGACTGCCCGGGAAACGCTTCTGCACTCACCGTATCCCTTGTTTATGAGCATTTTTACTTCCTCTACCAGGCCCTTTTCAAACATGTTGTCAACCCTTTCCTCAATCCGCCTGTACAGGGTTTCCCTTCCCATTTTCATTCCTATAAGTATAGCATTATAAGAATAATTTTTATTCTTCCATGACTTCTGAAAACTTGAAAAAGGTAGCCCTGTTACCTCATGAACTTCAAGTGCCCTTACTATTCTTCTAAGGTCATTTTCGCTTATCTTTTCCGCATATTCACCGTCCAATTCTTTTAATTTTAAATAATATTTCAATGTTCCATATTTTTTTATTTCTTCTTTTAGTCTACTTCTTATTTTTATATCCTCATCAGGAACCCTATCTATGCCATTTATAACACTCCTGATATATAAACCCGAGCCGCCCACGAGAAGCGGTATTTTTGATTGATTAAAAAATTTTTCCTTTATTATTTCATCACATAAATTCTTGAATTCCACTACGCTTAAATTCTTATCCGGGTCAAAAATATCGGTCATATATTGCACTATTTGATACCTGCCGGTGTCATACTTATCGGTACCCGTGTCCATATACCTGTAAACCTGCATTGAGTCCATAGATATAATATCTGTATCCAGCAATTTTGCCAGGATTATTCCAATTTTACTTTTACCTGTACAGGTAGGGCCACATATAACCAGAACCTTTTTTAAATTTATAAGCTCATCGGATATTTTTTTTATGTCTATTGCGTTTTTCTTTAAGAAAGTTTTTATATTTCTTCCATACGCTTGTTCTATATTTATGATTTCTTCTTCTGAACTTTTCATAATTACATCTTTCATTATTTTATGGATACTTCTCCCATAAGGTAGAATGTTTTTGCTTCAGTTATCTTAACCGGGATCATTTTTCCAATAAGTGAACCACTGCCCTTAAAATTTACTATTGAGTTATTCTCCATTCTTCCTTCCACCAGGAGGTCACTTTTTGCGCTATAACCTTCAACCATAACTACAAACTCCTTACCAATAAATTTTTTGTTGGCTTCATAAGAAATTTCATTCTGTACTTCAACCAGTTCATTAAACCATTTTTTCTTTTCTTCCATCGGTATATAATCTTTCATCTTTGCTGCTCTTGTTCCGCTTCTTGGTGAATATATAAATGTAAATGCCCTTTCGAACCTGACCTTTTTAACAAGGCCCAGAGTTTCAAGGAAATCTTTTCTTTCTTCCCCGGGAAATCCCACTATTATATCTGTAGTTATAAAACAGTCAGAGATTTCTGTTCTTATATTATCAATGATTTTAAGATAATCTTCACGAGTATATTTTCTATTCATATCTTTCAATACCTTATTGGAGCCTGATTGAAACGGTAAATGGATATGTTTTGCAACGTTATCCCTGTTCTTTATAACCCTGACAATGTCTTCAGAGAAATCTTTTGGATTTGAGGTCATAAACCTTATCCTTTTTAATCCTTCTATATCCGACACCTTCTCCAATAATATCGGGAAATTAGACTTTTCCTTAAGATTCTTTCCATATGAGTTTACATTCTGCCCGAGCAGTGTTACTTCAATAACTCCCTGTCCTACAAGTTCACGGATATATTTTATAATTTCTTTCTGTTCTACAGATCTCTCCCTTCCCCTCACCCTTGGAACTATACAAAATGAACAATAATTATCACAGCCAACTATTATGGGTACATAAGCTTTAAAGTTCTGACGCCTTTTAACTTTAAAAATACCAGAGTCAAAACCATTATCTTTTATAGAACATATGCTTTTCCCGGATGAAATCCTCTTCTTTACTAATTCAGGAAGCTCATTTATGTTATGGGTACCAAAAACAATATCAACAAAAGGAAAATCTTTTATAATCTTATCCTTTAAATCCTGTGCAGCACATCCTGCCACGCAAATTAATACATCTTTATTTTTACTTTTTAGCCTTTTTAAATTACCTAAATGTCCATATAATTTATTTTTTGCCTTCTCTCTTACGGTACATGTGTTTATTACTATAATATCAGCACCTTCAATATCGCTGGTTTCTTTATAACCCGCTTCTTCCAGAAGATAAAGGATTCTTTCAGAATCACTTTCATTCATCTGGCACCCGTATGTTTCTATATATGCTTTCATAATTATAAATATCACTAATTGATAAATGATATAATTAAACTTAAAAAGGTTTGTTTAATGAAGATAATTAACAGATTATCTGGATTCAACAGTAAGTACAATAGCAGTTTTTATCTCTCCATTAACTTCAATATCTTTAAAGTACGGGATACATATTAATTCCTGACCGGTTGGAGCTATAAATCCCCTGGCTATAGCTATTCCTTTTATAGCCTGGTTTAGTGCGCCTGCTCCTATGGTCTGAATTTTGACCCTGTTACTGCTTCTTATCATTCCTGCTATAGCACCTGCTACTGAATTAGGCTTGGATTTTGTAGAGACCTTGAGCACTTTAATATTATTTTCCATATTATTTATTTGCTATTTTATTTATTATTCTTTTTGCTTTAGTTTAATTGACAACTTTATAATATTATTTACTTTCTTATACTCTATATTATCGCAGACAGTAATAAAATACTTTCTACCTAATTCTTCAATCTTATTCCTGAGTGTATCAATTATACATCTTATTTCTTCGTCTTTAAACCTTCCCGCCAATTTTGATTCATCATAAAGAATTAATTTTTTTTCCGGTTTCTTATCCAGTCTCTCCTCATCATTTTCATTTTTTTCCTCTACTGGAACACTTATATCATCCAGCCTTACCGGTTCAAGTTCTTTAATCTCATTATAGATTATTCTCTGTATACCTCTTTGCGATATATCCATATTAAAAATTTTTTGAGCAATAATTTCCATAATATTATAGTTATCAGTAAGTGCCGGAATAAAGGTCACCTTTATATCATTTTTTTTGATAAAACTTGATAATTTTTCCCATTTATCAAATTTAGGATAGGTTTTATAATTGACATTTTTTTCCATAATTTTTCTCATAGTAATTAAAATCTGCGAGGGCGTGCCGTAATAGAAATTAATATGCTTTGCCTGCAGCTGAAATTCAATTATCGTTTTTATTATATTGTTCACACCGCCTATAATGTTTAAATCCCCATCTATCTTTATTACCCTGGGCATAATAGACTGGTCCTTTTTCTCGGGAACCTTTAGAAGATCCACATCAAGATAAAAAGATGCCCCTTTTGATTTATCGGAAAAAACTATTTTTATGTCGTTTACATTTAATTTAATTGAAAAAAGTGCCATTCCCCTTCCATGAAATCCGTAAGAATCTTTTATGGCATTTTCCAGTTTTGAAGTTACCCTTGACTGAAAAATAAGATTTTGAAGATTGGGAGGTATTCCACAACCATCATCTATAAAATATATTTTTCTTCTCTTATCCTCAATTTTTTTTGTTCCAATAAAAATATTCTTACTTCCAGAGTCCCTGCTATTTCTGAGGAGTTCCAGTATTATGTCCTCCACACAATTTATATCCTGCAGGGCCTGCCTTCTCTCAGCTTCAGATATCTTTAACCTTACATAACCATCACCAAGATCTTCTTCAATATTGAGTGAATTCTTTATATTCAGTTCAGACAGAAACTGTTTTAAATCAGAACTATTTTGCATAATCTATTGCTCTGCTTTCTCTTATAACTGTCACCTTAATCTGCCCCGGATACTCCATTTCTTTTTCTATTTCTCTTGCAATATCCCTTGCAAGAACAACTGACATTTCTTCATTGATTTCTTCAGGTTTAACCATTACTCTTATCTCTCTGCCTGCCTGTATAGCGTATGCCTTTTCTATACCTTTAAACTCCGTTGCAATTTTTTCAAGGCTTTCAAGCCTTTTAACATAACTTTCCAGCGTTTCTCTTCTTGCACCCGGTCGTCCACCGGATATCTGGTCAGCTGCCTGTATAATTACATCAAGTATCGTGTTGGCTTCAACTTCATTATGATGTGCTTTTATCGCATGACAGATTTCCTCATCCTCGCCCAACCTTTTCGCAAGTTCAGCACCAATTATTGCATGTGAGCCTTCTATGTCATGGGTAAGTGCCTTTCCAATATCATGTAAAAGTCCTGTCCTTTTTGCTTTTTTAATATTTGTTCCAAGTTCAGAAGCAATAATTCCAGCGATATAAGCCACTTCTTTTGAATGCATCAGAACATTTTGGCCATAGCTTGTCCTGTACTTTAACCTTCCAAGTACTTTTACCAGTCCCGGGTTTAATTCAGATATTCCTGTATCAAAAACTGCCTGCTCCCCTTCAGCTTTTATCTCGTTATTTACGATTTTACTTGCTTTTTCATAAATTTCTTCAATTTTAGCCGGATGGATTCTTCCATCCATTATAAGATTTTCAAGTGTTACTCTTGCAATTTCCCTCCTTACAGGATCAAATGAAGAAAGTATCACAGCTTCAGGAGTATCATCAACAATTATATTGATACCGGTTAGATTTTCAAAAACTCTTATATTCCTGCCTTCTCTTCCTATTATTCTTCCTTTCATCTCATCATTGGGTAAATTAACCACCGATACTGTAGATTCACTCACATGGTCGAGGGCACATCTCTGAATTGCCTGTGAGATTATTTTCTTTGCAAGGGTATCTGATTCTTCTTTCAATCTGGCTTCTATGCTTCTTATTTCTTTAGCCGATTCATATTTCGCTTCATCCTCAATCTTTTTCATAAGAATCGCCTTTGCTTCATCTCTGGTCAATTCGGCAATAGCTTCAAGTCTTAATATTTCTTTATTCAGTGCATCCTCCAGTTTCTTATTTTTGGCTGCAAATTCATCTTTTATCTGACTTAATCCCTGCTCCTTCTTCTCGAGATAATGAGCTTTCTTCTCAATGGAATCTTCCCTGCTCAATAATCTATCTTCTCTTTTTTTAAGTTCAAATTCGTGTTTTTTTAGTTCATCTTCTGCCTGTATTTTTAAGTTCTGTATTTCTTCCTTTCCTTCCAGCATTATCTCTTTTTTCAGGGTTGCCGCTTCCTTTTTTGCATTGCTAAGCAATAGATTTGCCTTTTGCTCTGCTGAACTTAGCTTTGAATCTATAATGTATTTTCTAAAAAAGAAGCCTATAAAAAACCCCAGTATGACTGTAATTCCCAGAGCTGCTATCCTTATTAATAATTCCATTTTTCCAATCCTTCCTTCCAAATAAAAAAGCCGAGTTGTTACCCGACTTATAAATTAACTTGCTACTTCTAAAATAAACCAGTTTATCTATTGAAATTTATACTGAATACAAAATTGCACTTTCATGCTTCAAGTAATAGATATAACTATTTTTCATTATAAAATAAGGTGTTAAAATAACCCCCTTTTTATTTTCTCTATATAAATATCATTAGCAAATAAAATAATATATAAATTTTTTAAAAAAATACCGTAATTGCTTTTTTTCATTAAATTATAATTTTATCGCTAATAATATACCTAAAATATTATGATTTACCGTGCAAATTAATTTATAAATCAATTTTTATAAAATATTAATTGTATTTATTTTAACTATAGCGCTGTTTTAAGTCAACATAAATTAAACGTCTTTTGCCGGTTATTCTCAAATTATAAAATTATCAATTTTAAAAAAAATATTATAAAATAACTAATCTAAAAGAAAATTTAATAAAATAAAAAAGTAAAAATTTTTTAAAATCTCAATCAAAATATGACATCGGATAATAAAAAAATATCGGGCCCGGATATTTCTGATAAAATTATTGAAACCCTGGAATCAGGTAAGAAAAAATCATTAAAAGACATAAACCAAAAAATATTGTTTATGGATCCAGGTATTATGGAATATGCCGATGCCTATAAGCTTCAACTTTATTTTTTTAATAAGGTCAAAGATTTAAACGGTATAGGCATAATACTGCTTCTTGAGCACACACCTGTTATAACCACCGGGAACAATGGTATTACTGAAAATTTGCTGGTAGACGAAGCAGAATTAAATAATCAGGGTATAGAATTAATCAATTCTAACAGAGGCGGTGATATAACATTCCATGGACCGGGCCAGCTTGTCGGCTATCCGATACTTAATTTAGCCTACTTTAAAAAAGATATAACTCTTTATGTTTACAATCTTGAACAGGTAATAATTGAATTACTTAAAAAATACGGGATCAGGGGTAAAAGGGTCCAGAAACACAGGGGCGTTTTTGTTAACAATAATAAGATAGCATCAATTGGAATCAGAGTTAAAAGATGGATTACCATGCACGGCTTTTCCCTGAATGTAAATGTTGACCCCGCCTATTTTGATAATATTATACCGTGCGGTCTTAAAAATTATCCCCAGATCTCAATTAATAATCTGACCGAAGAGGATGTCGGCATCAATGATGTAAAACAGAGCATACTTCTAAACTTCAATAAGATATTTGAATATCCTGTATCCACCATAAATATCTAACTTTACGGAAAAAAACAATTAGACCCTGATTTAATTATAATCAATATTAAATAATATAAATCATAAGTGTTTTTTATATTCTTTTATATGGCAAGCATCTCCGGGTTTTCTACTAATTCAACCACCCTCTGTAAAAATCTTGCTCCCAGCGCTCCGTCTATTATCCTGTGGTCGCATGACAATGACAGATTCATAAATGAACGATTTTCAACTTTTTCGTTGACTATTGCCGGTGCATTATAAATTTCCCCTACTGCCAGAATAGCTGCCTGTGGAGGATTAATTATAGCTGAAAAAGACCTTACCCCAAACATACCCATATTGGTTAAAGTAAAAGTCCCGTTTTTTATTTCGTCCGGTTTTAATTTCTCATTTCTTACTTTATCCAGAAGTTCTACTCTCTTTTTTGCAATTTCAAGTATTCCGAGTTTATCACAATTGAAAATAGTCGGTACAATAAGGCCTCCTTCCACAGAGACAGCCATACCAACATTCACATCTTCGTAAATAATATATTTTTCATCATTCAGCGTTGAATTTACTTCTATATTTTCTCTTAATGCAACTGCACATATTTTAAGCAGGATATCTGTATAAGTTATCTTTACTCCATAATTAGCAATTATTTTATCTTTAATCATTTCCCTTAACCTGATAAACTCTGTAGTATCAGCCAATGAATTTATAACAATGTGAGGGATATTAGTTTTTGAATAACTCATCCTCTCGGCAATTATTTTTCTCATACCCTTAAGAGGATTGGCAGATTTTATCTTTATTTCGGAAACAGTTGCTTCTGGCTCTTTTTCCGTGGTTTTCTTTTCAGCCTGTTCCCCTTTGCTCTCTGAATATTTCAAGATATCTTCCTTTATTATTCTTCCTCCGGGGCCGGAGCCCTCTCCTATTTCACTTATATCTATATTCATTTCCTCTGCGATTTTCCTCGCAAGTGGCGATATCTTTATTTTTCCTCCAGTAGATTTAGGTTTTTCTTTGTCCCTTTTATCTTCTACCGGTTTGCCCCCAACTTCCTTTTTTTCTCCTTCACCAGCGGCAACTTTTTCTTTTTCCTGACCCGGTTTTACTTTTTTCTCAATATCTTCAGGTAACTTTTCTTCTTTTTCACCTATATATGCAACTACCTCTGTTACAGGAACCTCTTCCCCTTCTTTTGTTAATATCTTTTTAAGATATCCTGAGTCATAAGCTTCTACTTCAACTGTTACCTTATCGGTCATTACTTCAAAAAGTACATCTCCCTTTTCAACCTTATCTCCTTCTTTTTTATGCCATTTCTCGATAACTCCTGACTCCATGGTAAGCCCCAACTTGGGCATAATTACCTCATGCATACTTTATCCTCCCGTAATTTATTTTAATCTTTAAAGTTCAACTAATATATTATATTAAAATTATAAAAATTATATATTAGAAAATTTTAATTTTTTTATCTTCTAAAATTAAAATAATATCACTATTAACTTATTATTAAAAATTTTTCTTTATAATTTCTACCAGCTTTGCAGAATCCGGAAGGAATAGCTTCTCTAAATTCTGGGATGATGGTGGAATACAATTAGGAGCACCCAGTCTCTGAATAGGTGCATCCAGATAATCAAATACATTTTCCTGAATTTGAGTCGCTATTTCCGACATGAATCCGCCCTGTGAAACTTCCTGAGATGTTATTACCGCTTTACCGGTTTTTTTAACTGATGTGGTTATTGTATCTATATCCAGTGGTATAAGTGACCTGATATCTATGACTTCTGCTGATATCCCGTTTTCTTCAAGCAACTCTGCTGCCTGTATGGACTGCTCTACCATATATGACCAGCATATAATGGTAACATCACTTCCTTCTTTGAGCACTTTTGCTTTTCCTATAGGAATTAAATATTCTTCTTCAGGTACAACACCGTAGCTGTTATAGATAAGCTGTTGCTCAAAAAAAACAACAGGGTTACTGTCCCTTATGGCTGACTTTAAAAGACCTTTAGCGTCATAAGGAGATGCAGGGGCCACTACTTTTAACCCCGGTATATGGGTAACCAGAGCTTCCAGTGATTGGGAGTGCTGCCCGGCATATCCTTTCCCCCCTCCAATAGTTGTTCTTATAACTATTGGTATGCTTATCTGCCCGCCTGACATATAACTCCACTTTGCAGCCTGGTTTCCAATCTGCCCTAAAGCCTGCATTATAAAGTCATTATACATTATTTCTACTACAGGTCTTAAACCTGTCATAGCCATGCCTACCGCATTTCCTACCATTGCCGCTTCAGATATGGAGGTATTAAATACCCTATCCCTTCCAAAAGTTTTCAGGAGGTCGTTTGTAACTCCAAAAGCGCCTCCATAGTCCGCAACATCCTCCCCAAATAAAATTACTCTGCTGTCCCTTGCAAGCTCTTCTATTAAAGCTTCCCTTATTGCAATACGTGCATTTATCTGACCATCTTCATTTCGTTTATATTTCGGTAGAGATGATGACGCCAGCTCTGGTTTTGAAAACTCTTCCGGCACATCATTTCCGTCTTTTGAAGAAAAAAGATGCAACATTAGACTATCTTCTTCCGGGAATGGAGCATTTGACGCAAAAACGGACATGGCTTCATTTCTATCGTGTACTTTTTTATTTAAGGAATCCATTTCATTTCTTGTTATTTTTCCTCCCTGATTTTTAGGGAATTCTGCTTCCAAAAGTTTTTCTTCAAAAGTTGCTATAGCATCCCTTTTTGACCATTTTTTAACTTCTTCCCGGTCACGATATGTCAGAGGGTCAGAAAGGCTGTGGCCTTTATACCTGTATGTCATAAATTCTAACAGTACCGGGCCCTTTCCTTTACTGATTATTTCCTTCGCCCTTTTAACAGCATCAGCTACTGCCAGAACATTCATGCCGTCAATTACTTCAGCATGCATGATATCCAGGTCAAAACCTGCTGCTCTGCGTGACAGAAAATCAACACCTGTAATTTCACCCTTCTCCTCTCCTGACATAGCATACTGATTATTTACTATTCCGAATATTACGGGAACCCCGGCTTTTTTGCTCATAAGACCATTTTTAAACTGCGCCATTGATGCCAGGTTTAGTGACTCCAGAACAACTCCGTTGCTAAAAGCCCCGTCCCCCGCCAGGCATAAAACCATTTTATCTTTATCCCTGTATCTTAAAGACATTGCAGCACCAACTGCTATCGGGACATGACCTCCCACTATGGCATTTGCACCTAAATGGCCCATTTCAAAGTCAGCAATATGCATGCCGCCTCCAACTCCCCTGCAATATCCGTCCTTTCTTCCAAAAAGTTCGGCAATCATTCTGTAGATATGTATTTTTATTGCTTTTTCTTCCATTACTTCCCTAGAATCATCTTCACTGAATTTCTCTTCAATAGCATCCAGGTATTTCTTCCTTTTTTTCAAAAGCTCTACCAGATCTTTATTATCCATTGCCTTTATTACATTAAAGCTCCTGGTAATTGCGTCACCATGTCCTCTATGTGAGCTCGTTATATAATCATAAGGAGAAACGGCAGATATTGAACCAACAGAAGTTGCTTCCTGGCCTATTGAAAGATGGGTTGGCCCAACATAAGAGAACTTGGGAAGTGGTTTATATAAACCAAACTTTATCTGCACCAGCATATCTTCCAGGGCCCTGATTGTATGCATTTGCTCAAGCAGATTTATAGCCCTTTGTCTGGTTAAACCCCCCTGTTTTATTTCTTCATTAATATCTTTTTTGTAACTGCACACCGGAATTTCTTTAAATTTTAACATATCCTCTCTGCACTCAAAAATTGACTTTAATTTTTTTACCATTATTTAATGGCCCCTTTCTATTGTATTGCAATTTCCAACTTAAAGACATTTACAGTGTAAACTAAAGAATGTTTTTTTAAAAGATTAGTATTACCATAATTCTTAGTAAAATAAAAAATCTTTTTAATAATATGAGCCAAAAAATAATTATTTTAAAAAATTAATCCACTAAATCAGCCAGTAGATTATATGTATGGCCCAGATTATATCAATACTTAAGGCTGCCTTTTTAAATCCTATATTGTTTTGTCCGCAAGCTGCAAGTACCACGCTTTCTATCAAGATAAACCGGTGAACTTTCTATTTTTAAACACTGGGCTTCCAGCATATAAGATTTTATTCTATTCCACAGACTGCTATTAGATATATTTATGAGTTTAGAAATATTAAAAATGAAATTAAAAATTAAAAATTCCACTTGCAATCCCCTGGATATTAACGTATTTTTAAATATAATTTCCAGAGATAACTAAATTAAGGTTACTTAAAAACTTTTTATTAATAAAATTTATTATCTTATTATACCAGGAGTCTAAATATGTCTAAAACAAAAGCACCAAAAGCTTATGACCTTGCCTATAAATACGAAAATGAATGGGGCGTTTGCTCCCAGGCCACCATCAAAGCATTGCTTGATGTTTACAACATTGATAATAATGATTTTTTTAAAGTCTTAAGCGGATTTGGAGGCGGTGGAGCAGACCAGGGAGACGGAATGTGCGGTGCATATCTTGCTGGAGCATTTTTCTTCGGACTGGAGTTTGGAAGAAATACTTACGACATAGGCGTTGATCCTGATGACCTGAGAGGTTCAAAAAAGAACAGAATACTAAAGCCACTGGTTAAAAAGCTACATGATAAATTCATTGAAAAATACGGGACCATTACATGCAATCTGATACACAGGAAATTGTATGGAAGACCTTTTTATTTACTGGATAAAGATGAAAAAGAAAAATTTGAGCTGGCAGGAGGACATGACTGGGGCTGCACATCTGTATGCGGAAACGCTGCCAGATGGACTGTTGAGATACTGGAAGAAGCAAAGAAAAATAAAAAATAAAGAGAGTGCAAAATTAGATCATCTAACATTTAAATTATGCAACAGTTTATAAAATATCCATTAATATTTAATTTTTTACCACTATTTTCCTGAAATACCTTTTTCCTTTCTGTATAACTTTATTATTTAATTCGGTCAAATTAAGCTCAAGGCTTACATCCTTTATTTTTTCATTGCCAATTTTTACTCCACCCTGGGCTATCAATCTCCTGGCTTCACTATTAGAAGATGACAGGCCGGAATCATTTAATAATTTTACAACGCTTATTTTGTTACCTTCCAGATCATTCGCGTCAATAATAAATTCTTCAATTTTTTCCGGCACTTTTTTCTTCTTAAATATCAAATCAAAATTTTCCTCCGCTTTTATAGCTGCTGTTCCGTTATAGAGATTCTCTATTATTACTTTTGCCAGTCTTCTTTTTGCCAGTGAAGGATTTAATCTGTCTTCTTTTATATCATTCTCTATCTCTGTTAGCTGTTGTGGCTCTATTGTAGTAAGAAGCCTGAAATAATCAATCAAAACGCTATCCGGAATTGACATTATTTTACCAAAAATTTCTTCCGCAGGTTCGTACACTCCAATATAGTTTCCCAGGCTTTTACTCATTTTATCAATTCCATCGGTTCCAACTAAAATCGGCATGGTTATGGCAATCTGCTGTTTCTGTCCAAATTCCTTTTGAAGCTCCCTTCCCATTAACAGATTAAATCTCTGGTCGGTCCCGCCCAGCTCAACATCTGCTTTTATGGCAACTGAATCATAGGCCTGCATTATTGGATAAAGGAATTCCATAATAGCTATGGGAGAATTATTTTTATATCTATTTTTAAAATCCTCCCTTTCAAGCATCCTGGCAACAGTGAACCTGGAAGTAAGATTAAGGATATCGTCAAATTTCAGATTATGGAGCCACTTCGAATTTTTTACTATTTCTGTTTTCTCTGGAATAAGAATTTTAAATGCCTGTTCCGTATATGTTTTTGCATTTTTTTCTATCTCATCACCTGATAATTTTGGTCTAAGGGTAGACCTTCCGGAGGGGTCCCCTATTCTTGCCGTGTAATCACCTATAATTAAAATGGCCTTATGCCCGAGGTTCTGAAACTGGCGTAACTTATTTAAAACTACTGTATGGCCGAGATGAATATCGGGTGCAGTGGGGTCCAGCCCGACCTTAACCTTTAGAGGATTATTTTCGATTATTGATTTTCTGATTAACGGTTCCAGTTCGTCTTTTACCAGTATGTCCTCAGCACCTGATGTTATTACGTCTATCTGTTTTTTTAAATTCTTTTCCATACTGTTCTTCCGCCCAGTAATTTATAATTAGAAAATTAGATTAAATATTAACATAATATTTATCTTCATGTCTATTTATAGAATTAGTGGAACAATCTGATCTAAATCTAAATCCAAAACCTTTACAATATCTGAACCATTTTTATTTATGTTTTTAGTTATATTGTTATTTGGTAAAATTTTATATAAAATTCTCTAAACCGTAATAAAATTATGTTATAAAAACTTTATTATTTATCAATATCAAAAATTATTATGAATGCCAGACAAAAAAAACTACGCGGCTGCCTTAAGGCCTTTTTAATAACTGCGATAATTATAATTTCATTTATAATATTAATTGGCGCATTGATAGGCTTTTATTATATTGGCACACTCCCTACTCTTGAAGAACTTACACCCTCTCCAGTAGCCCAGACTTCCAAAGTCTTTGATATTAATGGCAGATTAATAACGGAATTCCATGCCGGGGAAAATAGAGAAATTATACCATTTGAAGATATGTCTGACTATATTAAAGATGCTATTGTGGCAATAGAAGATAAAAGATTTTTTGAACATCAGGGAGTAGATTACGTAAGAATTATTGGTGCCTTTATTGCAGATTTAAGAGCCGGGGAATGGGCACAGGGAGCAAGCACTATTACCCAGCAATACGTAAAAAATATATATTTCACCCCGGAAAAAACATTTCGCAGGAAAATTAACGAAGCTTTAATCGCCATACAGCTTGAAAGAAATTATACCAAAAATAAAATTCTTGAGATGTATCTTAATACTATAAACTTTGGCTCCGGGGCTTATGGGATAGAAAAAGCTGCAGAAATATATTTCGGAATAGATGCCATTGAACTTAACCTATCCCAGTCTGCGCTGCTTGCGGGTCTGGTAAGAGCTCCTGAAGTTTATTCACCATTTAATGATATAGAAAAAGCAAAGCTAAGAAGGGACCTTGTCCTTCAGTTAATGTATGAACAACAATTGATAAGCACCGACGAATATCTTGATGCTCTTTCCGATCCTATAGAGATAAATACTGATTCACCGGCCATATCCAGCCAGCCTGAATCAAGGATTGCTCCATATTTCATTGATTATGTAAAACGGACTCTATATGACCAGAAATTTACAGATTATGATGTTTTTAAAGGCGGTCTTAGAATCTACACCACTCTTGATATTGACTTACAGGAAAAGGCAGAGGATGCAATAAAAAAAGTTCTTTCTGAAGATACCGGCCCTTCCTGTGCAATAGTTTCTGTAGACCCCGATAATGGTTATGTCTATTCCCTTATAGGAGGAAAAGATTATAATACTTCCAAATTTAATATAGCGATTCAGGGTAAAAGACTTCCCGGTTCTGTGTTTAAAGTTCCGGTTTTAATAGAATCAATAAGACAGCATATTTCACCAAATAATACATTCAATCCCAATGGTCCTATCACTATTGATATGGAAGAAGGTCCTGAATGGAATGTTGATAATTATGGTAATCAAAAATTTGACACTGATAAAATGTCAGTTATAGATGCGACCATACATTCTGTTAATGTAGTATATGCCCAGCTAATAATGAAAGTTGGTGCAGAAAATGTTGAGAAATTATGCAATCAGATGGAAATATACGATATTGGAAGCAACCCGGCAATCGGTCTGGGCGGCCTTGAAACAGGAATAACTCCCCTTGATGTAAGTAAAATTTTTTCCACTCTTGCTTCAGGCGGTTTTTACAATCAGCCTGTCTGTATATTAAAAATCGAAGACTCGCTGGGCAATATAATATATGAATATAATCTCGATGAGAATGAATCAAATAAGAAAATCCTTGAAAGTTCGGAAGCTTATTATATTACGCATATTTTAAAGAAAGTCATAGAACAGGGAACCGGTACCGGGGCTAATATAGGAAGACCCGCTGCTGGAAAAACCGGTACAACAAGTGATTACAATGATGCCTGGTTTGCAGGTTACACTCCCGATCTTGTTACCGTAGTATGGATGGGTTACTCCGATTCAAACAAAACAATGGAATCTATAAATGGCAGGGTGGTTGTTGGAGGAACTTATCCTGCAGATATATGGAGAGAATTTATGTATGCTGCAAATGAAGAATTGCCTGTTTCAGATTTTAAAAAACCGGACAGGGAGCTGATTGATATCGAGGTCTGTACCGAATCCAACCTTCTTCCCTCCTTCTGGTGTCCGGAAGAAACCATAGAATGGAAAATATTCATTGAGGGAGAACAACCAACAGAAATTTGTAATATACACAACAAGGTTGAAGTTCCCGATGTTACGGGACTGAATACAGAAGAAGCAAAAAGCTTATTTGAAGAATTATACTTTGTAGTTGAAAAAATCCATGACTTTAACGATGTTTATAATAAAGATATTGTTTTCAACCAGAATCCTGAAGCGGGTTCCATTCTGGAGTCTCTCGAAGGAGAAAAATTAAGCATAACTCTTTATATAAGCAAGGGTAAAAAAACCTTCAGCATGCCCGACTTTACCGGAATGAATTTAAGTGACGCACTTGAAATCATAGAAGACCTGGAGCTTATAATTACCAGCATAGAATATGAATATAATGATACCACAGCTGAGGATTTTGTTATAAGTCAGAGTCCCGTTCCTGATTCAATGGTCCCGAAATCAACTGCAGTAATTCTTTATGTTAGCAAAGGTGAGAATCCTCAATCAGAAATACCCGATGTATCAGGACTTACCGGAAAAGATGCGGTAAAAGCATTAAATAAAGCGGGTTTTGAAAACATCACCATATTGTATGAAGAGAGCAAAGAAAAAATAGACCTGGTATTCTCCCAGACGCCGGTAAGCGGCACTATTTATGATAAAACTCAGGAAATAATAATTAAAATAAGTATGGGTATTGAAGTCCCTGATGTTATAGGAATGATAAAATCTGATGCCATAGCCATCCTGAAAGAATTAGAATTCATTGTTGAAACATCTCCTGATTCCACTGAAGAAGGCGAAGTTATCAATCAAATCCCATCAGGCGGGGAATATCTGGAATATGGTTCCACGGTCACCATTGAAATTGAATAAAAATATTATTCTCCTAAGTCCGCTAGAAATCCTCAGTCCATTTAATCTATTCTACCCCCCTGAAAAGATGGCCCCTTGAATAATTAGAAAAGAGAGTATCGTTTTTTAAATAAGAGGTAAACCTCTTATATTTATTAACTCCTTTAAAATGAATTATATCTAATGCTTCTCTGTAATTTCTCAATATCTTGCTGAAATCTTTAAGGGAATAGAACCTGCTGTCTATAATAAGTTTATTTATACCGCTTACGGTTATTTTATCAAGGTCAAATAAGGTACATATTTTTTTTGAATTAAAAATCATCATATTCTGATTATAATCCGAGGAAACCGGGAACCTGTAACCTTTTATATCTTCTATATAAAATCTACTTTTATTTTCTTTACCTGTAATAAATTTGAGTTTATACCGTGAATTCATAATCTGGATAGAGCCGTGGCCAAAAATTGAAAATTTTAATTTATTCTTATAATCAGATTTTTTTGAATTCACATTTAAAATTATTCTGTAAATTTCCTTCAGGTTAAGTTCCGGTGAAAGTTCTATATCTTTAAATACTAAATAATTTCTGACAAAATCATCTAAAAAAAATATTGATGGAGTATTAAATATATTAAAATTACAACCTGTATGGATATTTATATTGTAACCTCTATCCTTATTTAGCTCCATCAGAAACTCCAGCACCCCGGGATTTGATATCCTGAAATTATTGATTCCTCTGTCAAGAAGCTTTAATATATTATTTCCAAAAATTGAAAAATCATCATCATATAGTATCTGCGGGGTATCCACGCATATTACATTTTCTCTGGTCTCATTATTTCTTTTTAATAACTCCATAGTTTTTTTATCCAGCCCTTCAGCATCGGTTAACTGGCTGAAATTACTGTAAATTATCTCTTTTATCCCGCTTTTAATTGAACATTCTAAAAATGAATGGTCATACACTCTTGCTTTTAAATTTATTCTGTTCTCAGATTCATTAATATCCCGGCAATTATTAAAAAAATTCTTCAGGTAGGTTAATTTTATATTTTTATCTACTGTAGTATTATTTTTCATTGTTTCATTTTCCGTCAGAATATTTTTATCCACACCGTATTTAAATAGGTCCCATGCTTCCCGGTTAATCTTATTATCAAAATATTTAAATACCCTGTCTTTCTCCAGAATATTCTTTAAACCATCCAGTCCAATTTTATATCTATATTTATTCATTTTATTGCTATCTATTAATTCTAAATCTTTTACTTTTATTCTGCTATTACCCCGTTTGGTCCAGATCTCGATGATGTCGCCATTATTTATTTCCCACCTACTTTTAATGTAAATATTCTTTATTTTTTTACTTTTTATATTTTCATATTCCACCTTATATACTCTACCAAGAAAATTACCCATACTCCCTGATTTATTTATGGATACAATATCAGATGGATATTTATTCTTTATATAACCCTGCCCCAGTTCTCTTGAAAATACCTGTGTAAGTTTATAAATATCATTAACATCAACTCTATAATCAACCGGATTTTTATAATACATATCAATATATTTTCTGTATATTTTTGTAACTATTCCAACATATTCGGGAGGTTTCATTCTGCCTTCTATTTTTAATGCGCTTACTCCCGCTTCTGCTATCTCCGGTAAAAATTCCAGAAGGCATAAATCATTCTTGCTCAATAAATAGCTGCCCTTTAAAGGAACATATTTTCCTGTTAGTTTTGTTTCCTCTAACAATTTATATTTCATCCTGCAGGGCTGTGTGCATCTGCCCCTGTTCCCGCTTCTACCACCGATAAATGAGCTAAAATAGCAGCTACCTGAATATGAGTAGCACTGAGAGCCATGAACAAACATTTCTATTTTTACCAGCTCTTCTTTACATAAATTTTTAATCTCTTCTATGGTCATTTCACGTGCCAGGACAACTCTTTTAAATCCCATGCTGTTTACCATCTTTAATGAGTATGTATTATGAAGATTAAGCTGGGTACTTGCATGTAACGGCATGTTCCTAAAAAGGTCCTTGATTATCTTATAAACGCAAAAATCCTGAATAATAATCCCATCGTTACATATTTTTGTATACTGCTCCAGGAATTCTATTACTTCTCCTATTTCACCATCCTTTATAAGTGTATTCAGGGCAAGATATACCTTTACATTGTGACCATGGGCAAAATTAACTGCCCTTCTCAATTGATTTAAATCAAAATTATCCGCATACGCTCTTGCCCCAAATTTTTTATAACCCAGGTACACCGAATCCGCTCCGGCATTTACCGCTGCTACCAGCTGCTCCATTCCACCTGCCGGTACAGTTAGTTCTAACTTTTTATTATTCTTATCCATTTTAAAAAATCTGGAGGGAAAATGATTTTCTTATCGGTATACGGTCCATCTATATGCTGGCACGTCTCATTATTTCTTCAAATGAAGGTATTCTTTTAGAGAGAGCTTCTAATTTATTTTTATAATCGGTTATTTTTTCCTTAGCGGAATCCATACTTGAGATTACCCGGGTTTTCTCCGTACCACAATCCACTTCTTTATGTGACAGACATGAATCAATATTCGTATAATTAAACACATCATTCTCAAAATAGGTTGAATATTTTTTCAATTCTTCCAGCTTAATATCCTTAAAAGGTATTTTTTTATTCACACAGTACCTTATTATATTCCCCACGATGTGATGGGCTTTCCTGAAACTTTCACCTTTTTTTACCAGATAATCTGCCATATCTGTGGCTTCCATAAAACTCTTTTCCAGTGAATCTTTTATCTTCAATTTATTAAATTTTACATTTTCAATTAATTTAGAGAATATGTATATACTTGATATAGTTTCATTGTATGCACTGAATAAAATCTTTTTATCCTCCTGAAGATCACTGTTATAAGTTGATGGAAGCCCCTTAAGGACCATCATTAATTGTAAGAGATTACCCGTAACCACTGCGCTTTTACCTCTTATTAGCTCAAGAACATCGGGATTTTTTTTCTGCGGCATGATACTGCTCCCGGTGCAGAAAGACTCGTCTATCTCAATAAAAGAAAATTCTTTACTGTTATATATTATTAAATCCTCACAGAATCTGCTCAGGTGCAGCATTATTTTTGTGCATGAAAAGATAAAATCTATGATAAAATCCCTGTTCCCTACGGTATCCATACTGTTCGGTTCAAGGTTCTTAAATTTAAGCAACTCTTTTAATAATTTTCTGTCTAATTTATAGCCACTACCGGTACAGGCCGCAGCACCCAGCGGAAGGAAATCATGGGTTTCAAAATTAAAGAATAGATTTTTGATATCCCTGTCAAATTTATAAAAAAATGACATCAGGTAATGTGAAAGCAACACCGGTTGAGCAACCTGCAGGTGTGTATAGGCAGGGATTACAATATCAATTGTATTATGGGCGGATTTTAAAATATTTTCCTGTAACTTCAATATATTGGTTAAAATATTTATTATAATGTTTTTGAAAAACAATTTTTCATCCAGGACTATCTGGTCATTTCTGCTCCTCCCGGTATGAATCTTCATTGCAGCATCTCCAATCATACCGGACAGTTCATTTTCAACAAGACTGTGGACATCTTCATGAGAGGCAGTGTCAATTTTCCCCGTTTCTAAACTTATCTTTATTTTTTTTAGTCCGGGGAGAATTTTTCCCAGCTCATTTTTACTTATAATTCCAATTTTATACAGACCCAGGACATGGGCTGCCGTACCTGTAATATCGTAAATATAAAGATTTTTATCTACTTCTATTGAAGAGGCAAAGCTTTCTACATCCCTGTCAGTATTTTTCTCTATCATGCCCTTCCATATTTTATTTTTCATCAATTCTTCCTTTTTTGCCCAGTATTTCATAGGGATAACCCCACAGTTTAATGAAACTCTCCGAGTGTTTGTGTTCAAACTTATCTTTTTTATCGTATGTCGCAAGACTTACATCATATATTGAGTAATTAGATTTTCTTCCTACGGTACTGAAGCTTTTATTCTCCAGTTTGATTTTAACTATGCCGGTAACATACTTCTGGCTTTCCTCTATAAAAGACCCGATGCATTTTCTTAGCGGTGTGAACCAGTACCCATAATACACAATCTCTGACAGTTTCTCTTCCAGATTAAATTTATAATGTGCCAGTTCCCTGTCCAGTATTAATGATTCCAGCTGCCTGTGTGCTTCTATCATAATTTCAGCTGCAGGCGATTCATAAATTTCTCTTGACTTTATTCCAACCAGTCTGTTTTCAACCATATCTATTCTTCCGATTCCGTAAGACCCTGCTATGCTGTTTAATTTCTTTATAATTGATTCAGCAGATATATTTTTACCGTTAAGAGAGACCGGATTTCCATTTGAAAATCCGAGTTCAAGGTATTCAGATTCATTTTTATCCCGGGTTACTTTTGTCCACTGGTAAATATCTTCCGGCGGTTCAATCCAGGGGTCCTCAAGTACTCCGCATTCTATACTCCTACCCCACAGGTTTTCATCAATGCTGTAAGGACTTTTGCCGGTCACCGGTATTTTAATATTATATTTTGCGGCATATTTTATTGCTTCTTCTCTTGATAGGCCCCATTCCCTCAGCGGGGCTATTATTTTAAAACCTGGTTCCAGACTTCTGATTCCGACATCAAAACGTACCTGGTCATTACCCTTTGCAGTGCAACCGTGCGCTATAGCAATGGCACCTTCTTTTTTTGCTGTATAAACCAATTTTTTTACTATCAGGGGCCTTGCAAGTGCAGTAGCCAGGGGATATTTTTTTTCATATTTTAAATTGGCTTTTATTGAAGGTATGATAAAATCATCTACGAACTCTTTTTTAGCATCAATTAATACTGATTTACAGGCTCCAATATCAAGCGCTTTTTGATAAGCTTTTTTTAAATCACCCGGTTGACCACAATCCACCAGTACTGCTATCACATCCATATTATATTTTTCTTTAATCCATTTTATAGAAATTGAAGTATCAAGTCCCCCCGAGTATGCTAACACTACTTTATCGGTCATTTTTTAATCCTTTCATTCATTGTAAGGTCAATTTTAATAATACCATAATTTAAAACACTTAATCACATCTATCTTAACTTAAAATTGTGACTTCATCATCCCCAGTATTTTCTCTGCATTCTTTAAACTGTCTAAAACACAGATTATTGTATCGTCACCTGCTACCGTCCCCAGGATTTCCATAAAATTCATGCCATCTATTATTGCGGCAGTCCCCTGTGCTTCTCCCGGAAAAGTTTTAATCACTATTATACTGCCGGCTTTTTTAACTGATGTAACGCTCTGCCTGAATTTTGACTTTAATTTCTCAGGATCAAAACCCTTACCCTCATATGCTCTATTTTCTATAGCATAATACTCTTTCTGCATATAATTCCTTATCTTTACCACCCTTAAATAGTCTAAATCCCTTGAAATTGTTGATTGGGTTACGCTGTATCCTCTTTTTTTTAGCTCCTCCATCAGTTCATTCTGGGACGATATTTCCCCGTTATTTATTATTTCTTTTATTATATTAAGTCTTTTTGCTCTAATCATTTTTTATTTACATCTAATATTATCAATATAATGCCATTTTAAATATCCGGTATTTTACACACTGGACAAAATATTAATTTTCATACAGATATACAAGCAACCCCTTCTGGGCATGCATGCGATTGGCGGCCTGCTGTAAAATAATAGAATTTTCGCTATCAAGGATTTCTGTTTTAATTTCCTGCTCCCTGTGTGCCGGCAGGCAGTGCATTATTTTTACATCTTTTTTTGCATGTTTAAGTAAATTGTAGTTTACCTGGTATTTTTTTAGTTCATTAAATTTCGGCTTATTTTCTTCCTGGCCCATACTTAACCATACATCTGTGTATATAACATCAGCATCCCTTACTGCATCTACGGGGTCATTTATAACCCTGACCCTGCTGCCATTCCCCTGGCTTGCTGCATATTCAATTATCTCTTCAGGCGGTGAATATTTTTCAGGACACCCGATAGTTATATCAATTCCAAGTTTTGAAAATCCTACAATAAGGCTATTGGTCACATTATTGCTATCGCCAATATAGGTAAATTTAACTTTCTTATTTAACAACCCATTTTCTTTTAAAGTTAATATATCCGCCAGAACCTGGCATGGATGGTATGTATCAGTAAGTCCGTTTATTACCGGTATGTTCCCATATCCGGCAAAAATTTCTAAAGTTTCCTGCCTGAATGTCCTTATAATTACACCATCAATATACAATGAAAAAACTTTTGCTGTATCTTCATAGGATTCTCCCCTGCCCAGCTGCAGTGTTTTTGCATCAAGAACAATACAATTACCACCGAGCTGATTTATCCCAGCTTCAAAAGATAATCTGGTCCTGGTAGAATGTTTATCAAACAACAGGGCTATATTCTTTCCTTTTAAAAAATTACTGTATTTTTCACCATTTTTCTTAATTTTCTCCGAGAGATCCAGCATATATTTAATTTCACCTTCAGAATAATCCTTTAGTGTTAAAAAATCTTTCTTCATCTTATAGCTCCTTTATCTCTTTATCCAACCAGCTGATAAGTGTATCTATGTTTCTTCTGGTTATTATCAGGGATGGAAGAAACCTTAAAGTACTGGGTGATACTCTATTTATAATCAGCTTTTCTTCCAGGGCATCTAAAACCAGTTTTTCCGCTACCGGCTCATTAAATTCCATCCCGATCATGAGGCCCATGCCTCGTATTTCTTTTACAACCGCGTATTTCTTCTTTATCCTTATCAATTTTTCTGTAAGATATTTACCCAATCTTTTAGCTCTCTCGCTTAGTTTATTATCAACTATGTAATTAATTACCGCCAGTCCAGCTGCGCAGGATGCGGCATTTCCACCAAAGGTGGAACCATGCGTACCGGGCCCAAAACTTTCAGCTATTTTATCTACAGTTATTATTGCCCCGATAGGCATTCCGCCGCCAAGGCTTTTTGCAACTACCAGGATATCAGGATAAATGCCGGCATTCTTATAGGCAAATATATCTCCTGTTCTTCCAAATCCTGTCTGTATTTCATCCAGAATAAGCAACAGGTTTTTCTCAATACACATTTTTCTTAAATTTATCAAAAAATCTTTATCTGCCGGATAAACGCCACCCTCGCCCTGAACGGGCTCGAGCATAATGGCACAGGTATTTTTATTTATTAGAGCCTCTACGGATTCAATATCGTTTAATTCTGCATATTTAAATCCGGCAAGTAACGGCTCATACAATTTTTGTTTCTCTTCCTGGGCCGTAGCAGCAAGCGCTCCCAGGGTCCTTCCGTGAAAAGCCCTCTTGAAAGTAATTATCTCATATCTTGACTGGTCATAATTATCTGTAGAATATTTCCTTGCCAGTTTGATGGCACCCTCAATTGATTCCGTTCCACTGTTCGCAAAAAAAACTTTCTCGCCAAATCCAGACACCTCACATAATTTTTTAGCCAGCAAAACCTGCGGTTTATTATAATATAGGTTTGATGACTGTATTATTTTAACTATCTGTTTTTTTAACGCATTTATAACATATTTATTGGTGTGCCCTACATTCAAACACCCGTAACCTGCTATAAAGTCCAGATACTTGTTCCCCTCAACATCCCAGAGATACTGCATCCTTGCTCTTTCAAACACTACAGGAAGCCTGCTATATGTTTGCATTAAATATTCTTTTCCCTGATTGAATATTTCATCATTCTTTTCGATTATCATCATACCTCCCCGACTTCTTTACCTGTTATCATTGTACCGATACCTCTATCAGTAAATATTTCTATAAGCACAGAATGCTTTCTGGTGCCGTTTAATATATGAGTTCTTTCTGCACCATTTTCCAGCGCATCTACACAGGCCTTTACTTTTGGTATCATCCCCGAACTGATTTTACCTGATTTTATAAGAGCAAGGCTCTGCTCTATAGTTAATTTTGATATTAAATGCCCTCCTGCATGACTGTCTTTCATTATCCCATCAACGTCGGTAAGCAATATCATTTTTCTTGCATTTAGAGAGATGGCAATTCTGGCAGCACAAGTATCGGCATTTATATTATATATATTGCCCTCCAGGTCAGAACCCATGGTAGCGATTACAGGAATATAGCCATTATTTAAAATATTATTTAAAAATTCAGAATTAATGCTAACAATTTCACCTACAAACCCCAGGTCAATATCCCTGCCATCTTTTTTATATTCTTTCCTTGTACATCTTATAAAACCGGCATCGTTACCCGATACCCCTACAGCTATATCTCCGTGTTTATTAAGAAAAGACACTATTTTCGTGTTTATATCACCAATTAATACCATCTTCACAACATCAATAGAATCTTTTCCTGTTACTCTCAGGCCATCCACAAACTCCGTTTTTATTCCCCTTTGCTCCGACATATCACTTATCTGTTTGCCGCCACCGTGAATTATTACCACTTTTATTCCTACATATTTCATAAGAATTAAATCATTGAGGGCACTTTCCAGTATTTCATTATCTTCCATCATGCTTCCGCCTATTTTTATCACCACTACTTTATCAAAATACTCTTTAATATAGGGCAGCGACTCCAGCAGTACCTCTGCTTTCTCTGAATAATATATATTCTCCTTCTTACTCATAATATTCATGTCTGTTTCTCCATTATTTTTCATTTTCTGCCTTCTTTTAAAATCAACTATTAAAAATTTTTCAGGTTATAAACTATGTATGATATAAACCATTTATCTTTATATAATTAAACGAAAGATCTGCGGTCAATACTTCAAAATCCTTACCTCCGTAATTTAAATCAATAGTAAAATTTATTTCTTTTTCTTTCATAATACTTTTAGTTTTAACTTTATCAAAATCTATACCCATGCCATTTCTTACAATCAGGACATCTTCAATATATATATCAACTTTATCGGGATCAAAAATACAATCTGCTGACCCGAGGGCTGCATTTATTCTTCCCCAGTTAAGGTCCTGCCCGAACATTGCAGATTTGAATAGATTTGAGTTCGCAACTTTTAGCGCTAACTTTTTTGCACTTTTTATGTCCTTTGAATTTATGATTTTTATTTTTATAAGCTTGGTAGCTCCCTCACCATCCATAACTATTTTTTTTGCAAGGTCCTTCATTACAAAAGAAAAAGCATCTCTAAATTTTTTATAATACTTATTCCTCTTATCTTTTATAAAAATACCGCTCCGGGAGTTTGCCAGGACTACCACCATATCGTTTGTACTCTGGCAGCCGTCAATAGTTATACTATTGAAACTGCTCTCGGCTTCCTCATGCAGGAGTTCATCAAGTAAGTCTTCCGAAACCCCTGCATCGGTAGCTATAAAAGTTAGAAGTGTTGCCATATTGGGTTCTATCATTCCCGAACCCTTCGCTATGCCCCCGATTATTATTTCTTTATCTCCTTTAATTCCAGTAGACACTGCTATTTCTTTTGTTACCGTATCAGTGGTAAGTATTGCTTCCGCAGCGCTATGGCCATCACCGGTGCTAAGCCCGGGAACGCACTGTTTTATACCATATTCTATCCTGTCCATTGGTAACTGTTTCCCAATAACCCCTGTTGATGCCACAATTATATTCTCGCTGCTGATGTTTAGATACCCGGCCGCAATATCAATCGTCCTCTTTGAATTAATATAGCCTTCTTTGCCGGTACATGCGTTGGCAATTCCGCTATTAACGACAATTGCTTTTATATTTCTGCTTTTTACAAGCTGTTCTTTTGTAACTATTGCAGGTGCTGCAAGAAACCTGTTAGTAGTAAATATGCCGCTACAGTTACTGCCCCCGGGGATATAAATTATACATATATCCGGTTTTTTTGAATTCTTTATTCCACAGTGCAAGGCAGATGCATATACGCCCGGTACCGTAGTTATGGTTCCTTTTTTAATTATATTAAAATCTTCGTTTTTGCTAACTTTACTTTTAATCATATCCTTAACCCACCTTTAGGCATTTAAGATGATATCCCGTTAAAATCCAATCCTTCTCTTTCATTAAGCCCCATCATTATATTCATATTTTGTACAGCCTGCCCTGCTGCCCCCTTTAAAAGATTATCTATCGCACTAAAAATTTTAAGAGTATTTGTCCTTTTATCAAAATTAAAGCTTATAAGGCACATGTTAGTTCCTATCACATCTTTAAGCCGGGGTATTTCTCTGCCGGTGAATTTAACAAAAGGAAGCCCGTCACAGAATTTTTCAAACAGACCGAATATTTTCTCCTCTGTGTTGCTACTCTCCGGCAATTCTTTTATCTTACAGTATATTGATGTGAATATCCCCCTGATTAATGGAAGAAGATGCGGAGTAAAACTTACTTTCAGCTCTTTACCCAGAATATTTTTAATTTCCTGCTCAATTTCTCCTGTATGCCTGTGCCCACTTGCAGAATAAGCATAAAAATTACTTTCAATGTTAGTAAAAAGAAATTTTTCTGCATTTTTTCTTCCTGCACCGCTCACTCCGGATTTTGAATCAATATATACATCCTCTATATTTATTCCACCCATTATAACCGGAGCAATACCCAGCAAAACAGATGTGGGATAACATCCAGGATTGGCAATGTAATTACTTTTTACTATCTCCTCCCTGTTTATTTCGGGTAAGCCATATACGAATTCAGAGAGCTTATCTTTCATAATATGCTCGGTTCCATACCAGAACCTGTAATCTCCCGGGTCCTTTAGCCTGAAGTCAGAACCCACATCTATAACTTTAAAATTAAGGTGAGAAGATATCCCTTTTAGATATTCCATGGACTTATGGGGTGGCAGACATAAAAATATTAAATCAATATCATTAAGAATACTTTCATCTGCCTGCTCAATAAATACAAGCTTTCCGGGACCATTATCATGATATGACGGAAAAACTTCACTGACAGCCCGGTTCTTATATGTCCTGGAGGTAGCAAAAATTAATTTTACATAATTATGCCTGCTCAATATTTTAACCAGCTCAAGACCCGTAAAACCGGAGCCGCCCACTATTCCTGTTTTAATTATTCTTTTCATTTAGTACCCTCCAATTTATTTTGCATATTATACATAAATTACAAATAATATGCAACATAAATTTATTTTTATTTAAGCTATCCGGAATTGTAGATTTTCTGGCTGATACTTATTATTTAATACCTGAATATAGATTTCCTATTTTGCGTCAGATGATGGCTCTAAAGGCAGTAAAATTCTGAAAGTTACTTTCTTGTTATTTTTATTATAATTAACTTCTATCTTTCCATTATGATTTTCAACTATTTTTTTACTTATAGAGAGGCCCAGACCAAAACTCCGTTTACCCTTTTTAGTTGAAGTTTTATAAAAGCGGTCAAATATATGTGGGATATCTTTTTCCTTAATGGCATCACTCTTATTTATAATAGTACAGATCAAAAACTTTTCATCAATGTCATTTCCAGCACTTATTCTTAGGTCCCCTGAAGGGATACTGTACTTTATAGAATTATCTACAAGATTGAAGAAAAGCTGCTCTACCTGAACTTCATTACCAGCAATAAAGAAATTGCCTTCCTTGAAATCTGCTCTTAACTTAAGATTTCTTGATATAAGCTGGTTATCGAACAGCTTTATTATCTTTTCAATAATCTTTCTGACATTGATTTTTTTGAATTTATCCCTGAAAGCTTTTTCTTCAATTTCGGATAAAGTTAGCAGCTCTTCTGTTATTTTAGAAAGCCTCATAATTTCAGTATCAATTACATCTATGGTCTCCCTGTACTCTTTCCCGGTAATATTTTTTTTCTGTCTCATTACATCAATTTTTGTTTTCATCACAGTCAGCGGAGTATTTAACTCATGAGAGGCATTTTGAACAAATTGTTTCTGTTTATTAAATGAACTTTCTATTTTATCCAGCATGCTGTCAAATACTCTCGCCATATTTGAAATAGTATCTTTACCTTTCAGGTTCAATCTCAGATGTAATTTCTTCTCGTCTATCTCTCTTACATTTTCTGTAATCAGATTAACCTGATTCAGCATTCTTCTCAGCACCAGGAAACCCCCTGACACAGCTATAATTATTATTACCAGTACCCCTCCGGTTATGGTATAAACAACTCTTGAAAAAAGTCCCGGCGGGAGTATTTTTAAATGAGATGGAACCCCAAAGGGTTCAAACCTGCTACCTTCTCTTAATTTTTCAATTATTATAAGGTCAACTCCTTTTAGATGATCCCTTATACTGATAATGTATCTTTCTCCTCTTAGATTATAACTATAAACGAAGTATATTAATAATCCATAGAGTATGAAAGAAATAAGAATTATTACCACAAACCAGAACAGTAATTTTTTTTGGAGTGTTAATTTCATAACCTTGATTCCGCCTTATTTTTAATCATCATCTACCATTCTGTAACCCGAACCATATACGGTTTCTATAAGCATTCCCGATTTTCCCAGCTTTCTTCTTATGTTCTTTATATGCGTATCAATTATATTGGTGAAAATATCTACATTTCTATCCCATGCATGCTCCAGGATCTGGTTCCTGCTCATCAGCTGGCCCCTGTGCCTTAATAAGTATTCCAGAATCATAAATTCCTTTTTGGTAAGTTTTATTTCACTATTTCCTTTAAATACCTGCTCCCTATTCATATAAACTTTTACGTCAGAGATTTCTAATATGTTTTCTTTGTCCCCCGATGTTCTTCTTAATAAAGCACGTAATCTTGCAAGTAATTCAGAGAACTCAAACGGCTTGGTAAGGTAATCATCAGCACCACAATTTAGCCCCTCTACTATATTTTCAACCTGTTTTTTGGCGGTCAGCATAATTATAAAACTATTTACTCTCTCTTTTCTTATCTTTCTGCACAAATCCTCTCCCCGCATATCAGGTAACATTAAGTCCAGAATTATTATGTCGTAATCATAATTTTTTATCATATCGTAGCCTTCCTGACCGCTATAAGTCACTTCAGCAATAAACCTGTGCTGTTTCAATCCTGCTTTAAGATTATCCGCTACAGCTTTTTCATCTTCAATTATAAGTATCTTCATTCTATTTTCCCTTTTACAATCATGTTACGTTTTTTTTGTTAAAGAGTATAAACTAATTCAATTCTTGAGACTATTCATGCTCTGATAAATACTTTATTTTTTAATTTGATTATAATACAGGAAAATGAAGAAATTCTGTAGCAATTACAACCACACAATGATTGGAGTTATTGTTTAAAAATTCTCCATAAAATCTTCATTATCCCCTGTTAGAATAAACAGAGAAAGTGGCCAGTCTAACCGAAGTCCATAAACCTGGAATACAGTTATTAAAACTATAGCTTTTACCTGATTCGAGGAGGTGGTGCCAGAAGAGAAACTATTTTAAAATAAAGTAATGCAGCGTCAAAAACGGGTAAGAAAATCTTACCCGTTTTAATTCTTAAACGTCCAGTTATCATAAGCAACTTTTACTTCTACTTTTCCTTCTGAGTATTCTCTAATCTTTTTTTCCAATTCATGCTCGTCCATGGTAACAACCTGCTTACCACAGTGAGTGATAATTAATTGATTTATTCCGTATTTTTTACACCACCCAATAGTTGTCCCAATTCTGGTATGACCAAAGAGTTTATCATCTTTTCTTCTCACCATATTAACATTAAGGCTGGACCCATCTGCTATCAGAAGGTCAATTCCCTCCAAAATGCTGCTCTTATCTTTTTCAAAATCAACAATATCCGGAGCATACACTATACTCCTGTCACCTCTGATTTTATATGCCACTGCAGGACACCTCAGCGAGTGAATAACCCTGTAAGCAGTTACTTTCAAATCCCTTAGCCTGACTTCTGTATCAGGTTCAATAATCCTGTAATTTTTCGGTTTATATTTACCGTAATCAAAAGTAACTTTAGTAGTATATACAGGAATTTTTATCCTTTCCTCATTCTTTAATGTCCATATATAGTGGTCAGGATGAGCATGAGTAATCAGTATAAAATCAAAATCATTAATTTCTCTCATTAATACGGGGTTATATTTTACTCCCAGGTCAATGAGCGCCCTGGTGCTTTTATAACCTAAAGTTAGAGAAGAGTGGTATTTGTGCCTGGTGCTGCTTTCCTCAATTTCTCCCTTTGTGCCAGGAAATCCTATTATCATATCTTATTTATCCCTGATTCTTGCATTGAACTTTTTTCTCAGGTTTTCGAGTATCCTATTTATTATTATATCTACTTCAGTATCTTTTAAAGTTCTTGAGTCATCTCTGAAGCTTAAAGAATATGCCATGCTTTTTTTGTCTTTATCTATTTGTTTCCCCCTGTATATATCAAAAAGATGTACATCCTTTAATAATTCAGTGCCACTTCCTCTTATTTCATTTATAATATCTTCATTCTTAATTTTTTCGTCAACCACAATCGCCAGGTCAATTTCTATTGAAGGGAATGCGGGTACAGTTTTATATTTCTTTATTTCTTCCATATTATTTATAAAATCATCCAGATTTAACTCCATATAATAAACATCCTGTTTTATTTCCATCTCTTCAATTATCAAAGGGTGCACCCTGCCTATTACGCCCATAACTTTTCCATTGATGCTAATGCTTCCACTTATCCCCGGGTGAAAAAATTTATATTTATCTTCTATTATTCTTAATTTCCCGTAAGGAAAATATAACCCTGCCATAAACTCCAGTATGCCTTTCAGGTCATAAAAATCCATGTTTCTCTCTGCCTCGTTCCAGCTCTTCTGGAATGCTTTACCGGTTAAAATAATCCCGAGCTTGCTTATCTCATAGGGTAATAAATCATCACTATTTCTTTTTTTAAAAATTGTTGAAATCTCAAATATTCTTATATCTTTTATATTATGATTTATATTATCTTTTATATTCTTCATAAACGCAGGTAAAAGAGATGTCCTTAAATATTTAAAATCTTCATTAATGGGATTTAATATTTCTACTGCATCCCTGTATTCATTTTCAAGATTTAATCTAAATTTCTTTATTTCTCTGGCATTTATAAATGAATAATTTATAACCTCGCATAAACCTATATCGCACAGATGCTGCCTTATTTCTCTTACTTTCTTCTGGTAATATGTATATTTACCCCTTCTATCACTCACAGGAGTTGGCATAGAATCCAGTTTATCATACTCGTAGATTCTGGCTATTTCTTCAACAAGGTCTACTTCCCTCTCCAGATCCTCATATCTAAAAGAAGGTATGGCTGCTTCTATAACATCATTTTTAATCTTATTCTCAATCTTTAAACCATCAAGTATTTCTGATATCAGATTTTTACTGATTCTTTTCCCCAGAGTTTTACTAACATTTTTTACTCTCAAATTTATCTTTCTCTGCCTTTTTATATTATTATGGTAGTTATCATATAAACGTGCATTTATGTCAAAACCGGCAATTTCACTTACAATACTTTCAAACCTTCCGATTGCGAATAAAGTAAGATTGGGGTCAATTTTTTTCTCAAATCTATTGGAAGCTTCAGACCGGAGCCCCATTTTTTTAGATGTCCTCATAATAGAAGGACCGTAAAAGTTTGCAGATTCAAGCAGAACATTTCTTGTACCGGGGTTTATTTCAGTATTTTTACCTCCCATAATGCCCGCTATACCCACTGGTTTACTTTCGTCTGCAATTATCAGTGAATCATCGTCAAGGATCCTTAAGGAACCATCAATAGTTTTTATTTTTTCACCTTTTTTTGCTTTCCTTACCGTGATTTTATTTGAGTACAGGAGATCCCTGTCAAATGCATGCATCGGCTGCCCGGTCTCAAGCATAACATAATTTGTGAGGTCAACAACTATGCTTACCGGTCTTATGTCGCACATTATTAATCTATTTTTAAGCCACCAGGGAGATCCCATATCAGGAATATTATTAAAAATTCCTGCAGAGTACCTTGAACAGAGACCGGGATCCTTTATCTCAATAATAAAATCCGAATCCATATTTAATCTTTTTTTTAAGTTATAATCAGGAACCCTGAAATTCAAACCTGTAAGAGCGCTTATCTCTCTTGCAATTCCTATTACGCTCAGACAATCAGGCCTGTTAGGCGTAATCTCAAATTCATAAACAAAATCATTCAGACCCGCTGATTCTGCAAAGCTTTCTCCTACCCTGAAACTATCATCCAGAATCATTATTCCCTCTGACTCTGAAGAAAGACCCAGTTCCATTTCAGAGCACATCATCCCTTCAGAAACCTGGCCCCTTATCCTGCTTTTTTTTATCGTTAAATCTTTTATTATTGCTCCCGGAAGAGCAACGGCTACCCTGTCCCCGGTTTTAAAATTTTTAGCACCACATACTATATTTAGTTTTCTTGAACCCGTACCAACAACGCATACCGACAATTTATCAGCATCCGGGTGCTTTCGGGATTCCAAAATTTTTCCTGTGATTATATTCTTATACTTAATGCCCACATTCTCAATTTTTTTAACTTCGGTTCCGCTCATAGTAAGCATACTGGCTATTTTTTCTGGATCAAGACTGTCTGTATCCAAAAACTCCTTTATCCAGTTAAGGGTTACTTTCAATTCTTCACTTTCCTCTCATTTATTAATTAATATGAACTATTAAAAAAAATTTTTGGTTATAATTTTAATAATTAATTAAATAAAAACACCATTAAATATTATAGATTTTAATTATATCTGGAGTTAAAACTGATTTATGAATCTTAAATCATTCTCAAAAAATAGCCTTAAGTCATCAATTCCGTACTTTAGCATACAAATTCTTTCTATTCCCATACCAAATGCAAAACCACTAACTTTTTCCGGGTCATAGCCAACAAATGAATACAGGCTGGGGTCTACCATTCCGGCGCCAAGTATTTCCAGCCACCCGCTTCCAGAGCATACACGGCACCCCTTCCCTCCACATATATTGCAGGATACATCAACTTCAGCGCTTGGCTCTGTAAAAGGAAAATAATGGGGCCTGAATCTAACCTTCCTGTCCTTCCCAAAAATTTCGTGTGAAAATGTTTCAAGTGTCCATTTAAGGTTCCCAAAATTTATTCCTTTATCTATCACCAGACCCTCTATCTGGGTAAACATCGGGGTATGTGATACATCATAATCCCTCCTGTATACTTTCCCCGGAGATATTATCAGTATCGGAGGCTTATTTTTCTCCATATATCTTATTTGAACCGGTGAAGTCTGAGTTCTGAGTAAAATATTCTCAGAAACAAAAAATGTGTCATGCAGTGACCTTGCCGGGTGGTCCCGGGGGGTATTCAATGCTTCAAAATTATAATAATCCGTTTCAACCTCCGGACCTTCTGCAATGTTAAACCCCATTCCAATAAATATTTCTTCAATCTCCTCAATAACCCTGGATATTATATTCTTTTTCCCTGTAACCACTTTTCTTCCGGGTAATGATAGGTCAATACCCTCATTTTTAAGTTTCTTTTCATACTCAATATTTCTTAGTAACTTTTCCTTTTTCAGAATCTCTAACTCAATTTTGCTCCGGGCAGTATTTAACTCTCTGCCAATAACTGGTTTCAGGTCCCGGGGCAGGCCCCCTATATCTTTTAATGATTTCATGATAAAACTTTTTTTGCCTGTGTACTCTGTTCTTATATCTTCAAGTCCGCCTAAATCTTTTATTGAAACCAGTTTATCGTAAAAACTGTCAAGTTCCTTTTTTATTTCTATTTCTAACTTACTTATTTCTTTATTTTTATCATTCATAACATTATGAAAGCTCTTTCTTTGCAATTTCGGCAAGGTCCTTAAAGGCATCCGGGTCTCTTACCGCTATCTCCGAGAGCATTTTTCTGTTAATATCAACGCTTGCTTTCTTAAGACCAAAAATAAACTCATTATACGATACCCCATTTATTCTTGCTGCAGCATTTATCCGTGTTATCCATAACCTTCTGAAATTTCTCTTATTATTCTTTCTGTCTCTATATGCATAACTCATTGATTTAAGAAGCTGCTCCTTAGCAATTTTGTAACTTCTACTTTTTGAACCGTAATATCCTTTTGCTTCTTTCAATACTTTCTTATGCTTTTTTCTCTTACTCTGTCCTCTCTTAACCCTGGTCATTTAAACCACACCTTTCTTTATCTACATAGTAACCTTCGTACTTTTTTCCTATCAGATGAAGACACTTCCTGGGTCTTCCCAAGCCGTCTCTTCCTTTCAGCATTTTTCTTAGTCAGTATATGACCTTTGTACGCCTTTACCCTTAAAATCTTTCCGCTTCCTGTTATTTTAAATCTTTTTGCAGCACCTTTATGTGTCTTAATCTTTGGCATAATAAACATCCTTCCTTTATCTCTCAGCTAAAATTTTCAGTTAAACTCAACAATATTTTTATTTTATAATCGGGGACAGAACTGTAATTATATTATAGCCATCCATCTTTGGTTCTAATTCCAGACTATATTTGTCTCTTAAATCATTCATTAATTTTTCCAGTATGCTCATCCCGATTTCCTTATGAACAATTTCTCTTCCCCTGAACATAATTGTTATCTTTACCTTATATCCGCTACTTAAAAATTTCTCTATCTGTTTCCTTTTGATATTAAGGTCATTCTTATCTATCTTGGGCCTTAATTTCACCTCTTTCAGGACAATCTGGGACTGCTTCTTCTTCTTTAGCTTTTCTGATATTTCCAGCTTATATTTATATTTTCCATAATCCATTATTTTGCAAACAGGAGGCCTGCTCTCCGGAGAAATTTCAACAAGATCCAATCCTATTTTTTGCGCAGTTTCCAGCGCCTCCCTTATTGGGACTATGCCTATCTGTTTACCTTCTTCCGATATCAATCTTACCTCAGGTATCCTGATTTGTTCGTTTACACGAATTCTTTTCTTATATTCGAATGTACACCTCCTTAATTATATTTTTAAAAAAAATAGGCAGATAAACCATCTACCTATTTATTTAAATTTAATTATAAACAACCAGGTTAACAGGTTCAAAAAACCGCTTCCTGGTGAGAAATAGATGATTTCTACTTATATTTTCTATTTTCTTTATTTTTTTAATAATTTTACATTATTAATCTGGGAATTATACTAGTTATTATCTATTTTGTCCACTATACTGCAACATCTTCCTCTTCTTGCGGCTCATATTCCTCTTTCCAGGCTTTATCAGCTATTACTTTATATTCAGCTGCATATTTATCTAAATCCCTGGCCAGCGATGTTATCAGTGTTTCTGCTCCCTCATGTGTCGGGTAAGCACCGGTCTCAGCAACTATGTCCCTGAGCACCCACGGGTTATCAAGAAAGCTACAGGGTCTCAGATGATTTTCGGTATATGGCTGCCTCTTTCTGAATCCCATAAAGAAATCAGATGTCAGAACTTCTGCGAGGCTTTTTTCCTTTATATTATCAGTCGCAAAGTGTACAAAGACGCAGGGCTCAACATCTCCATTTACATTTATATGCAGGTAATTTTTTCCGCCGGCCATACAGCCGTTTACCAGTGGACCATCATTCCAGAAATCCGCCACTATAATGTCCTTTGTTCTTCTAATTTCCAGAATTTTTCTCCTTCTGTAATCCCTCTGTTCCGGTGTGGGCATGAGCTCTAAATTAGGTTCCCTTCCTATAGGAACATAATTAAAGTACCAGCCAATAAATGCTCCCTTTTCTACAAACAAATCAATAAATTCATCACTAACTACAAGCTCATTATTGTATCTTGTAGCAGTTACAGAAAATCCAAAAAGAACGCCGTTCTCCCTCAAAACATCCATTGCTCTCATTACTTTTTTCCAGACCCCTTTTCCTCTTCTTGTATCGGTTTCTTTTTCAAAACCCTCTACACTTATGCAGGGAACAGCATTGCCAAGTTCTGCCAGTCTTTTTGCAAATTTATCATCAATCAATGTTCCATTGGTATAGATCTGGAAGAAAGAATCGTTATGCCTTTCCAAAAAATCAAAAAGATGCGGCCATATGGTTGGCTCACCTCCTGTAATTACAAAAAAGTAAAGCCCTATATCATTAGCTTCATCTATTATCCTGTTACATACATCGTATGGAAGGTCATCTTTTTTTGAATACTGCCAGGCATAACAGCCAATACATCTTAAATTGCATTTCATAGTAGGGCTGATCACCAGATGGTTGGGAGGATTAATGCCATATTTTTTAGCAAATGCAAGTCTTTTTGGCTGACCCTGTATCATAGCATTATTAATCAAATTCATTACTACTTTATTTCTGACACCTGGTGATACTCTTGCTGATGTCTTCTTTAAACTAATAAGAAGGTTCTCCATAAAATCTCTTTCTTCCTTCTTCTTCAGTCTGTATACTCTGCCCTTGACCAGTGAAAGCCACCGTTCATCAGAAATCTTTGGGAGTATCTTAAGTGCACTCTGTATAGCAGTCTTCGTGGTATACAATTTTACTCTTTCTTTCAAAGTCATTTCGCATACTCCTTGATAGATTTATAATAAAAGTTATTCAAATATTAAATCTTAATTTTAAAAAGTTATTATAATATTATAAAATATTTCTATGAAAAATAAAGCATTAAAAAATTTGCTTAATAGCTTTTTCCTTTATTATCTATAATATTCTTAAATTCCTCTGCAAATTTCTCCAGCTTTATCTCTTTTATATCTTCGCCGATTTTCTTTCTTACAGTAATAGTTTCAGTTTTTTCTTCTTTTTCCCCAATTACAATCATGTATGGTATTTTTTTAATTTCAGCCTGCTTTATCTTTTTACTCAGCGATTCTACCCTGTTATCTATTTCTATCCTGAAACCACCCTTTTCAAAATAATCATACACTTCCCCCGCATACTGCTTATACTTTTCTGAGATAGGAAGTACTATAATCTGTACCGGAGCCAGCCATGGCGGCAAATTTCCACTGTAGTGCTCCAGAAGTATACCCAAAAACCTTTCAATACTTCCAAGGACCGTCCTGTGAATCATTACAGGTCTGTGTTTCTTATTATCTTCTCCCATATATTCAACGTTAAACTTCTCCGGCATGGCAAAATCAAGTTGTATGGTCCCGCACTGCCAGGTTCTATCCAGGCAATCCCTTACATGAAAATCTATTTTTGGCCCATAAAAAGCACCTTCACCCTCGTTTATTATATATTCCAGCCCCCTGCTATCCATCGCTTTCTTTAAAATATCCTCTGCCTTATCCCACATTTCGTCTGTTCCTATTCTTTTTCCCGGTCTTGTAGAAAGCTCGACTTTATATTTATCAAAACCAAAAACTCTGTACATACGGCAGACCAGGTCTATTACCCCGCCTATCTCTTCTTCAGCCTGTTCCTCCGTACAGAATATATGCGCGTCATCCTGGGTAAAGCTCCTCACTCTAAATAATCCATGCAAAACCCCTGACTTTTCATGTCTGTGGACCAGCCCCAGCTCGGCAATCCTTATGGGCAATTCCCTGTATGAATGTTGATTTGATTTATATATTATAATATTCCCCGGACAGTTCATGGGCTTGATTGCATAGTCATCTTCATCAATTTTTACGAAATACATATTCTCACGGTAATTATCCCAGTGGCCCGAAGTTTTCCATAACTGATTGCTGAGTATAATAGGGGTACTTACTTCCATATAATTTTCCTTTACATGCTCCTCTTTCCAGTAATCCAGTATTATATTTATAAGCTTCCTGCCCCTGTCATGAAAAAACGGAAATCCGGGTGCTTCATCATGAAAACTAAATAAATCCAGGTCCTTACCTATTTTTCTATGGTCACTTCTTTTTGCTATTTCCAGTTTTTGAAGATATTTTTTTAAATCCTCTTTACTGAAGAACGAAGTTCCATAGATTCTTACCAGCATCCTGTTCTTTTCGTCACCCCTCCAGTAAGCTCCTGCAACACTTAACAACTTAAATGCTCTAACCCTTCCTGTTGAAGGTATATGGGGACCACGGCACAGGTCAACAAAATCTCCACAGGTATAAATACTTACTACTTCGTCTTCAATCTCATTTATAAGTTCAATTTTATATTCATTATCTCTGAATAACTTTCTTGCTTCTTCTCTGGTTATTTCTTTTCTCTCAAATTTAAAATCCTGTTTTATAATCTTTTTCATTTCTTCTTCAATTAGTGGGAGGTCCTCGGCTGATACATCTTCTGAAGTCTCAAAATCATAATAAAATCCATTCTTTATTGCAGGACCGATGGCAAACTTTGCATCAGTAAATATCTTTCTTATGGCTGCTGCCATAACATGCGAAGTGCTGTGATTTAACACATTGCTGGCCTTTTCGCTGCCGTCAGGATAAATAATGTTAAAAACAGAATCTTTTTTTACCCTATAATCCAGATCAACCAGCTTACCCTTAACATTCACTCCATTTTCTTTTATTAATTCAGCTACCACCGCACCGGCTGCAGCGTTTCCGTTAACCCTGGCCAGAGCTTCCAGAATGGTTGTATCTTCCTCTATTTCGGTTTTTCCTTCATTTGCAAAATAAATTTCAATCATCTTTTTATAATTACAATTTTTAAAATTATCTAACTTTTTTAAATATCTACTATTATATATTTTTCAATATATAGAACAAATTAAATTTCCTTCAAAAAAAATGGAGCGGAAGACGGGACTCGGACCCGCGACCCTCACCTTGGCAAGGTGATGCTCTACCAGCTGAGCTACTTCCGCTTAACATCATTCCAGATTTAAGTATTATATTACCATTTTTTTGCAAAACAAATAATAGCCAGCCGTAAAATAAAAGTCAATAAAGTAATTCTATTATACCAGAGATTACCAAAACGCCTGAAATTAAAAATGACGATTCGTTCTTTAAACCATAAAACTGCTGCATCCTTAATATCCTCCTGCTACCCGAGGAAACCCTTTTTTTATTGATAATTATCTTATATAATTACAGTTAATTTTTTCCAATTTCATTTATAATAAAATATAAAAAAATCTATAAGGACTTCAAATGAACAAAATTTTTGAATTTGATGAAGAATCACAGGATAAAGGGTACTTTCCGTTTATGGGACCGGATGAGAAAACTGTTTTTACCGCACGTGGCAACCTGGAAAATATAATTGACGGTTATCTTGTCCTGACCAGTAAAAAACTGTTCTTTTATTTTTACTCCAATATAAACCGGGATAAAAAATTTATAGCCACTTATCCCTATATTCTTTCCGTACAGCTAAAGAAAGGGGTGCTCCACTCAACTTTAATTATAGATAATAAAAAAGAAAGCATCAAAATATACAAACTAAGAAATAAGGATGCACTGGAATTCTATAAAATCTTAAACAATATAATCAAAAATAATAAAAAAGATTCCTGATTACCGCATAACACTTCCGTCTCCGTAAAAAATCTAACATCCATATTCATATACAGATACACTTTATTCTAGAAGCTTGTACCATAAAGCGGCACATCTCCATATAAGTCACTGAGTTCCAGGCTGACACTGCTGTTTATTATTCTGATCCACACACCTTTTCTACCAAAATCTTCTGCCTCTTCTTTTGAATTAAAATATATATCTACTCTGTTACCTTTAATCTTTCCCCCGGTATCTTCCGCTGTAAAAACTCCCATGTCTTTTATCTCTACCTTTGTGCCCAGGGGGATTATGCCAGGGTCTACCGCAATAATTCCTTCTCTTACTTCCTCTCCGGTTGCAGTTCTGTTACTGGTGCCCTGCTCGGGATCATTGGCGCTATATCCCGAGGCAACAAAATAAAACCAGTCGACCTCCTCTTTAACTTCTTTCACTTCTCTTACTATTATTTTTTCTTCCTCCGGAAGTTCGGCACCCTCTAAAAAGGGCAGGTTAAAACCTAATTTATTATTTTCAGAAAATAAAATTAGCACTACTACAGATAATATAAACACCACAATAGCCCAGAATAAAATATTAATAGCTATATTATATCTTTTCATATTCTTACCTCTTCTACGCCATATTTGACAAAACAATAATAATTTTATTAAAACATCTTTTAATAAACCCGTACAAAGCTTTTTATTATATACGAATACTTCAGAAAATCAACCCCGGAATTATTACAAAAAATTTATTAAGCTCTCTTGACCGAACATATGTTTGATAGTAATATAAAACCGGCGAGTTTTATTTGCAATAAATTTTATCAACCTGGCAGGTGACAATGACCTTTTTTTCTCACCTTAACGTACACAGTGAGTACAGTCTCCTGGAATCAACAGTAAAAATAAAAGATTTAATCGGCGCTGTAACCAGAAAAGGTATGGATGCAGTAGCTCTTACTGATAAATATGTAATGAGTGGAGCCATTGAGTTTTATAAAGAAGCAATCAGTAACAACATGAAACCATTGATTGGCTGCGAAGTCTGCACCAGCGGCATATATGCACTTTCCCACCTGATTATCCTGATAAGGAATAAAAGTGGATATGAAAACCTGTGTCAATTAGTAAGCAAATCCCACCTGAAAAGAAAAGGGCCCTTACCGGTGGTTGAACTATCTGACCTTCGGAAGATGAGTGAAGGATTAATAGGAATTAATTGCTTTAAGACAGGCGAAATTTCAATACTATTGAAAGCAGGAAGACACGATGAGGCATCGCGGTCTGCATCACTCTACGGAGAAATATTCAGGGATAATTTCTTCCTTGAAATCCAGAGACATTCAGGAGAGAGTCTGCCTGAGTCATATTTTTTAATAAAAATGGTAAATTTTGCCACAAAATATAATTTACCTCTAGTTGCAACCAATAATGTTCATTATTTAAACAAACAGGATTATAAAACATACACCTACCTCTTCAAGATAAAAACTATGGGAACAAAAAGTGACATATATACAGAGCCGGTTGATAGCGATGAGTACTACCTTAAATCCCCGGCAGAGATGTCGGCCATGTTTCACGATATACCCGGAGCAATTTCTAACACCAGACTCATAACAGACAGATGCAACCTGAAAATTCCTCTGAGCGGTACAAAACTTTCATACCGCAGAAACACTAATAGAAACAGAGAAGAAGAAAAGCAGCTTACAAAATTATGCCTTACCGGGTTAAAATGGCGGTATAAAAAAAATTTTCCCCGGGAAGCTTACGAAAGACTTAAAATGGAGCTCGGGGTAGTAACACAGATGAGGCTCTGCAGATACTTTCTCATAGCAGCCGGGATAGTCAGATTCGCCCGTAAAAAAAATATCCCCATCTGCGGCAAGGGTTCCTCTGCAGGAAGCATAGTATCTTATGTTCTTGGCATTTCCGATATTGACCCGGTAAAAAACAATCTCTATTTTGAAAGGTTCCTTAACATAAAAAGAGAAGAAATCCCTGATATAGACATTGACCTCTCCAGCAAAAGAAGAAATGAAATTATAAAATATCTGATTTCTCTGTATGGTAAAACCGGCATCTCCAGAATATGCACCTTTTCTACTTTAAAACCGGTAGCTGCAGTAAGAGAAGCCGGGAGAATCATGGGATACGGCAAAGAAAATATAACCGGGGCAACAGAGTTCCGGCTTCATCATGACCTGTATCCAGACAGGCTAAGGCTATATGCTAAAAATCTTACCGGTACCTCTAATTATCAGGATATAAAAAATAGCTGTGATGAAAAAATGGTCCGTATTTCCAGAAAAATTGAAAGCTACCCGAGGCATATCTCTGTACATCCCTCTGCGTTTATAGTATCCACCGGCGGCCTGGAAAAAAAGATACCCCTTGCCCTGTCAAAGACCGGAGAAATAATAAGCCAGTATGACGTTAACAGCATAAAAAAACTGGGACTTTTTAAGATAGATCTTATAAGTTCCCTGGCCTTAAGTTTAATAGACGATGTGGCAGAAATATTAAAAAATAAAAGAAATATAGATTTCAATATCCATAAAATTAAATATGACGACCCGGAAACACTTAATTTAATAAAAGATGGCGAAACCCTCGGGGTTTTTCAGCTGGAGAGCTCCGGCATCAGGAAACTGGCAGGCAAAATAAGAGTGTCCTCTGCGGATGACTTAACCCATCTTATCTCTCTCTACAGACCAGGGCCGGGAGCTACAGGGATGGTAAAGAATTTTATTGAGAGAAAATCAGGAAGAGAAAAAGTTACATACCTTCATCATGACCTTAAACCAATCCTGGCCGAAACCTATGGGATAATACTATATCAGGAACAGGTCATGAAAATAGCAGTAAAAATAGCAGGATATTCACTGAGTGAAGCAGATAGCTTAAGAAAAGTCATGACCGGTTCCTCCGGAGAAAAGATGGCAGGTCATAAAGGAAAATTTATAAAAGGAGCAATAAGCAAAGGATACCCCACAGATATAGCAAAGAAAATTTTTAAGCTAATATCCGGATTTTCAAGCTACAGCTTCGTAAAAGCTCATGCTGCAGCCTATGCGGGGCTGTCTTATAAAACATGCTACATAAAAGCACATTACCCCGCGGAACTTTTATCAGTGATACTGACCAATAACTCGGGGTATTACGACAGAGCCCGGTATATTGAAGAAGCCAGGCGGCTCGGCATAAAAATCAAACTTCCCCATATAAATAAGAGTTATTTTAGATTCTCTGTTGAAGATGGGGGCAAATCCATAAGAATACCCCTTCTCACAATAAAAGAGCTCGGAAAGGTAAGTGTGGAATTCATATTAAATGAAAAAATCAGGAATGGAAACTTCAAGGACTTTACCGACTTTTATTATAGAACTTCAGGAATCTCTAAGATAACAAAAAAAGCGATTGGAAATCTTATAAAAGCAGGGGCATTTGATTTCACCGGAATTAAAAGAAAGCAGTTGCTTCTGTATTATCATTATCTAAGAAATCTAAAAACCACTAAAAACAACAGTGAAGCCGGTAGAATTTTTTTCTCACACCAGTTAACCTGTCCTGAAGATTTTAATTTAGAGGAAAAGCTTATTATAGAAGAAAGTATCCTGGGATTTTGTGCCAGCTGCTCTCCCCTTTATTATTTCAGGGACGAGCTTTCGGGGTACCCTATTATAAAAAGCGGACATTTTCCATGTTTCCTGCGATTTGAAAAAGTTATATTCACGGCAGGAATTACTATCAATAAAAAAATTAAAAAAATAAGGAACAACAGAGAAACCCTTATGTGCACAATGGAAGATGAAGATGGCATGTACACAGCGGTATTTTTCTCCGATGTCCTTAAAAAAAATTTAAAAGCAATAATGAACAGTTCTGCTTTAATAATTGAAGGCAGATTATCTCCCGGTGAAGGAGATATATACGTAATTGGCAGAAAAGCCATCAGTCTTACAGATTTAAAAAAAGCTAAAATCAGGACACGAAAAGATATTATAAAAAATAATTTGATAATAAAACAAAACCATTATGGATAATCTAACAAAAATAATACATATAGATATGGACGCTTTCTTTGCCCAGATAGAACAGAGAGATAACCCCGCATACAAAAATAAGCCTCTGGTGGTGGGAGGGCCGTTAAACAGAGGAGTAGTTTCAACTGCTTCTTATGAAGCAAGAAAATATGGGCTACATTCCGGGATGCCTTTGAGTCGGGCAAAAAAACTATGCCCCGGTGGAATCTATGTCCCTGTCAACATGGAAAAATACCTGAAGGAATCCACGAAAATAAAAAAGATATTCCTTCAATTCACTCCACGGGTGGAATTTATAGGCTGCGATGAAGCGTTTCTTGATGTAACTGGCTGCAAAAAACTCTTCGGAGATGAAATAGGAATCGCCAAAAAAATAAAGGGCAGGATATATGAACAGACAAACCTGACCTCCTCTGCCGGTATAGGAGCCAATAAATTTTTAGCTAAACTGGCTTCGGGCATAGGAAAACCAGGTGGCCTTACTGTTCTTGACAACACCAGAGAAGTTATGGATAAAATTAAGCTTCTTCCGGTGTCTTACCTGTGGGGTGTGGGGAGAGTTACAGAAAAAGAACTTAAATCAATGGGAATTGAAACTATAGGGGACCTTGCCAGAGCTCCCCTGGTAATAATCAAAAACAGGTTTGGCGAACCCGGTGAAATTATACACAGAATGGCAAACGGAATAGACAATAGAACAGTTATGCCAGACCGGGAACCCAGATCAATAGGAAGAGAAATAACTTTCAGCAAAGATATCAGGGATTACGAAACACTTGAGATGACACTTTTTGTTCTCTCGCAAAAAATATCAAGAAGCATGCGCCAGAAAAAGTATATGGGAAAGGTGGTCACCCTTAAAATAAGATTTTCTGACTTTAAAACAATCACCATGAGGACAACTTTAAAAGATTATACCTCTGCTATATTTGATATCCACCGGTCTTCCGTCGCTATACTTAAAAATTTAAGCCTTAAGGAAAAGAAAATCAGGTTAATAGGAGTTTATGTAAGTAATCTCAAGCCGTATTCAATGCTGATAAATTTATTCTCTACAGACGGCTCCGGGAGTGAGAATCTGTCCCGTGCTATTGATAAAATAACAGATAAATTTGGTGACAGTAAGTTGACTATAGCAAAGATGGCCGGCAAAAATATTTTAAAGAGTTAATCTTTACTTTAAAATTTCGGGCTGATTTATAATCTTCGATTTTATAAAAACCATGAATATTAACTTTAAACTTTAATTAAACGCCCTTTGTTTTTAATTATTCTCTCAAAATTTTTTAACTATCTCTTTAAATAAAAATTCCGGTCATCGGAGCTGTTATTCTTCTTTTAACATTTTTATAAATTTATCAACCAGTTCCGGATCAAATTGAGTACCCCTGGATTTTCTCAGTTCTTCAATAGCTCCTTCCTTACTCAATGTCCTTTTATAGAATCTACCACTCCTCATTACATCATAAGCATCCGCAATGGCTGTAATTCTTGAAAGTAAAGGGATATCTTCTCCCTTTAATCCCTGTGGATAGCCCTTTCCGTCCCACCTTTCGTGATGGGTAAGGATGTATTCTGCAATGTTGGAAAATTTTTTTGATGATAGCGCAATATTGTAACCAATCTCAGGATAACTCCTTAAAACCTGCCAGTCCCTGTCACTCAGTTTATCTTTCTTGGTTGCGATATCATCCGGTATGGCTATCTTGCCAAGGTCGTGAAGATCAGCAAGGACCGATAGCTCATCTATTTTACTCTTTGGCAATCCCATAATTTTTCCCATTTTTAAAACCATCTTTCTAACCCTTTTCCCGTGCTCCCGCGTTTCAAAACTTGTCTGAAGAAGCGAATCAATAAGCGATGAAATAACCGAATCAGGTACACTTTTAAACTCAAATAATTTATTTTTATACATCTCATCTTTAGCTTCTTTTATAATATCCTGTATATCCCGTTCTGGTTTTTCTTTCGTAGAAGTACCAATTGCAAAATCAAATTTTGCCCTGACTCTTTTTGTCTCAAGACATTTTTGTTTAATCCTGTCCACTATTTTCCTCGCCTGCTCTTCGGCAGTTTTAGGCAGGAATATCGAGAATTCATCCTCTCCCCAGCGAGATATTATATCTTCTTTTCTACAGCATTCCTTTAAAGTTAGTGCTATGGTTTTTAGCACTTTATCCCCTTCATCATTACCATAAGTATCATTTATTATCTTTAAACCATTCACATCGCCAATAATAAAACTTACAGGTATCTGCCTGTCAGCATCAAGCCTTTTTATTTCTTCTTCAAAGTAAGCCCTGTTATAAAGACCCGTTAGGTCATCATGAAACCTTAAATAACTTAATTTTTCCTCGGCCTTTTTCCTCCTGGTTATATCGGTTATTAATATCTGAATTGATTTAACTCTTTCATCTTTTTTTATTAGACCATAATGAACCTCTCCAAAAAAATCATTTCCATCTTTATCCTGACCGGAAATCTCAAAGGGCACGCCTTCTCTTCCACTGAGGGCAAATGCAAATATCTTAAGGTAGTGAGGGATGTCTTCTGTGTTTAAAAATTTATTTTTTGTAAAGTGGCTTCCAACTATATCATCTTCAGCCTGACCGAGAAAATTTAACACTTTATTATTGCAGGATGTTATTATTCCCTTTTCATTAATAGTGAGAATACCAAAAGGCGCAGAATTTATCAAAGTTTCGTACTGAATCCTGCTTTCTTCCAGTGCTTCTTCCATACCTTTTAAATCAGGCTGTGGTTGTTCATACTCATCTATAATGCTGCGTAATTTTTCTAATTCAGACAGTAATTGTTCTTTAATTTTCCTGTTGTCTTCCATCTTTAAATTAATTGATTTATTATCTTTATACTATAATCTTCAAATTCTTCTCAATGTTACCGAGTTCCTTAGAAAAATTCTCATCCGCTAAATCAGATTCCTTATTAATTTCTTCTAATTCCCCGGGGTCTGCCAGCAATGAGAACTTAGTGAAAAATAATTTTTCCTTATTTAAATTATCAAGCTTATAGTTAAAAGCATCTCTTAAGAATGCCGGTACTTTTATTTTTGAAAATTTCTTTATATATCCATCATATTTTTCTGAAATTTCTATAGCATAATTAATTTTGGCCTCTATGCTTCCCCTTTCACTATCAAAATTCTTAACCATACCATTTATATCTCCAGAATATTCGTTTCTGAGTTTAAAACACTCTCTTCTGAAATCATTTAATTGTTCAATCATTTTTTTATCTCTTGATTTATCAGTCTTTATAAGTACCAGTGCACTCACAGCGAGCGTGATAATAATTAAACTTGTCACACCATATAAAACACTTGCAGTCATAAGATCAAAATCAACAATATCTTCATTATTAAATATGTATATTATCAATGTAACTATTTCCAGCAACATTGCTGCAACTATCAATATGAAATATTTTAATTTTATAACCCTGTAACTGAAATCCTTGAATAATTTAAGGGTACGTCTTTTGTTAATATTTTTTAATTCCAATACAATCCCATTTCTCTAATTTTATTAATATTATCATAAATACTTCTATGATTACATTATTACATTATACCAAAAAAATAATATTTTATACTATTGTAATTATAATATTTATACTTATATAAAAATTATAATTTTATTGTTTAAATTTTTAAAAAGTCTTTCGGCAGGGCCGGAAATTAATAGGAACCGCTATTTCTAATATTTCCACTCTATTGAATTTAGCCTGTGGGCACTTATATTTATCAATATATTATGAAGCAATATGTTTATTAAAATTTCTATTACCAATATTATTAAAAATGCAGTTAACTCAGACCATCCGAGGAAGTTTGCCAGAATTAATGAACCTATAATAACGCCCCCGAAAAAAGCGACATATAATATAAAAAATATTAGGATAAGTAAACCCCCAAGAAAGGAAAAACTATTTTTATTTGACCCGGAAGGTTTGAATACAGGGAAAAAAGTCCCCACAGAAGTACAAATTAGAGAATCTCCCCAGCTGAATAAAACCATGAGTATTAATCCCCCTATAAGAGTTAATATACCGGGTTTATATAATAAATAAAATATAATCATAATAATACACCCTAAAAGTGCAGTTATGCATGAGCTAAAAATAATTTTTGTTTTTAAAATTCTTTTGGCAGGTACAGGAGATGTTTTTAATATCCAGAACTTCAAACCTTCCCCTCCTATATTGCTGCCCGATAAATTTACATTAACAAATCCTGAAACCATCATGGGAAATAATAAAACAATCATAGTTTCTATTTTTATAAAGAAATTAATTTCTTCTGTGTCAACCTGGCTGGAAAAGGACCAGAAAAATATAAAAATAAACATTACTACCGGCATCATTACCCGTATGACTCTATGTGTATCCCTTATAAGCACTTTAGAATCTTTAATTATTAAATAATTTGCACCGGAAAATAAAGAAAAACCCTTTTTCCTGCTACTGGCTATCTCTACTTTTTCCTCTCGCTTTTTTCTTGTTATTGTACTGCCTGTAACCTGTGAAGCACCCGACCAGCCTGTATAATATATTTTTTGAGATAGTGCTATGCATAAAAACATTAATAAACCCGAAACAGCAGCGATTAAAATAAAATTAAGGGCAAACTGGCCATAATTCCCATTATGTATATGGAAAAGTGCATCCGAACCCCACGTTGACGGCAAAATCTTCAAAAATGGTTTATCAAATAAAGCTATAATATATTGCTGTATGTCCTCAACTTCCATTAATCTTAATTCTGGAGCTAAATTCTCTACATATCTGGGCATAATTTGTGATGACAACCATATAATAACTCCCAGCAATCCTCCTACTATAGCAATGATTTCCTTTGCTCTGGAAGGACTTATATATCTGGCAATAATCATACCGATTAATACTCCTACGCTCGTGGGGAGTGAAATAACAGAAATATAAATTATAAGTAACGCTGGATAATAGAAAAAAGGGACCCGGGATGTTACCCCATAGGCTATTAAAAATGGTAGGCCCGCTATTAAAAATAAATAAGAGTTTGCAGTTACTGCTTCTATATACTTATAGGTAAAAACTGTTCTATAGCTTATGGGTAAGCTCAATAATAATTCCAGATCTTCAGATAAATATAATATATAAAGGGTAGTAGCAATACCGGTAAATAATATAAAGATAAAAATTATTCCAAAAGCGTAATCAAGAGCTATGTTTAATATGGTATCGGCAACTCTTATATCTAATTTATCATAAATAAAATTAATAAGCTTTGCAGAGTAAAATAGAACCAGAGAAAAAATTATTACTCCTATCGCAGTCCCGATAATTCTCCCTGCCCTTTTTCTTGGCACGCCCCGTGTAAATCCTAAAAAAAATATATTTAATTTATTCTTGAGTAATAAATTTAACATACACAGACTATTTTAATGATTTTATGATATCTATGTCTTCATCTCCTCCGGTTAGCTGTAAAAATATCTCCTCCAGATTCCCTTTTCCTTCCATTGAAAGCTTCCTGAGCTCTTCCATATCTCCAACAGCTATTAGCTTCCCGTTCTGAATAATTCCCACTCTGTCACATATTCTTTCTGCTATTTCCAGAATATGGGTGGACATAAAAATACAATCTCCTGCCTCTGCCCTGAACTTTAAAATATCCTTTATCACCCTGGCGCTTTTTGGGTCAAGGCCTACAGTTGGCTCATCAAAAAAAAGTACCCGGGGAGAGTGAATTAAGGCTCCCGCTATGGCAATTTTCTGCTTCATTCCATGTGAATAACTCTGGATTAATTCATCTCCTTTTTCCCCCAGGTCAAAAATTCTTAAAAGTTCTTTTATCTTCCTGGCAATCTCGTTCTCACTCATACCAAACAGGTTTCCCATAAACTTCAAAAATTCATTACCGGTTAATTTCTCATAAACCCTGGGTTCTTCAGGTATAAGACCAATAAATTTTTTTGCCTCCACAGGATTATCCTGAATATCTGCCCCCATAATCGTTACTGTTCCAGAAGTTGGTTTTAATAGCCCTGTCATTAGCTTTATAGTTGTTGTTTTCCCTGCACCATTTGGTCCAAGGAACCCAAAAATTTCACCTCTTCTTACTTTAAGATTTAGTTTGTTTACCGCAATCAAATTTCCAAAACTTTTGGTCAGGCCAAATGTTTCAATGGCATTCATATTATCGTTCATATCCAGTCCCTTTTTATTATTTTGCTTCAATTACATTAAAACATCTGTTTATCTTTTTATAAGTTTTCCTGCAAATATTATATAAATAAACTGTTATAAAAATATTATATTATAAAGGTATTATCACATTATGGGCAAATATTACTTAACTTGATATTAAATATGTAATGTTAAATATGGATTTAGTGAAACTTCTATACGGCTCCCTGCGCCAGCATTGCATCGGCAACCTTTAAAAACCCTGCTATATTTGCTCCCATGACAAGATTGTCTTCATCTCCGTATTGTCTTGCTGTTTTACTTATATTATTCAGGATTCCTGACATTATTTCTTTAAGCTTTATGTCCACTTCTTCAGCGGTCCACTGCAGCCTTGAACTATTCTGGCACATTTCAAGTGCAGATACCGCAACTCCCCCTGCGTTTGCAGCTTTACCCGGAACATACAAAATTTTATTTTCTAAAAATACCCTGACTGCTTCCGGTGTACAGGGCATATTGGCCCCTTCAGCAACTGTGTAACATCCATTATTAAACAGAATTTCTGCTTCTCCGGAATCTATTTCATTTTGCGTTGCACAGGGAAGGGCAATATCACACTTAATCTTCCAGATTTCCCGGGAATTTTCGCTAAATTCAACGTCGGGATGCTTATCCCTGTATTCTGATATTCTACCATTATTTAATTCTTTTAAAATTTTTATATCATCCAGGTCCAGTCCATCGGGGTCATAAATATAACCGTTGGAATCACTCATGGCAATTACCTTACCACCCAGCTCTTTTACCTTTTGATGGGCATATATCGCAACATTCCCCGAGCCCGAAATAATAACTCTTGCTCCTTTAATTGATTTACCTTTATTTTCCAGCATATTATTGACCAGGTAAACAAGTCCATAGCCTGTAGCTTCCTTTCTTAACAGGCTTCCCCCAAATTCTATACGCTTTCCTGTTAAGACACCTTCAAAAACATTCTTTAATCTTTTGTACTGTCCAAACATATAACCTATTTCTCTCATACCTGTGCCTATATCTCCCGCAGGTATATCCGTAAACTGGCCAATATATTTAAAAAGTTCTGTCATAAAACTCTGACAGAATCTCATAATCTCTGTATCGGATTTTCCTTTAGGATTAAAATCACTTCCCCCCTTTGCACCTCCCATACTAAATCCGGTAAGTGAATTCTTGAATATCTGTTCAAATCCCAGGAATTTAATTATTCCCAGATTAACCGAAGGATGAAATCTTAAACCCCCTTTATACGGACCAATAGCGCTATTAAACTGAACTCTGTATCCCCTGTTAACTCTTATTTTGCCACTATCATCTATCCAGGGCACTCTAAACATAATCTGCCTCTCGGGTTCTACCATTCTTTCCAGGATACCTGCTTTCTCATATTGAGGATTCTTCTCGAATACTCTTTCTATTGATTCAAATACTGCTTTCACTGCCTGATGGAACTCTGGCTCTCCTGGATTTTTCTCTATAACACTTTTAAAAACTTCCTGGGTATAACTCATATTTTATCTCCCTCTAATTTAAGTAAAAAAATATAAAAATTACAGCTAATAAAATTTATTATCTCAAAAATGGAGGCGGCACCCGGATTTGAACCGGGGATAAAGGTTTTGCAGACCTCTGCCTTACCACTTGGCTATGCCGCCCTTTAAACAGTAAAAAAATATTATAGGATAATTTTATTTAAAAGTTAAGTGAACCTTTATATATTATCTTCTTCGGGCTGAAATTAATAATAACCCTGTTTATATTCTCTAACCTGAACCATCATAAAAAAACATAAGGGCCAGTTTACAATACTATTTCTAGAATATCCCTTCTATTTTCTCACCACAAACCGGGCAAGAACCATCTTTTAACTTAAACTCTGTAACAGAAAAGCCATTTCTCTTAATTAATACAGAATTACAATTCGGACAAATTGTATTTTCGTACCAGCTTCCGGAAATATTTCCACCATACACATATTTTAAACCTGCTTTCCTGCCTATACCAACAGTACTTTCTATCTTTTCCAAGCTTGTGGGCGGTATATCTGACCTGTAACTTGGATAATAAGCACTTATATGCCATGGTATTCCTTTATCAACCCCGGCCAGGAATCTGGCAATTTCTTCTAACTCACCTCTGGAATCATTTATACCGGGTATCACCAGTGTAGTAACTTCAACCCATATACCCATTTTTTTCATTAAAATAATATTATTCAGTACAGGCTTTAACCTCCCACCCATTTTTTCTCTATAAGTATCATCAGAAAAGCTTTTTAAATCTATATTTGCTGCATCCAGATATGGTTCTATCATTATTAAACTTTCCTTTGTCATAAAACCATTGGTCACAAAAATATTTTTGAGACCCTTTTTATTTGCAATTTTTGCTGTATCGTACGCATATTCAAAAAAAATAGTTGGTTCTGTGTAAGTATATGAAATACTTTTATTCCCATTAGCCAGGGCGTGTTCAACAATTACTTCGGGAGGAACATCTTCACCCTCTATTCTCCCAAAATCAGATGGTGCCTGGGAAATTCCATAATTCTGGCAATAAAAGCATCTAAAATTGCACCCAACTGTGGCTATGGACAGAGAAGTTGTCCCGGGCAAAAAATGAAACAGGGGTTTTTTCTCAATTGGATCAGAATTTTCAGCAATTAATTTTTGATATACAAGTGAATAAAGAGTTCCATCAATATTCTTACGCACATAACATATACCAGTTTCCTGATCATTTAAAACACACCTGTGGCTGCACAGGTCGCATCTTATTTTTTTATTACCAATTCTCTTGTACAGGTAAGCTTCTTTCAATTGTATCCCCGTCACTAATAATTAATGCCATACCACAAAAAACAACTGTTATAATTATATAACCAGCAGTGATATTATTAAAATGATTTATTTTAAGATAAATAATTGGTTAAGTTTTACATATAAAAAAAATAATTTACATCAAGTAAATTTTCCCGAAAAAAATGATTCCTTTTAAATATTTACTTTTTTCATTTATAATTATATTAATAATATATAAAAATATTGTATTATAACTGTTAAATATATAGAATAAACCAGATGAAAGGTAACTTCTAAAATATTTTAACAGTTTCTTTTTAATATATATTAAATAAATAACAGAGAAAAATGAGTGAATATGTTTTTAAATCTGATATTATAAAAAATAATTTTTTTTACGTAAACCTGTTTATAGCAATTAATAACTATTTTGTTTATAAAATTATGATTTAATATGCTGTATATTTAATTTTAATTAATTATATTAACCGTAAGGATTGACCGGGAATATGGAGAACGAAAAAGATGCATGGGTATATTTTATTGAAATCCTTCTAAAACAGGGAAAATATGATGAAGTTATAAGAGCCTGCAATAACGCTCTTAAGATGGATAGAAAATTCAAGGAAGCATGGTATTATTATGGTTTAAGCTTTTACAAACAGGGAAAATATGATGAAGCAGAACTGGCCTGCAGGGAAGCCCTTGAATTAGATGACAGATACATTGAAGCATTATTATGTCTCGGTGCTACCCTTTTCAAGCAAAATAAATATCTCCAGTCTGAAGAAATCATTAGAGAATTAATTAAATTAGATGAAAATAACAGAGATGCATGGAGAATTTTACATATAATCCTGGGAAGACAGGGTAAATATAAAGAAGCAGAAATCGCGCATAAAAGAGCGGAAGAAATGAATTAATCAATTGCTCCCTTACAGGTCCCTAAAACATTCATCCAGCAAGTTTTACTTATTCTGGATTTATATTCTCAACCGCAAATGTTGAATTTAATGGTGTCGGAAGGGGGACTTGAACCCCCATGAACAATGCTGTTCACAAGGCCCTCAACCTTGCGCGTCTACCAGTTCCGCCATTCCGACTCTCCGGTTTTTTATCACATATTCATAAGTTCCCTGGATTATATATTCCAAAACTTTTATCATAACTTATTATAATCCAGATAATCATTTAATTTTAAAAATAATAGGTATTATTGTCAATAAATTACACTGATTCAGATTAAACCCTATTAACCCCGCATGCCAAGACAGCTGATTTTATTAAAATAATCAATCTTCCTTTGGTTTAAGGCATATAGCCAGGTGCTCTATCATATTGCCGGGTTTAATTAATAAGTTAAGGTTCTTATCTTCATCTATCCCTTTAATTAAATCAATATCAAAAGGAACAATCAGCAGATCCAGCTCGCTATCTTTTAGCATCCCTATCAGGTTATTTATATCTGAATCAAACAAAATTTTAAAATAATCTATATCAGGAATTTCATTAAAATATAAATCATTCTTTTTCAATAATAAATACTCATCACTTATATACTGCTCAACTTTATATGGACCGTTTGCTACTATATCTTTAACTGAAAAATCCTCCATACCTTTTTCATCCAGCGCTCCTTCGGGTAACAAAATAAAGTTAAAAATCTTCTTCCAGTTTTTAACATACTCACTAAAAATAATATTAAATTCCTTTTCATTTATAACTTCTATCTCCTTAACTTTGGAGAATTCTTCATCAACTCCATTTAGATTATTATTTTCTCTAATTAAATCAAACGTGTATTTAATATCTTTTGATGTAATGGGCATGCCATCTTCCCAGAATATTTCATCTTTAAGTACAACTTTAACCTTTTTTTCAGATAAGCCCGGGCTATTATATTCCAGATTATAATCTTCATCCACCAGAATATTTTCATATTCACCATATTCATTTATTTCCCACAAACCTTTTATCAGGAGACTACTTATATAATCACGCTTCAATAAATTATTTAACTCATAATCCTCACCCTCAAAACCAATAATAACCTCATTTTCACCCGCATCCGGTGTATCTTCCCCATTATATAAACTCCATTTTTCCAGGTTGAAAAAGACCTTATTGTTCTTAACACTCAAATCTATATCCTGTAATTTCTTATTATTATAAGCAATATAAAACATTCTATTGTACAGAGGAAGAACTACTGCATCATCAGCAAGCATATCCTGTACATCTTTATATAATTGTCTTTTTACATCGATATCTTCCTCGTTCCCGATTCTCTTCAGCAGCCCGTCAACTTCCGGATTATTGTACCAGTAAAAATTTTCACAGTATTTATTTTCTTCAGTTGCCATTGATGGTATTTTTTCAGAGCTAAAGCTATAGCCTAAATTGCCCCCTTCAAAATTATAAATTGACCATAAACCCAGCTCATACTCGCCATTACCCACACACTCACTATACCATTCTTCTGAAGATTTATTAAAAATCCATATTTTTATCCCGATTCTGCTTAAATCTTCTTTAATAATATCTTCTATGGTTTGTTTTGTACTGCTGTTAGAGATAGAACCAATCGTAATATACAGGGGATTATTGACACCATATCCCGCAATGTCTAAAAATTCCTTTGCTTTGTTTATATCATAATTATATTCTGACCATGACTGGCTATAATAATAAGAGTCTTCCGGAAACAGGCTATTATGAACCTGATTATATTCACTGAATAGTTCGTTAACTATCTTATCTCTATCTATCGCATAAAATATAGCCTTTCTTATATTTGAATCATTGAGCAAATTTTTGTTCATTTGTTTTTCTTTTGATTCCAGGAAAAATTCTTTACTGGCCTTATCTAATTCCACCACAGGACTATTCTGACTGCAATCGGCACTCTCTTCATCAAGCGTGGCAAATAAACCTGCGTCATCATATATACAGGAATTCAGAATAATTACGCTGATACCTGCAACAATTATTATAAAAATTAATTTTTTATTTTTTATCAATTTATTCATCCCGGTTACCAACATACCTCTGAGAAGATTATTATACTCCCAATTTAATATATAGTTTTTAACTTAGTTTCCCTGCAAAAAAGCATGCAGCAAAGTGCTCTTTGCCATTCTTTGAATAATTTAGCAGTGGGGGTTCCTTAACTGCGCAAATGTCCTGTGCGTAAGGACACCTCGGGTGAAAACTACATCCTGAAGGCGGGTCGATAGGGCTCGGGACATCACCCTCAAGTACAATTCTCTTCCTTTTTCTTTCCAGCTCAGGGTCCGGAATTGGAATTGCGGATAATAATCCCATGGTATATGGATGAAGCGGGTTTTTGTAAAGTTCATCGCTATCAGCAATTTCTATTATTTTTCCCAGGTACATGACTCCAATTCTGTCGCTAACATGTTTCACTACGGAAAGGTCATGTGCGATAAACATATAAGTTAAATCAAACTCTTTCTGTAAGTCTGTAAGTAGATTTAATATCTGGGCCTGGACAGATACATCCAGAGCAGAAACAGGTTCATCGCATAATAGTAATTTTGGCGTTAATGCCAGAGCTCTTGCTACCCCAACCCTCTGTCTTTGCCCTCCGCTAAATTCATGTGGATATCTATTTATATGCTCGGGATTAAGACCAACTGTGTGCAATAGATCCTTTACCTTTTTCATTCTATCCTTTTTGCTACCAACTCCGTGTATTTCAAGCGGTTCACCTATAATATCACCTATAGTCATCCTCGGCGAAAGTGAGGCATAGGGGTCCTGGAAAATTATCTGCATCTCTCTTCTTTTCTTAAACATCTGCCTTTCATCAAGTTTAAAAAGATTTTCGCCATTGTAAATAACCGAACCTTCTGTAGGAGGTGCCAACCTCAGGATAACTCTTACGGTCGTTGATTTACCACACCCACTTTCTCCCACCAGCCCAAACGTTTCACCTTTTTTTATATTAAAACTAATATCATCAACTGCTTTTATTATCCCGGAACTTTTCTGGAATAAGAACCCACTCCTCAGATTAAAATATTTTTTTAAATTTTTTACTTCCAGTAAATTATTATTTTCCATAATTTTTAACTTTCATACTCTGTCCGGTTCTTTAAATATTTCCCCGGCTCTAAAACATGCTACAAAATGCCCTTCCTCAACTTCAACCAGAGGAGGAAACTTCCTGCTGCATTCTTCTTTTCTATAGGGGCACCTATTTCTGAAAGTACAGCCACGGGGAATGTCTATAAGGCTCGGCGGAGAACCCTCTATGGGTTTGAGCCTTTCTTTTTTGCTTTTATCCAGTCTGGTAATAGAATTCATAAGTCCTATTGTATAGGGATGCATTGCCCTGTAATAAATATTATCAACTGTAGAATATTCCACCGCTTTACCTGCATACATTACCATCACCCTTCTGGCATATTTCGCAACAACTCCTAAATCGTGCGTAATTAATATTATAGAAGAATTTGTTTTATATTTTAGCTCATCAATTAATTCCAGTATCTGTGCCTGAATTGTCACATCAAGAGCCGTGGTTGGCTCATCCGCTATTAATATATCCGGTGCGTTGGCTATAGCCATGGCTATCATAACCCTCTGCCGCATACCGCCGCTGAATTCGTGGGGGTAGCTTGACAGTCTTTTTCCCACTTCCGCTATCCCCGCCATCTCCAGGAGTTTAACAGCTTCCTTCTCTGCAGATTTTTTATCCATTTTCTGGTGTATAATTAAAGATTCCATGATCTGATTGCCAACAGTATATACTGGATTCAACGAAGTCATCGGGTCCTGAAAAATCATAGAAATTCTGTTACCCCTGTAACTTCTGAGTTTTTTATTGCTTACTTTAAGTAAATCTTTTTTATCAAAAATTATCTCCCCACCTACTATTTTACCCGGCGGCTGTGGGATTAATCTCAATATAGATAGCGCGGTAACACTTTTACCCGATCCTGTTTCGCCAACTATACCAAGAGTTTCCCCAAATTTAAGGTCAAAACTTATCCCATCTACTGCTTTTACTACTCCTTCATCAGTATAAAAATAAGTTTTTAAATTGTTTACTTCCAGAACTTTATTATTGTCTGACATTTTAAACACAAAAAATTTCTATTTTAAAAATTTCTATTTCATTCTTGGATCAAAAGCATCTCTCAGTCCATCCCCCAGCAGCACAAATCCCAGCACAGTTATAACAATAGCCAGACCCGGAAATAACATCATCCAGGGGGCGATATCAATATAGTCAAGAGATTCTGATAACATTTTTCCCCATGCCGGAGTTGGAGGCTGAACCCCCAATCCCAGGAAACTTAAAGCAGCTTCCACTATTATTGCTGCTCCAACGTTCATTGTACCGTACACTATTATTGGCGCCATGGCATTAGGAAAAATATGCTTCATAATTATTCTATAATTACCTGCACCGAGCGCCCTCGCCGCTTCTATGTATTCTTTGTTTTTAATAGATAAAATTGAACTTCTGAATAATCTTGCAAAAGAAGCCCAGCCCAGTATTCCAATTGCAATAAATATGTTCACAATACCCGGACCAAGCACAGTCATTATTGCAATGGCGCCAAGTACATAAGGAAAAGCGAAAAATATATCTGCAATTCTCATTATTACAGCATCCGATACATTACCAAAATACCCCGAAAGCGCACCCAAAAATAATCCTATGGCCACCGATATACCCACTGCAACCACGCCCACTGCTATAGAAATCCTGCTTCCGTATATTACCCTGCTAAAAATATCCCTTCCCAGAAGGTCCGTGCCAAAAATGTGTAACCTGCTCGGGGAAAGTGATGATTCTTCTTTTACTCTTACAATGGGGTCATACGGAGAAATAAGACCTGCAAATATGGCAACCAGTATAAGTAATATTACAATTCCAAGACCCAGCATTGCCAGCTTATTCTTTTTGAGTCTTCTCCAGGCATCTTTATATAACGAAGACCTCGCATATTTACCTTCTAAATCTATATCTTTAAAAGGTTCTGATTTATCTTTTTCCTTCTCAATTTTACTTTCAGGATACATAATCTTAAAAACTATACATTTATTTCTTTTTTTTGATATCTAATTCTTGGATCCAGCCATGCATATATTATGTCCACCACAAGGTTTATAAAAACAAATATAAGCACCAGTATTAATGTTCCACCAATTACTACCGGGGCATCTCTCTGCAGTATTGCAAGATAGATAACTCTTCCAACCCCTGGCCAGCTAAAAACTGTTTCGGTAAGAATAGCTCCCCCCATAAGAGCTCCCAGGTCCAGCCCTATTAATGTAACCACCGGTATAAGAGCATTTTTTAAAGCATGCTTCCCTATTACCCTTGAATTTGTTAATCCTTTAGAATAAGCCGTTACTATATAATCATTACTCATAACTTCCAGCATGCTGCTTCTTGTCATTCTGGCCACGTAAGCAGTTGATACAGATGCAAGGGTAATTGAAGGCAATAGGTAATACCTTAAGCTTCCATCGCCCATTCCCGACATTGGCAATATGCCAAGTTTCAGCCCGAAGATTATCTGGAGAAGCATTCCCAGCCAGAATACAGGCACACAGACAGCAATTGTGGTAGAGACAGTGACCAGAGTATCCCAGAAAGAATATCTTTTTACCGCAGAAATAATCCCCGCCATTATTCCAATTACAATCTCTATACAAATTGCAGCCAGGGCCAATTTTATTGAATTTGGATAGTGATCGGCAAGTATGCTGTTTACTGACCGCCGGAATCTGTAAGACATACCAAGATCTCCCCTTGCAAGCTGTGCCACATATCTCCAGTACTGTACATATAGAGGTTTATCTATTCCCATTTTTACCCTTAAATTTTCAAGAGCCTGTTCTGTAGCGCCCTTTTGAAGTATCAACCTGGCAGGGTCCTCGGGAATTATATACAGTAATATAAATAATAACAGGGTAACGCCAATCAAAACCGGGATAATCTGCAGTATTCTTCTTAATATATAAAAAAACATAGTATAACAATAAAAAAATAATAAATTTCACTTTAACATATAACCTGCACCTCAGGGGTGCAGGTTATATGCACTTTCTATATCATTCACTTTTATAAAAACAATTTTTAGTATCCACCAGTTCCGTTTAGTGGGTACTCATCAATCGCATTTATTCCTTCTCAAGCCATACCGTGCTCAGATTATAATTCTCCATGGAATCAAGCACGAATCCTTTAACGTAAGGTTGAACTATGCGTCTTGCACCATAGTAATAAACAAGCACGAATGCCGAGTCATCAAGTATCTTTTTCTCTGCTTCCCTATATTTAGCATATCTTTCTTCAGCATCAATAGTCTTTCTGGAATCAAGAAGCATCTGGTCTACTTCAGGATTGGAATAACCGCTGTAATTATCTGTGGATTCAGAATAAAACAATGGGAACAGGAAATTATCCATGGTAGGATAATCAGCTATCCATCCCAGTCTGAAGAATCCAATTTCTCCGTTCTTGAAAGCATCAAGTGCTGCTCCCCATTCCATACCAACTATCTCTACATCTATACCTACTTCAGCCAGGTCAGCCTGCATTGCTTCAGCTATAACTTCATGTCCAGAGCCAATATTTATTCCAAATGTAAGTTCTGGCAGACCCTCTCCACCGGGATAGCCCGCTTCTTCAAGTTTTTGTTTGGCTATTTCTACATCATAGGCATATTTTGATTGATCTTCTTTAAAACCTGGAATTCCCGGTGGCACAAAACCTGTTGCAGGTGTGGGAACTCCTTCCATCAAAACGTCAATAATATTCTGCCTGTCAATGGCATAATTAATAGCTTCTCTTAATGCCAGATTATCTTTAAATGGTTCACTCTGAACATTCATTGCAAAATAGTAAATTGCCAGAAGCGGTTTTTTAATAACCTGGTCTTTGTAATCAGGATCACTTGATGTGGTTTCTACTTTACCCTGAGGAATACTGCAGTATTCTATATTACCACCCTGGAACTCAAGAAACGCAGTATTTTCGTCAGCAAAAATCTGGTATCTTACTTTTTCCAGATTTGCCTTTTCTCCAAAGTAGTCATCGTTTCTTTCAAGGTCTATGTACTGGTCATGCTTCCACTCCACAAATTTAAATGGACCGGTTCCATTTATGTGTTCCGCATACTGGTCACCCCATTCTTCTATATCTTCCTTTGCTACGGGATAAAATACCACATGACCGAGTGTATTAATGAAATCAGCATATGGATACTTAAGGGTTACTTCCAGCGTGTAATCATCCAGAGCTTTTACACCTTCAAGTGTATCTCCTTCACCTGCCTGAAGCTCATCATAACCTACTATTGGCTCCAGGTGATATGCCAGGTAGGACGCAGTCTCGGCCTGCGCAACTCTTGACCATGAATAAACAAAATCATCTGCTACAACCTCTCTTCCGCTGTGGAACTTTACACCTTTCTCTAAATTAAAGGTATAAACCAGTCCATCATCGCTAATATCCCATGATTTTGCAATAGCAGGTTCTACTTCCAGTGTCTCCGGATTATAATCAACCAGACCGTCCCATACCTGTCTTATTACCTGTATACCTTCACTTTCATAGGAATTAGGCGGGTCAAGAGATACCGGCTCATGGAGAGAAAGCCTCATTGTTCCTCCCGCTTTTTCTTCTCCCTTACAGCCAATAAAAACAGAACTCACAAGCGCTGCCACAATAAAAACTACAATTGCTACATAAATCTTTCTATTAACTTTCACTAAGTCCTCCTTTTTTTCTAAAATAATTAATCTTGCAGGATTTTATTATCCAGGACCTCCTTTCAATTAAATTGTCAATCCTACACCTTCCGTAATTTATAAAAGAATAAATAAAACTACCGTAGTAGTCGCAAAAACTATACCCAGTATAATAGTAAGCCGGTCAAGATTCTTTTCTACAATCCCTGCTCCATCAAAAGTTTCTGCCATACCGGAGAAAAGACCCGAAACTCCACCACCTCTTCCTGCATGCAAAAGAATAAGAAGGACCAACCCCAGACTGGCAATCATGTGCACGGCATATAAGATATTCATTAAAACAGAACCCATACTTTAAATCCTCCAGAATTTATTAAACTATCCAACTGTTTTTTTAGAACTATATTTTACCAAAAAAATAGCACTAAAAACAACATTTTATATTAATAACTTAAATTACATTTAATATAACATTATCTAAATGATGTAATGTCTCATTAAGATACAAGAGACCTGCCTGTCATTTCAACTGGCTTCTCTATGTTTAAAACATCCAGTATCGTGGGCGCAATATCGCTTAACTTAAAACTTCCATCATCTTTTTTTAATTGTATTTTGGAATCACAGATAATAAATGGTACCGGTGATTTAGAATGAGCCGTTATAACTTTCATAGTTTTAGTATCAAGCATTTCTTCCGCATTCCCGTGGTCTGCCGTTATTATGGCAAGGCCATCATTCCTTTTTAGCTCTGAAACCACCCTGCCAGCACATTCATCAACTGTTTCAACCGCTTTCACAGCGGCCTTAAAATCACCTGTATGCCCAACCATATCAGGATTTGCAAAATTTAATATAATAACATCATATTTTTTTAACTTAATTTCATTTATTACAGTATCAGCAATTTCATATGCACTCATTTCAGGCTTCAGGTCATAAGTCGCAACTTTAGGTGACGGTATAAGTATCCTTTCCTCACCCTTGTATGGCTTCTCAATCCCCCCGTTGAAAAAGAAGGTTACATGGGCATACTTTTCGGTTTCAGCAATCCTCAGCTGTTTCAATTTATTTTTTGATATAACCTCTCCCAGAGTATTAACTATTTTTGCCGGCGGAAAAGCAATGGGGACATTAAACTCTTTATCATATTGAGTCATACATACAAAGTATACTTCCGGCAGTCTGCTCCCCCGGTCAAATTTATCAAATTCCCCACCGCTTATCAGAGCCCTGGTAAGCTGGCGTGCCCTATCGGGCCTGAAATTAAAAAATATCACAGAATCCCCTGAATTAACTTTTGCCCTCTCCTCATCCCTGCAATTCACTACAGCCGGTATCACAAACTCATCATCTATATTATTCCTATAAGATGATTCAACAACCTCTGCAGCAGTATTAAATTTTAAACCCTCTCTATATACAATGGCGTCATAGCTTTTTTTGGTTCTTTCCCATCTGTTATCCCTATCCATACCATAATATCTCCCGCTGACTGTTGCAATCTGCCCTATGCCTTTCTTCTTTAGATAGTCATCCACTTCATTTAAATAAGGTATGGCACTTCTCGGGGATACATCTCTTCCATCAAGAAAAGTATGTATAAAAAGGTTCTTTACCCCGTTTATTTCTGCAAGTTCAACCAGTGCCTTAAGATGATTTATATGACTGTGTACCCCGCCATCTGATACCAGCCCCATCAGATGGAGGCTGCTATCTTTTTCTTTCACATTATTAATCGCATTAAGCATCACTTTATTCTTATAAAAATTCCCATTTTTAATTTCTCTATTTATCCTGGTAAATTCCTGATATACAACTCTTCCTGCTCCAATATTAAGATGACCCACTTCTGAATTGCCCATCTGTCCTTCGGGAAGACCAACTGCTTCCCCTGATGGCTTTAATTTTACATGAGGGTATGCCCTGTAATAACTGTCCATATTTGGAGTTCTGGCCTTCTTAACAGCATTACCTGTAACTTCCTCTGATATGCCCCAGCCATCCAGTATTATCAGACATACCTGTTTAAAAACTCTGTATCCATCTTTCATTAAATCTTCTTTCAACAAAACATTAATAATTAATTATTGCCGTAAAATCATTAACTTTTAAACTTGCGCCACCAACCAGCGCTCCATCAATATCCGACATACTCATAAGTTCCGATATATTAGACGGCTTGACGCTTCCACCATATAAAACCCTTATGGTTTCAGAAATTCTCTGGTTGTATAACTCTTTTATTTTTCCCCTTATAGACATACACATACTATTTGCATCACCGGCTGTTGCAGTCTTACCTGTTCCTATGGCCCATATTGGTTCATATGCCAGTGTAATTTTTATTACATCTTCATTGTCAATACCCTTAAGGCACTCTTCTAACTGGCTCACTACAAAATCCTCAGCTTTACCGCTTTCCCTTATTTCCAGTGTTTCACCCACACATATAATAGGCTTCAGGCTATTTTTAAAAGCAGCATTTATCTTTTTATTGATTATCTCATTTGTTTCATAAAAATACTGCCTCCTCTCGCTATGCCCGAGTATTACATACTCAATGCCCAGAGGTTTTAACATCTCAGGTGAAATTTCTCCAGTAAATGCACCATAAGATTCATAATGCATGTTCTGTGCCCCGAGTTTTATATCAAGATTATCTGATTCAATTATAGTTTTTACACTCCTCAATGCTGTAAAAGGAGGGCAAACTGCAACCTCACAATTATTTTTATTCTTATATTTATACCCGAGGTCCTGCATAAAATTCACAGCCTGGATATGGGTCATATTCATCTTCCAGTTTCCAGATATAAAAGGCTTCCTCATAATATAATTCCTTTCACGTTAATTTATCATTTAGCTTATTTATAAATTAAAATTGCTTACTAACTATTAAACATCCAGAAGAGAAGCAAGGCCGGGTAACTCTTTGCCCTCGAGAAGTTCCATAGAGGCACCCCCACCACTCGAGACATGGGAAAATTTTGAGGCAATATTGTATTTTCTCAGTGCAGCAAGCGTATCTCCTCCACCTGCCACAGTAACAGCATTACTTTCAGCAATGAGATTTGCTATATTTCTGGTTCCACTGGCAAACCTCTCCCATTCAAAAACGCCTACCGGACCATTCCAGAATATCGTCTTTGCACCTGATATTTTTTCTTTGAATATCTCAACACTTTTTTCTCCTATATCCATACCCATCCAGTCTACCGGCATGGACTGAACGGAAACAAGTTTCTTTTCAGAGTCACTATCAAACTCCTTTGCAACAACGATATCTACAGGCAATATTAAATCAACATTATTTTCTTCAGCAAGTGAAATCATGTCCTGCGCAAATTTTATCCGGTCGTCCTCGCAAATTGATTTACCTATTTCATATCCTTTTGCTTTCAAAAAAGTGTAACTCATACCTCCACCAAGTACAAGTGTATCAACTTTTCCAAGTAAATTCTCTATAACTTTTATTTTATCTGAAACTTTACTTCCACCCAAAATAGTTAAAAAAGGTCTTCCTGGAGATTCAAGAAGAGAAGTAAGAACTTCAACTTCTCTCTTCATTAAAAAACCTGCTACTGCAGGAATATACCTGGTTACTCCTTCCACCGATGCATGTGCCCTGTGCGCCGCTCCAAACGCATCGTTAACATAAACATCGGCCAGTGAGGCAAGAGATTTTGCAAATATACTGTCATTTGCTTTTTCACCAGGGTCAAATCTGAGATTTTCCAGCATCACCATTTCGCCATAATTCATTTTATTATCAATATAATCTTTTATTTCTACAGAATAAATCTCATCAAATTTCCTGACTTTTTTCCCTGTGAGTTCACCCAGTCTCCTTGCTGCAGGGCCCAGCCTGAATTTATCTTCAACAACTCCCTTTGGCCTTCCAAGATGTGACATTAAAATAATCTTTGAATTCTTTTCCAAGAGATAGTTAATTGTCGGCAGTGACAGTTTTATCCTGGTATCATCAGTGATATTCATCTCACTATCAAGTGGGACATTGTAATCAACCCTTACAAGTACTTTTTTATTTCTGACTTCAATGTCCTCCACTGTCTTTTTGCTAAACATTCTTACCACCATAACCTTATCCTGTAAATAACCGGGGTTTTTAAATGCCCCGGTTATTTATTATTTAAATTCAATATTTTGTTTATTTCATAATATAGTTTACCAGATCATAAAGCCTGCTTGAATAGCCCCATTCATTATCATACCATGCCAGTACTTTTGCCAGATTGCCCTTCTTGATTGTATACAATGAATCAAAAATGGATGAATGAGAATCTCCAACAACATCTACTGACACTATCGGGTCTTCACAGTATTTTAAAATTCCTTTAAATCCGGGCTGCAGCGATGCTTCTTTAAAAGCATTTTTTATATCATCTACCGAGCAGTCCTTTTCAACTTCTACAGTAAGATCCACAAGTGAACCCACCGGTACAGGAATTCTTATTGCGAGACCATCCATCTTGCCATTTAGTTCCGGTATCACCAGACCAATTGCACTTGCTGCACCTGTACTTGTAGGTATTGCTGATAATGCTGCTGCCCTTGCTCTTCTCAAATCTTTGTGAGGAAGGTCAAGGATTTTCTGGTCATTGGTATAAGCATGTACCGTAGTCATAATACCGCTTTTTATAATAAAGTTATCATTGAGAACTTTGCAGGCAGGTGCCAGTGCATTGGTGGTACACGAGGCGTTTGAGATTATTTTGTGTTTATCTTTATTATAACTTTCATGGTTAACACCCAGTACCATTGTTATATCTGCACCATCCCCTTTAGCAGGCGCTGATATAATTACTTTTTTTGCTCCTGCAGCCAGGTGTTTGCCTGCACCTTCCCTATCCCTGAATATTCCTGTAGATTCTAAAACAACATCAACATCCATCTCACCCCAGGGCAGCTCTGCAGGGTCTTTCAATGAAGTTATTTTTATCTTTTCCCCGTCAATTTCTATATAATCGTCTCCCGCTTTAACTTCATTATCAAGAACACCGTATACCGAGTCATATTTTAGAAGATGCGCAAGAATTTTTGGTTCATACAGATCATTAATGCTTACTATATCAACATTGCCGTCCCTGTCATATTTAAGTTTTGCCCTTAAAAATTGCCTTCCTATTCTTCCAAAACCATTAATTCCTACTTTTATAGCCACCTTATCCTCCTTTTTCTAAAAGTTTTATATTTAGCCAGGCCACTAATTTTTTATTTATACAACTATAAAACATTTTCATATAAATATAAACCGTGTAATTTTAACAAATTTATTTAAATCATTAAAGGAAATTTATAAAAAAGTAATCGGCACAAACGCCCGCTTTTTTAATACAGGATTATGAATTTTTAATCACCACGTAGAAGCTGCCTACCCCTTTTTATCAATATCTCTGTGGTATAATTTTACAGAGTAACCCCTTAATTTTAAATACCCGTGTAATTCATCCGATATAACCACCGACCTGTGCCTGCCCCCTGTGCAGCCTATGGCTATTCCCAGATAACTTTTGCCCTCGGCTATATAGTTGGGTATCAAAAAATCCAGTAATTTTTCAAAGATACTCAAAAATTTTTTCGTCTCATCTCTACAGAGGACATAATCAATAACTCTTTCATCCTTCCCGTCAAGGTCCTTCAGATCCTTATTGTAAAATGGATTGGGAAGAAATCTTACATCCATAACAATATCCATATTCTCAGGAACACCGTATTTATAACCAAAAGAGTTTACGGTTATTTGCATTAGCCTGCCTTTTTCCATATCGCTCATCATGAGGTCTGTTATGGTTATCCTCAGTTCCTTTGAATTTAAAAGAGAAGTATCAATAACAACATCAGCCGTCTCCCTTAACCTGCTCATCTTCTCAATTTCCTTTTCAATACCAGCTGAAAGATTGCCGTCCTCAACCAGTGGATGTTTCCTTCTGGTCAGCGAATACCTCTTTATTATTGCGCTCTTTGAAGCTTCCAGGAATAAAATTCTGTACATTACCTTTCTTTTATCAAGTTCATCCAGCGTTTTATAAATTTCTTCAAAAAAATAACTGCTTCTTAAATCTATTGCAAAAGCTATACTTTTAATATTCTTATTTTCAACAGAAAAATACTCAATAAGTTTTAATAAAAGATTAGCCGGCAGATTATCTATGCAATAATAACCCGCATCTTCAAAATATTTAAGGGCTTCTGTTTTTCCTGCTCCCGACAGCCCTGTGATTATAACAATATTAATTTTATCTTTTATTTTTTCTTCCTGTAAAATCATATTAAACCATTATTTATTTTAAACTTTTTACTCCTTTTTTTCTCTATAAAATACTATTTTCGAAATAATTATGCTTATTATACTAATAACAAGAGAGGCCCACACATACCCCCAGAATCCTTCTATTTCCAGCCCTTTAATAATTAAATCTACAATCCAGAGCATACCGGCATTTATAATAATATTAAAAAGCCCCAGAGTCAAAATGTTTATGGGAAGAGAAAAGATTTTAACAATGGGTTTTACAAGTAAATTGAATAAACCAAGAAGCAACCCGGCTAAAAATGCAATTTTAATCCTTTCCCAGGTGGTGTCCCCCGAGATATAAATAAAAGGTAAAAAATACGATGCAACCGCAATAGAAAAAGTAAGTATGGCCCAGTCAAGAATCCATCTTAACAAATAAACCACCTGCTCCTATCTGTGCAAATTCCTGTATATTTTTGCTGCATCTTTACAACCAACTCCTCTTATATTCATCAAATCCCCGGCCGTCATGCTTTTTAACTCTACCATAGAATCCACGCTTTCTATAATTGCCCTTTTCTTTTTTTCTCCTATGCCTTTAATACCATCCAGTACGGAATTAAACATATTCTTTTCTCTTAACTTCCTGTGATACCTTACAGCAAAGCGGTGCGCTTCATCTCTAACCTTAATTAGAATTCTAACATGGCTTTCTCTCAAATTAAGCTTTATCCCGTCAGGATATTTATTACAAAAAATAACCTCTTCTTTTTTTGCGATACTGATTAGATCAATATTATCTATATGCTCTCTGCTTAGTATATTCTTCACAGTATTGTACTGGGCCTTACCCCCATCAATTACCAGCAAATCAGGTTTTAAATAGAAAACATCATCTTTTTTTATTTTTTTATCTCTTTTTCTGCTATTTTGAATATATTTTAATCTCCTGGTCATTATCTCACCAATCATCCTGCAATCATCCTGCTCCCTGACGGTCCTTATTTTAAAATGTCTGAAACTACTGTTTATAATCCTGCCATATACAGCCACTGACATTGAGCCTACGGGAAATGAATCTTTTAAATTAGAAATGTCATAACATTCTATCCTGGATGGAATATTTATCAGACCCAGTAATTTTTTTAAATTTACTGACTCTTCATAAATTTTATTCTGATTTCTTTCCTTCTCAAACTTTTTTTTCTCAAGATATAAGATTGAATTTTTTAACCCCATCTCTATTATCCTCTTTTTATCTCCAATTTTTGGAACCAGAATCTCAATCTTCCTGCCTGCTTTCCCGCCCAGCCATCGCGCCATTAATTCAGGGTTTTCTATCTCTTCCTGGCAGAAAATTTTCTCGGGTATATCGTCAAGGCAAATATAGTAATCCCTTATAAAAGCAGATAGAATCTCTTTCTCATCAAGATATCCGGTGTTATCAATAGTAAAATTATTTACCAGTACCAGTTTGCCCTCTCTATAGGTGAATAAACTTACAACCGAGTTTTTCCGGTCCCCGGCAGTGGTAATAAAATCCCATTTATTCCCGCCTGCATAAAAAATTTTCTGACTGCTGGACAGCTTTCTCAGAGCTTCTATCTTATCTCTTGTATCTGCTGCCTTTTCAAATTCTTTATTGCTGGAATATTCCTCCATTTCCTGGTTGAGTTTATCAATGACAGCATTATTTTTCCCCTTTAAAAATAAAACTATAAGCTCAATATTCTTACCATATTCTTCCTGCTTAATATTTCCAATGCATGGAGCGGAGCATAACTTAATGTAATAACTAAGGCAGGGTTTATCCGGCATGATTTTTTTACAGTCCCTTATCATAAAAATTTTTCTCAGATATTCAATAGTTTTTCTGACAGCATGTACATCAGTATAAGGACCAAAATATTTCGCATCTTCAATACTTCTGTCTCTGGTCACAAAAACTCTCGGAAAATCTTCATTTACGGTCACCGCAATAAAAGGATATGACTTATCGTCTTTTAAATCTATATTATATTTTGGTTTATTTTTCTTGATGAGGGTACTTTCAAGTATTAACGCTTCGGTTTCATTATCGGTCACCAGATAATCCACAGACGCAATCCTATCTATAAAATCCGCGGGTTTTGAATATGAAATATATTTTTTCTTATTCTGGAAATAACTTCTAACTCTTTTGTAAAGATTTTTCGCCTTGCCGATATAGATAATATTTCCGCTGTAATCTTTAAAAATATATACCCCGGGCTTGCCGGGAACTATTTTTAAAAATTCTTTTATTTCCCCCGGCTCCTGATTGATTTTTTTTATCTTTTTACTAACTGCAAGAATATCGCTCATACAGCTTCACTTACCATCTTACTGTTTAAATACATCTTTATAAATCTACCCGTATACGAATTTTCATTCTCCGCCACTTCCTCGGGCGTGCCACAGGAAATGATTCTCCCGCCCTTATCGCCGCCCTCGGGTCCGAGATCTATAACATAATCCGCAGTTTTTATTACCTCCATGTTGTGCTCAATCACCAGAACCGTGTTGCCTGCATCCACCAGTCTCTCCAGCACCTTAATCAACTTCTTTATATCATCAAAATGCAAACCGGTGGTAGGCTCGTCCAGAAGGTATAAAGTACTGCCAGTACTTTTTTTTGAAAGCTCGGTAGAAAGTTTGACTCTCTGGGCCTCACCTCCTGAAAGGGTGGTTGAAGGCTGGCCGAGTTTTACATAACCCAGACCCACTTCATTTATTAACTTCAGTTTTTTGCTTATTACCGGTATATTCTGGAAAAAATTCATTGCTTCCTCAACAGTCATATTCAGGACATCGTCAATATTTTTTCCTTTATACTTTATCTCAAGAGTCTCACGGTTAAATCTCTTACCCTTGCAAACATCACAGGGGACATAAATATCCGGAAGGAAATGCATCTCTATTTTAATAAGACCATCGCCATTACAGTATTCACATCTACCTCCCCTAACATTAAAACTAAACCTTCCCGGTTTATATCCCCTTATCCTGGCGTCATGCGTTTTTGAGAATAACTCCCTTATATAGGTAAAAACACCTGTATAAGTAGCCGGATTGGACCTCGGTGTTCTTCCTATGGGTGACTGGTCAATTACAATTACCTTATCAAAATTTTCGTAATTAAGAATTCCATCATGCTCTCCAGCATAGTGCTTTGATTTCATGAGCAAATTACACATAGACGGGTATAAAATTTCATTTACCAGCGTACTCTTACCCGACCCGGAAACCCCCGTTACTGCTATAAGTTTGCCGAGATCAATCCTGACATCTATATTTTTTAAATTATGCTCCCTCGCTCCTTTAATAACTATATATTTTCCATTTCCTTTTCTTCTCTCTTTCGGAACAGGTATAGATTTTTTACCGCTCAGGTATTCACCTGTAATTGAATCACTGCAGTTTAGTATTCCTTCAAGACCACCGCTGAAAACGATTCCACCGCCGTGTATCCCTGCTCCCGGACCAATATCCACTATAAAATCAGAACTTCTTATAGTTTCCTCATCATGCTCTATCACTATTATGGTATTGCCCAGATCCCTGAGACGTTTTAAGGCATCTATTAACTTTTTATTATCCCTCTGATGGAGCCCTATACTTGGCTCATCAAGTATATATAAAACCCCAACAAGCCCCGAGCCTATCTGAGTGGCAAGCCTTATCCTCTGAGACTCCCCGCCCGACAGAGTGCTGGATTTCCTATCCAGGGTCAGATAACCAAGCCCTACATCCTTTAAAAAATTTAATCTCTCAATAATCTCCTTTATTAATCTCTCCCCGATTAATTTCTCCCTTTCGGTTAGTTTAAGCGATTTCAGCCATTTTATTTCTTCCTCAATTGTTTTTTCACAAAAATCTGCTATTGATAATGAATTAATCTTTACTGACAGACTTTCAGGCCTCAGCCTCTTTCCATTGCACGCTTTACATGGCCTGCTGCTTATCATTTTCTCTATTTTTAATCTCTGACTCTCAGATTCGGTCTCCAGATACCTCCTGCTCAAATTATTGACCAGACCTTCAAACTTTAAATAATACTGTCTTGGCTTACCTCTGTGATTTATATAACTGATTTTTATTCTTCTTCCATCAGTTCCATACAAAATCACTTTTTTTACAGACCGGTCGAGGTCTTTAAAAGGAGTGTTTAAATCAAAGCCATATTCACGGGCAAGACTTTCCATCAACTTTGAGTAATAATTTGAGTAACCCATATTAAATATAGGAATTGCACCATCAATTATGCTCAGCCCGGGGTGCTCAACAATCAGGTCAGGGTCTATGTCCTTGCTGATACCCAGACCGCCGCACTCCTTACAGGCACCGTAGGGGCTGTTAAAAGAGAACATTCTGGGGGTAATCTCCTCAAAATCTATACCGCATTCTACACAGGAAAAATTCTCTGAAAATTTGATTATTTCCCCTGATTCCATCAATTGTATATATGCAATACCGCTGCTTTCCTTAACCGATATTTCAATGTCTTCTGAAAGTCTTTTCCTTATCTCCGGCTTCATCTCCAATCTATCTATAATAATTTCTATATCATGTTTCTGATTTCTATCCAGATTAAAATCAAAATCATTGTCCAGCTCATAAACTTCGCCATCTATTCTTACCCTCACATAACCATTATTTTTTATATTCTCAAAAGTTTTTGTATATTCACCTTTCCTTCCCCTTATAATTGGTGAGAGAACCTGAAATTTTGTTCCCGGAGGCAATTCCATTATCCTGTCAACTATCTGGTCTACAGTCTGTCTGGTTATACGTTTTCCACATACCGGACAATAAGGGATCCCGATTCTTGCATAAAGAACCCTCAGATAATCATATATCTCGGTAATAGTTCCTACTGTAGACCTTGGATTTTTGGAAACCCCTTTCTGATTTATGGACACCGCAGGTGACAGTCCCTCTATCAGGTCAACATCCGGCTTTTCCATCTGTCCCAGAAATTGTCTCGCGTAAGAGGACAGGGATTCAACATATCTCCTCTGGCCCTCGGCATAAATGGTATCAAATGCCAGAGAGGATTTCCCCGACCCGCTGACACCGGTAAAAACAATAAATTTATTTCTTGGAATCCTTAAATTTATATTTTTTAAGTTGTGCTCTCTGGCACCTTTTATAATTATTTCTTCTTTCATCCTGTTTATCTTCTTATTTTTATTCCTGTTATTTTATTTATTCTCTTTATTTCATCTCTTATAACGGCAGCTTTCTCAAAATTCAGTTCTCTTGCATAAATATGCATTTCTTCTTCCAGGCCGCTTATTATAACAGCGATTTCAGTAGGATTCATCCTCAACAATTTATTTTCACTAAACTTCTTCTTTTTTTCACTTACTTTAAATCCAGGCTTTGTCTTTTTTACTGTTCTGATCCCTTTATTATATAATATATCAGAGATAGCCTTATTTATAGTTTTTGGAGTAATGCCATGCTCGGTATTATATTTAATCTGAATTTCCCTTCTCCTGTTGGTCTCTTCCAGCGCATTTCTTATAGAATTGGTTATATTATCCGCATACATTATAACCTTTCCATTTACATTCCTTGCTGCCCTCCCGATGGTCTGTATCAATGATATTTCAGACCTTAAAAATCCTTCTTTATCTGCATCAAGTACTGCAACCAGAGAAACCTCTGGAAGGTCCAGCCCCTCCCTCAGTAAATTTATTCCCACAAGTACATCAAATTCTCCTGTTCTGAGCCCTCTTAATATTTCTACCCTTTCAAGAGTATCAATAGTTGAGTGAAGATATCTCGCCTTTATCTTTCTTGCAGCAATATAATCGGTCAAATCTTCTGCCATTTTTTTGGTGAGAGTGGTAACAAGGACCCTTTCTCCTCTTTCTACAACTTTCTTTATCTCATAAATAAGGTCATCTATCTGCCCGGTGGTTTTTCTTACAAAAACTTCCGGGTCAACCAGCCCGGTGGGCCTTATTATTTGTTCCACTACCTGTCCGCTAACTGTTCTTTCATAAGAGCCCGGCGTAGCAGATGTAAAAACTGCTGTTTTAATTTTTTGTTCAAATTCATCAAACTTTAATGGCCTGTTATCCAGCGCGGATGGAAGCCTGAATCCATAATCTACCAGAGTTTGTTTTCTTGACCTGTCCCCTTCATACATTCCTCTTATCTGGGGAAGAGCAATATGCGATTCATCTATAATAACCATAAAATCATCCGGGAAAAAATCCAGAAGCGTGCCGGGCGGTTCTCCGGCTGCTTTTCCAAGTATATGCCTGGAATAATTTTCTATTCCGCTGCAAAACCCGAGCTCTGCAATCATTTCCATGTCATACCTGGTCCTGGACTCCAGCCTCTGGGCTTCCAGTAATTTATTTTGCTGCTTGAAATACTTTACTCTCTCATTGAGCTCCTGTTCAATAGTTCCAAGAGCCCTTTCAACCCACTCCGCAGTGGCCAGAAAATGTGTTGCTGGTGATATTATGCATATTTCTTCCTCACTGTAAACCTCGCCTGATAGCGGGTCAAATTCAATAATTCTTTCAACCTCATTACCAAAAAGCTGAATCCTTATAGCCCTGTCCTGGTATGCAGGAAATACTTCAATAGTATCACCCCTGGCCCTGAATTTACCATTAACAAAATCGTAATCATTCCTTTCATACCGGATATTGACAAGCTTATCTATCAGCTCTTCTCTCGGGAATTCTTCCCCTTTTTTTAAAATAATTCTCTGCCTGCCATACTCGGAAGGTGAACCCAGTCCGTATATACATGAAACACTTGCCACCACTATAACATCATTCCTTATATAAAGAGAATTTGTGGTGGAAAGCCTCAACTTTTCTATCTCCTCGTTTATAGAAGTATCTTTTTCTATATACAGGTCCTTTCCCGGTAAATATGCCTCGGGCTGATAGTAATCATAATAACTTACAAAATATTCAACTGCATTATTGGGGAAAAATCCTTTAAACTCATTACTTAACTGGGCCGCAAGCGTCTTATTGGGTGCAATCACCAGTGTGGGGAGCTGAACATTCTGTATCACATTTGCCATTGTATAAGTTTTTCCCGAGCCAGTAACCCCTAAAAGGCACTGGAATTTAAAACCTTTTTCAATCCCTTCTGTCAGCCTGTCTACGGCTTTACCCTGATCTCCCCGGGGGGAATAATTGGATACAATCTTAAATTTTGAACCAGCCATTTTTTTAAATTAATCTAATATAATTTCAGAAATAATATCGCTAAGTGTGTCGTCCAGCTTTCTGCCCGGCATTATATATCTTTAAACTTTTCCTGAACTTTTTTCAGTAAACTTTCCCTTGAACCAGAATTATCAATAATAAAATCCACTTCGTTTTTATTTATATTTATATGCTGACCTTCTATCCTTAATTTTATCTCACTGTCCGAATAACCATTATCCTGCAGAAACTGCTTCCTCCTTTCCACAGGGTTATTGACCAGAATAATATAATCACAAAATTCATTCAGCCTGCAATCAAATAAGATCGCCGCATCTATTATAATATATTCCGCTTTATGATTTTTATTCAGGATATTTTCAATTTCACTTCTAATAAGCGGGAACATTAAATTATTTAATTTGGTCAGTTCTTTTTTGCTTGAAAAAACTCTCCCGGCGAGAGCTTTGAAAACCAGGTTCCCTTTATCGTCAAAAACTTCTTCTCCAAAAACCTCCTTCAGCCTTTTTAGAATTCCGGAGTTCTTTGAATAAATGCTCTTCGCCACTTTATCCACATCAACAACAAGCGCCGCTTTCTTTAACTTTCCTATATACCCCGCTACCGTGCTCTTGCCTGAAGCGACCTTCCCTGTAACTCCCAGTACTTTTATATTTCCTCCTGACCTCATAGTGTTAGATCATTATCAGAATAATTGAACTTATAACTAAATGTTATAGCAAATCAATTATTATTAATAATATATTATCATTACTGATACTATATCAATAATAAAGATTTCTTTCTGAAGTATTTTTGTAGTGTTTTGGTGGTCCTGATATATTTGCTAAAAAAATGTCTAAAAATTGTCACCCGACAAATACATTTTATATAGCATTATTATTAAAATAAACCCGTGCCTGCCGCTACCCGGCCGCCTTCTTTCTGGTCTACTGCTCTATATTGGCCTCATCCTTCATTTCTTTTAATATTTCTTTTATCTGCTTCTTTTTGGTTGACTCTTTTTCATCAACTTCTGCCTTTTGTTCTTTTTGCTCTTTTTCTTCTTCGGATATATTTTTGGTCCCGGTACTTTCTTTTTTCTCCTTTTCTTCCGTACCTTCCCTCACGGTTTCTTTTTTAGCACCGGTTTCTTTTCCGACGGTATCTTCCACTTCTTTTTCTTTCCTGTCTTCAACCGGGTTTTCTACCTGTTTTACACTAAAGGCCATCCTTCTCTTATCCATATTTATATCAATAATTCTAACTGTAAGCTCATCACCAATTTTTGCAACATCACTCGGTCGCTTTACCGTACCGGTGCTTAATTCAGATATGTGCACCAGACCTTCCAGGTCATCGTCAATCTGGACAAACAACCCAAATTTTACAATCCTGGTAACTTTCCCCTTCACTATCTCCCTGACTGAATATTTTTTTACTTTCTCCAGCCATGGGTCTTTCTGCGTCTGCTTCAAACCCAGAGATAACCTCTGCTTTTCATAATCAATGTCAAGTATTTCCACATCTACTTCCTGGTTAGCCACGACTACTTCCGAAGGATGCTTTACATGATTCCATGATAGTTCTGAAATATGAACCAGGCCATCAATGCCGTCTACATCAACAAATGCCCCGAAATCTGCGATACTTGTTATTACTCCCTTTCTCACCTGGCCAACTTCCATTTTATCAAGTATTTCCTTTCTCTGTTCCTTCCTCTCATCCTCTATGATTACCTTTCGGGACAGGACAACGTTATTTCTATTTCTATCTACTTCAATAATTTTACACACACACTTTTCTCCAATATAAGACTGCAGGTCCCTGGTTTTTCTCACATCTATAAGTGATGCCGGGAGAAATCCTCTTAATCCTATATCTACAATCAATCCGCCCTTTACACATTCTATAATTTCACCCTCGACAGTATCTCCGCTCTCATATATTTTTTCCACTCTATCAAAATTCTGCTCGACTTCAGCTCTCTTTTTTGACAGTATCAATCTTCCATCCTGGTCCTCTTTCTGAAGAACCATTATTTCTATCTCGTCATCCACCTTTAATAAATCCCCCGGTTTTACGCCATTTCTTATCGAGAGCTCATTCAGGGGAATAACCCCCTCCGATTTAAAACCTACATCTACCAGAACCTCGTCCTTGTCAATTTTCACTACCCTGCCCTTTATCAGGTCCCCATCATTCAAATTAATCATGGTAAGGTCATAATTAGGCACCATCCTGCCCTGCTCATCCTCTATCATGTAATTTTCATTTGTTAGCTTTTTGTAATAGTTTTTTTCAGTCATTTTTTAATAAATCAATCTCCTTTTTTAATATTTGAAAAGGATAACATGCAAAAAAAGAATAATCAATATTATAAGTTATTTTTTTAAATATACCAGTTCCTCCCGGTTTCTATGTCAACTTTTAGTTTCACTTTTAATTTTATACAATTTTCCATTGATTCTATCACTATATTCTTTATCACCTCCATGTCTGTTTCTTTTAACTCCAGCACCAGTTCATCATGAACATGAAGAATAATATTACTGTCTATCTTCTCCGATTTTAACCTGTCAAAAAGTACTGTGGTGGAGAGTTTCATTATATCTGCAGCACTCCCCTGTATGGGAGTATTTACCGCAAACCTTTCCCCCAGATTCCTTATTTTATTGTTACTGCTTCCTAATTCCCTTAAATACCTTTTCCTGCCGAAAATTGTAGTGGAATACCCCTTTTTATATGCTTCATCTATCAAAAATTTCAGATATCTTTTTACACCCGAGTATTTTTCAAAGTATCTTTTTATATATTCCCTGGCTTCATCCTCAGATATAGAAAGCCTGCCTGCCAGACCGTATTCGGTCATTCCATATATTATTCCAAAATTTATAGTTTTAGCCTTTCTTCTCAGGGATTCATCAACCCTGTCATATTCCACCTCAAAAATTTCTGAAGCTGTTCTTGTATGTATATCTTCATCCCTCTTAAACGTATCCATTAGATTTTTGTCTTCTGATAGATGGGCCAGAATTCTCAATTCAATCTGTGAATAATCTGAAGACATTATTAAATCATATCCTTCGCCCGGAATAAAAGCTTTTCTTATCTGTTTCCCGTATGCTGTTCTTACCGGAATATTTTGAAGGTTGGGTTCACTGCTGCTTATTCTCCCGGTAGATGTTCCCAGCTGGTTATAGGTGGTATGAATTCTTAAATCCCCGGAGTCAATGAGACCGGGCAGGACATCAATATAAGTATTTTTAAGCTTGGTCTTTTCCCTGTAGTCAAGTATTTTCTCAATCACAGGGGAACTGTCGTAAATAGACCTCAGGGTTTCCGCATCAGTAGAGAGTCCGGTTTTGGTTTTCTTTACAGCAGGAAGTCCAAGCTTCTCATAAAGTACCCTGGATAATTGCTGGGAAGAATTTAAGTTAAATTCTTCATTGCATAACTTATAAATTTCTGTTTTGAGTTTCTTTATGTTGCTATCATATTCTTTAATCAGAACATTCAGATACTCTCTATCTATATTAACCCCGGTATATTCCATTTCTGCCAGTACTTTTATCAATGGTCCCTCAATATTCCGGTATAGTTTTTCTTCTCCTTCCTTTTTTACTCTCTCAAGCAATTCATTCTCAATCCTCTTATATATACTTAATTCCCCGAGCAGCACATCCAGCTCAAATCTATCCTGTTCTGTCTCCCCGTTTTTTTCGTAGAAATCAAGTTCCAGCTGCTTTTTATTTACATTATCTTTAAGGCTGCTGCTTCCCCCCTGTTTACTGTCTCCGGTAATTTCTATTGATATCCCATTACTTTTAATACCAATGTTAAGAAGTTCATAAATTATTTCATCCAGACTGGCATTTGTTTTATTTGGATTTAAAATCAAATACAATATCTTATAATCAATAAATTCGCCCCCCAGAACAATACCATTCTTCCTTAATATCTTATATATTTTTTTAAGGTCGAAGCCTGATATCTTATTTTTCTCACATTCAAGTATTTCTTTTATATTATCTCCTACATCTTTTACCGCCAGAGAATTTTCTCCAATAAAAAAAACATCCCCGCTGCCGCTATACAGGAGAATCCCGGAAAACTTATTATCATGAGTATATTCAGCAATATATAATTTATTATCTATGCTTATATCCTCCTTTAATCTCTCTGCATCTGATTCGGAGGCCATTTTTCTTAACCTTATTCTTACATCTATCCCTTCTGATAACGTTTTTTCCTCTTCAATAAAATTAATTTTATCTTTCAGGCTGTAAAGCTTCTTTTCAAGATTCCTAAACTCCAGGCTAAAAAATAATTGTTTTATCCTCCCAATATCAATATTTTTAAAACTATTGTCTATTATATCTTTCGTATTTATATCATTGACCATTTTTAGTGTGGCAAGCTCCCTGCTCAATTCAGCAACGCTCTTATTTTCCAGCAGCACTTTTTTCAAATGATCGCTATTCAGATTATCTATATTTTTATAAATTCTTTCCAGGTTTCCGTACTCTGATATCAGCGATCTTGCCGTCCTGGGACCTATTCCGGCTACTCCCGGTATATTATCCGAGCTATCTCCCATAAGAGCCAGTAAATCTTTCATGTTCTCTGGCTTAACTCCAAACTTATCCTCAACCCCCCGGCTGTCAAATAATACAATATCTGTAACTCCTTTTTTTATAGACATAACTTTTACCTTATCGGAAACAAGCTGCAATATATCTTTATCACCGGTGACTATGATTACCTGTTTAAATTCATTTTTAATTTTTTCTACAATACCGGCAAGTATGTCATCAGCTTCATATCCTTCCTTTTCCAGGCAGATAATATTAAAAGCATTAAGAACTTCTTTTATCAGGGGAAGCTGGTTGCCGAGCTCGTCAGGCATCTTCTTCCTCTGTATTTTATACCGGTCAAACATTTTATGCCTGAAAGTCGGAGCTTTACTATCAAAAGTACAGACTATGCTATCAGGCTCCAGCTCTTCTATAAGTTTTAAAAGCATACTGGTAAACCCCAGAACAGCATTGGTTGTGACTCCCGATGATGTAGAGATAGTATCAGGAATAGCATAAAATGCCCTGTAGGCTATATTGTTCCCGTCTATTAGAATTATTTTTTTGCCTTTATTTTTAGTCAATAATCAAAACACCCGCTTAGAAATTCACCACAATCATAAAAAATTTTTTATTTGACATAATCACACAATTCTATATTATAACATCTAACATAAATTATTTTTAAAAAAGGCAAAGACGCCTTATTTGCGAAGAAGCATTATTTCTATTAGTAGTACAAATCTAATAGGAATTAATGCTTTTTTTATTTTCAGGATAAAATTTTTAAAAAATAAATGAAAATAAAGGAGTAAAAAATGAGCTATTCAAAAATAAATTCTTCTTCTGCGACACTTACCAGAAATCTCTCCGGAGAAAACATAAGCCCTTTTAGTGGAATGTGCGCCACATGTGTAGAAGGTTGTCCCGGCCTGTGTGAAGTCGGAAAATCTGCCTATAGAGGCACCGAGGTTCTTTATCCCCAGCCTTACGGGACCATCACTGCCGCGTCACAGAAAGATTATCCTTTTGATTATTCCCATTTTAATATAATGGGAACTGAATCCGGTGCCCGCGGTATTGAAGAAGACAGCGATAAAGCAATTTTTACCAGAGTTAACTTAGAAGCCAGAATTGGTAAAAATAAAGATTTAAAATCAAAACTGCCCTTAATTATTCCCGGGCTCGGTTCAACCGAAGTAGCAAGAAAAAATTGGGAAGGACTGGCAATCGGTTCGGCCATAAGCGGAGTAATTCTAACTGTTGGTGAAAATGTCTGCGGTATTGACCCGGATTCAGAATTCAACAGCAAAAGTAAAATTATAAATTCCCCTGAACTCAAAAGACGAGTTGAGTTATATAGAAAGTGGCAGAATAAAGATTATGGTGGAATCGCTGTTCAGGCCAATGTAGAAGATTCCAGATTCGGAGTTCTTGAGTATGCCATAAAAGAGTTAGGAGTAGAAATTGTTGAGCTCAAATGGGGCCAGGGAGCTAAAGATATTGGCGGTGAAATAAAAATAGACAGTCTTAATAGAGCAATTGAGATTAAAAAAAGAGGCTACATCGTACTACCGGACCCGCTTGACCCTGACGTAAAAAAAGCATTTAAACACGGCGACTTTAAAGAATTTGAAAGACATTCAAGAGTGGGAATGGTAAATAAAGAAGATTTTTTAAATACCGTAGAAAAACTCAGAAAAGCCGGTGCTAAATATGTATTTTTAAAAACCGGTGCTTACAGGCCAGTGGACCTTGCCAGAGCCATAAAATTTTCTTCTGAAGCAAAAATTGACCTTCTTACCATAGACGGAGCAGGAGGAGGTACGGGAATGAGCCCCTGGCGAATGATGAATGAATGGGGAATTCCAACAGTTTATATACAGAGCCTTTCCTATAAATATGTGAAAACTCTTGCCGATAAAGGTAAGTATATCCCCGACCTTGCAATTGCAGGCGGGTTTATACTTGAAGACCAGATATTTAAGGGTCTCTCGCTGGGGGCGCCGTATTTTAAATTAATTGGAATGGCAAGGTCCCCGATAACTGCCTGCATGGTAGGAAATACCATAGCTGAAAAAATAAAATCGGGAAATATCCCCAGATCAATTGAAAAATACGGGAATGACCTGGAGTCCATATTTGTAGAAATAACAGACCTCACAAAAGAGTTCAAAGAAAAAATTAACCAGATTCCGAGTTCAGCAATAGGGTTATTCTCTTACTTTAGAAGGCTGGAGCAGGGATTAAAGCAGCTTATGGGTGGTTCAAGAAAATTTGAATTAAAATATATTGACAGAGATGATATAGCTTCACTTACCAAAGAGGCGGCTTCTATTTCCGGAATACATCATATCATGGAGCTTGACAGTGAAAAAGCTGCTGAAATACTGGATTCGTAAAATAAAGTATTTAAAGTGTATAAAGACAGATATGAGAAAGAAACCATTTTTATATTGTCTATCTTTAATGTGATATAAGAAAATTTCTAAAGATTATTAAATCTTTAATTATATACCAGCCGGTTACCGCCTGATTTTTTTGCTTTATACATCAGGCCATCGGCCTTCTTTAACAACTCATCTATACTGGATTCATCTTTATATTCATAAATACCCATGCTGAGTGAAATAAATTCAATTGACTTTTGATTTAATTTGCTCAGGATTCTTTCGGCCATATCTCTGGCTTTATCAATGCTAATTTTTGAAAAAATAATTACAAACTCATCCCCGCCGTATCTTCCCACTACATCTATGAATTCCCTGGTATTGCTCTTAAATATATTAACAATATCCTTTAGCAACTTATCTCCTTCAAGATGGCCGAATGTATCGTTATATTTCTTAAAATTATCTATATCTGTAAGTAGTACACAAAAGGGCTCATTATATCTTTCATACCTTCTTATTTTCTCGCCCAATCTCTCAAAAATATACCTTGTGTTGTAAGCCCGGTTAGATAGTCAACCCACGACTGATTCCTGAGCTCTTCCTGGTAAAATCTATTGGAAGTTACGTCCCTGAAAATAGTTATTTTTCCTATCAAATTACCTCCCCTGTCATTAACCGGAGATATAATTGTGTCAAAAATTTTTTCGGTTTTATTTATTATAAAATTCAAATCGGTTCTAAAATTTTTAACCCTGCTGTCTTCTAATTTTATTAAAAATTTTTTAAAATCTTTACTACTTTTAGCATAAGATAAAAGAGTTTCTTTTATAAGATTATCCCGGCCAGTAAATAGCGGCATCTCTTTTTCAGGAAAAATTTTTTTGAATAAACACCTGTTAATCTGGATTATTTTTCCCTCACTGTCCGTTATTACTATGCAGTCATTAACATTTTCAAATACCCTTCTTAAAGTTATATTCTTTATGTTAAATCTTGAATTCAGCAAAGCAATAGCTATAAACAAAAATAAAGCAAGGTTCAAGATAGAGCTGACGGGAATTACCCTTATTGCCCCTGTCAGGCCAAGGGGTCTGTATACAACATTTATCACCAAAAATGCCAGAAACCCGCACGCTATAATTATAATATTCCTATTATATTTACTTTCCTTATAATTCTTATAGATCCTGTTAAAAAGAATAATATTAATTAATAAATAAATCGGAACAAGATAGAATACCCCTATCAGAACCTGCTCATCGTAATATGGTATATATCCAAAGGAGTATTTTTTAACCTCTATCATTCCACCTGTCAGTAGATAAATAAAAATACCCAGCGGCAAAATAAGAAAGGCAAGTCTATATATCAACTTTATCCTTGATAGCCGGTTGTCAACAAACCTGTTTACAAAATCAAAAAATAATAACGGGAATACAAGTGTTGTTATTTCCATAAAATAAGCCCATGTGAGAGAATTCTGCGAACTATCGCTGCTCAGGGTAAATATAATATATACCGAATTTAAGAACACTACCACAGATAACAAAGTAAATGAACCTGTTGCTTCTCTGAATGGTCTGTTATACAGGCTAAAAATAATTAAAGAAAATGAAAAGGAAGCAGTTATAAAAGCAATCAATATATACAGGTTCATATCAGTTTGCGCTCAAATTAAAAAAAGTTAAATAAAACTATTATAAAAACATAAAAAAAAATCAAAAATTTTTATAATTTATACTCCTATTTATTGCGACAACAAACTATAGCATATAATTTTAAACTAATAAAGTTCAACAAAAAATCATATAAACAATTTTTAATGAAATTAATAACATTATAATTAATAAATCAAATAATCCAAAACAACCCCGGGGTAATATCAAACTACCTGCAGAACAATACTATTTATTTACATACTACTACTTTATAATTTAAATTATGAATTGGAATCTCTATTCCATATTTATGCCGGGATAGAATTTATACTGGTGCATTTATAATGATAAAAAACCCGGGAATAGATACAAAAAAGCACCATTGAATTTCCTAAAAATTTAATGGTGCTTATGTTTAAAATACTTTAATAAATAAGAATAAAATTGTCAATGTTAAACATTTTAATACTTTTCATTAATAATCTTACCAACCAGATTGCCTGAATTGTCTGTAACCTGCCAGTCAAAACCCTGATCTTATTTTAGTAATTATTGATAATAATTTCTATAAATTGTATTATTCTTTAAGCGCCGGAGTGGCGGAATTGGCAGACGCGCTGGACTCAAAATCCAGTGAACCGCGAGGTTCGTGTCGGTTCGACCCCGACCTTCGGCACCATTCAAAGAGCCAGGATATGGGCAAGCCTGTATAAATCTTTACCTATAATCTTCTTTACTCCAAAAATATCCTCAAAGCTGGATGTTACTATTTCCATGCTCCTTATCCCCACCATATAATCACTCTTACCCTCAAGCAATAGATCTACCGCCTTTTTGCCAAATTCAGCCGCAAGAATCCTGTCCATGGCAGATGGGGAACCGCCCCTCTGGACATGCCCGAGAACAGACACCCTGACATCACTGCCTACCAGCAACTTAATTGATGAAGCCACCTCGGCTGCACTTCCTGCTCCCTCTGCCACTATGACCAGGGTATGCCTCTTGCCAGCTCTGTGGTTTTTTATTCTTTTTGCAATCTTAACCAGATCAACTTTAATTTCAGGTACTAATATAAAATCTCCCCCGCATGCAATTCCAGTATTTACCGCAATAATCCCTGAATCTCTTCCCATAACTTCAATTACAAAAATTCTTTCATGTGAAGAAGCCGTATCTCTTATTTTAGATATAAGGTCAATTATCACATTAAGAGCGGTATCAAATCCTATACTGTAATCAGTCCCTGCAATATCATTATCTATGGTAGCCGGAATTCCAATAACCTGTACGCCCTGTTTGTGAAGCTCGTGCGCGCCCCTGAAAGTGCCGTCTCCTCCAATCACAATCAAACCTTCAATATCATTAGCTTTCAGATTATCAATTGCCTTTTTTTGCCCCTTTCTGGATTTAAATTCTTCTGACCTGGCGGAATAAAGAAAAGTTCCTCCCCTATCAATAATCCCCCCGACCGAATTAGGGTCAAGTACCTTAAAATTATTGCCTATCAGCCCCTTGTATCCTTCATAAAATCCATAAACTTCCAGGCCGTGATAAATGCTATATCTTGTAATTGTTCTTATAGTGGCATTCATACCACTGGCATCTCCACCGCTGGTAATAAGCGCGATTCTTCTTTTCTTTTTCACCAGAATTATTCTCCCTGCTGTCTTCTGCTTTTTAATTCCTTAAATACTTCTTCCAGGGTAATCTTTTTCTCCACCATCAGAACCATTAGATGATAAACCATATCGGCTATTTCATTTATGGAATCCTGTTTTTTCTGATGTTTTGCCGCTAAAATCACTTCTATACTTTCCTCGCCAAATTTTTTTATTATCTCATCCAGGCCTTTTTTATGCAGACTATAAGTATAAGAATCCAAAACTTTTTTTTCTATCCTCTCCCTAACTATAGTATACAATTCATCAAGCACACTCTCTTTTTTACTTTCTTTAAAATACCTCTCAAAATCAAGGTCCTTTTCAATATCCCCGAGCTCTCTGTAAAAACAACTACGATTGCCTGTATGGCATGCATTACCAATCTGCTCCACACTAATAAGCAAAGCATTGCCATAACAGTCATATCTTATATTTTTTATTTTTTGTATATTCCCCGATGTTTCCCCTTTATTCCAGAGCTTTTTCCTTGACCTGCTCCAGAACCAGGTTGTACCCGTCTCCAGGCTCTTTTTTAGTGATTCTTTACTCATATAAGCCAGCATGAGTACATCACCGGATAAATAATCCTGTATAATTGCGGGCATTAGCCCAATTTTTTTATCTTCAGCTTTTTCTATTTTATTACTCATTTTTATACTCCATTAACTCCCCGGCTTTTATTTTAAAAATTATTTAATGCTTAAATAATAACATGACAGTATTTCAAAATCTCATAATCTTTCAACTAAATAATATTTAAACTTCCAATTATATATGCTTATATCCTTACATTTATCCCTTCGGATTTCAGAAACTCTTTTGCTTCTCTTATACTGTACTGGCCATAATGGAATATGGATGCTACCAGTACCGCATCGGCATTTGCATACTTTATTACGTCTCTCAGGTGTTCCAGTTTCCCGGCTCCGCCTGAGGCTATGACCGGTATATTTACACTTGAAGTAACAGCACGTGTAAGGTCAATATCATACCCGTCCTTTGTGCCATCCTTATCCATACTTGTCAGCAATATTTCTCCGGCTCCCAGCTCTTCAACTTTCTTTGCCCATTCCACGGCGTCCACACCCACCGGAGTCCTTCCTCCATTTAAATATACTTCCCAGAAACCTTTACTTCTGTATTTTGCATCAATTGCAACGACTATGCACTGGCTGCCAAAAATCTTTGATGCTTCGGTTATCAGGCCGGGATTCTTAAATGCAGAAGTGTTTATGGAAATTTTATCCGCACCCTTCTTCAATATCTCTCTTATATGCTCTATGCTGCTTATACCGCCCCCTATAGTGTAGGGTATAAATACCTTCTCTGCAGTTTTGCTTGCAAGGTCAACAACTGTCCTTCTATTTTCGTGCGATGCTGATATATCCAGAAATACTATCTCGTCGGCTCCTTCTCTATCATAAAAGGCTGCCAGCTCAACTGGGTCCCCTGCATCTCTTATATTTACAAAATGTACCCCCTTAACAACTCTTCCCCTGTCTACATCCAGACAGGGAATAATCCTTTTAGTTATCATTTCCCATCCCTATCCTTATCGCCTGTTTAAGGCTTATTTTAGTATCTTTTTCATATAAAGCTTTTCCTATTATTACTCCGCTAATTCCCATATTTTCAATTTTCTTAAGGTTAGCAATATCTGCCAGGCTCCTGATTCCCCCGGCAATTATAAAATTCAATCCTGAACTTTTTAAAATTTCCTTTATAAAATCAAGATTAATCCCTTTAAGGGTCCCATCCCTTGATATATCAGTAATGATTGCCTGCCCGGCACCCAGACTATCAAGCCTGCCTGTAATCTCAAATATACTTATTCCAGATTTACTCTGCCAGCCGTTTTTAAATATAATTCCATCTTTCCCATAATCAAGACTTAAAATAACCCTATCTTTATATTTTACAATGCTGCCTTCCAAAAAATCTGCATCCTCTATTGCTCCGGTTCCCAGTATAATCCTGTCCGCACCTTCTTCCATAACTTTCTTAACTGATTCTTCGTCCCTGACACCGCCGCCATATTGTATCTTTATATCTATTTTCCTTTTTATTTGAGAAACAACTTTCAAATTCTTTAACTTACCCTTACGCGCGCCATCAAGGTCAATTATATGCAACCATGCTGCACCCTGTCTCTTCCATTCTTCAGCCACTTCAACCGGATTATCGGAATACTTTTTTTTGGTATCAAATCTTCCTTCTGTCAGCCTTACGCATGCGCCGTCAATTACATCTATGGCAGGTATTACTATCATTTAGTTTGCCCTTACTCTTTTATTTCAAATCCTGTAAAGATTTCTGTTTATCGGGCCCGGTTCCAGAACCAGTATATTTATTGCTCTAACCATTTTTCCCCCTCGCCAGATCCCAGAAATTTTTCAGTACCTTAATACCGCTGTTGCTGCTTTTTTCCGGGTGGAACTGCAGCCCATAAATATTACCATATTCTACACCCGCAGTTAATTGAATGCCATAATCAGTGGTACAGGTAATTATATTTCTTTTCCCGGGTATAACATGGTAAGAGTGAACAAAATAAAAATGCTCCCCTTCCCTTACCCCGGAAAACAATTTACTATCCTCTTTTAACATTTTTAATTGATTCCATCCAATATGGGGTACCTTTACCCCGGGAGGAATTTTATCCACATATCCTTTTAATAAATTCATGCCCCTGCTTTTTCCATCTTCAAGGCTATACTCAAAAAGAAGCTGCATTCCCAGGCATATTCCCAAAAAAGGCTTTTTTCCTATATTCTTTTTTAATTCATCAATCAGCTTTAATTCTTTAAGATTTTTGTATGCATCCTTAAATGCTCCTACGCCCGGCAGCACTATTGCTCCTGAATTTTTAACAACCAGCGGGCTGCTGGTTGTTTTTACATCTGTGCCAACTCTCTTAAAAGCATTTTCAACACTTTTTATATTACCCGTATGATAATTTACAATCGCAATATACATGACCTTTTCCCTGTAACTGTCTTATAATTGATTTACACCGGTCACTATTAAGTTAGGATTAGCATCCAATTTTTATATTAAACCTTTGGTTGAAGGTATGGAATTAACCCCTCTTCTTCTGCTTGCTTCATAAAGCACAACACCAAAGGCCTTAAAAATCGCTTCTACGATATGATGGGAATTTAATCCGGTGTTTTTATTTATATGAAGATTTATAAAACTATTACTTACCAGAGCCCTAAAAAAATCCTCCACTATATCAGTTTCAAAACCATCAATTCTCTCATATTCTATGTCAACGCTGTATCTCAGATAGGCTCTTCCTCCAATATCTATAGAAACCGATACCTCTGTATCATCCATAGGAAGCAATATACTTCCAAATCTCTTAATCCCGCTTTTATCTTTTAAACACTCAAATATAGCTTCCCCCAGACATATACCCACATCTTCAACCAGGTGGTGACAGCCCACTTCCAGGTCGCCGGAAGCTTTAATATCCATATTAAAATTACCATGCCTGGTAAAACTCTCCAGCATATGGTCAAAAAAAGGTATGGAAGTCTTTATATTCGCTACACCGCTGCCATCAAGGTTGAATTCCAGTTCAATATCTGTTTCTTTAGTTTTTCTTGATATTTTTGTCTTTCTTTCCATTTTTTCTTCTCTCATTTTATAACATTCTTAATTTTATTTATAAAATTATTTATTAAACTATACTTAACCCTGTAACTTGTAATGTTGGCAATCATCCTTGTAGTTGAAACTGCAATCTCTTCCATTTCAACCAGATTATTCTCCTCAAGAGTCCTGCCGGTTGATGTAATGTCCAGTATCTCATCAGCAATCCCCAGCACAGGAGCAAGTTCTACCGAACCGTGCAGTTTTATAATTTCTGCCTGGATGCCCTTCCCATCAAAATATTTCTTTGCAATATTTGGATAACTGGTGGCAACTTTTACCATACCAAAATGTCTGTAATGCTCTTTTACCTTTTCTACTCCATCTTTTAATGTTGCGAGTATTATCCTGCAACTCCCATTCTTTAAATCCAGTAGCTCGTATACCCTGCTTTCCTTCTCCATTAACGCATCCTTGCCTGAAAAACCTATGTCGCAGGCTCCATGCTCAACATACACAGGAACATCCATTGGCCTGGATATAATATACTGTATCAGATCCCTGCCTGAATAGATGGAAAGCTTTCGGTTGTCTTCCAGCAGAAAACCCACATCATAGCCCGCCCTACCCAGTAATTCCACACAGGGCTCAAATAAATATCCCTTTGGAATAGCAATTTTAATTATTTCTTTAACCATTATTTCTTACTTATCCCTTTTATAAAATCACTTATTTTTTCTTCTTTTTTTATATTTTTATTAACATCAATTACTTTTAAACTCCCAAAGCCAGATTTAACCTCAACAATAAAACTGTACTTTTTCTCTTTCGCAAACTCTTCCAGTCCGGGTCTATTTTCATAACATAGCTCAACCACAACACCTTTCCTGTGTAATTTCCGGGCCAGTTCAATCAATTTTATTGACTCCGTGCTATCCTCAGAGCATTCCAATTTCAATAAAATTTTTAAATTTTCTTTACTTTCCAATCCTCCAATAGCCTTATGCGTTAGATCAATATCAAGAGCAAATCCAGTGGCAGGAATATCCTTTCCAAACTTTTTTATCAGCTTATCATATCTGCCGCCGCTGCCTATAATATCATTCAAATAAGGGCAGTAAACCTCAAACAGCAGACCGGTATAATAATCAAAATCTCTTATAATGCTGAAATCAGTCATAAGATAGCCCCTGTAATCAAGCCCGGCGAGTATATCATTTACTTTTTTAATGTAATTAAAACTCTCAATAATTTTCCGGCCTTCAATGCCGGATATTAAATCAGCAATTCTGTCCATATCAACTTCGGGCTGAAGTGATTGTATGAAAACTTCTGCTTTTTTCTTATCCTTTTTCTCCAGATTTCTTTCCAGTGCGACAAAGTCCTTCAATATGACTTTTTTCCTGATATAATCCCTTTCCTTCACATCAAATTTGAACCAGTCACACAATCCTTCAATAAACTCCACATGTCCGAGCCCTATTTTATAATCTCTTACATCTAACTCATTTAAAATATTTATTAATACTATCAAAACTTCAATATCAGCTATCATGCTATTCTTAAAACCTATGAGCTCCAGCCCCGCCTGGTTATATATTCGCCTTACACCTTTCTGAACCCCCGACTGCCTGAACGAATCCGCAAAATAACAAAATCTTGCCGGCAATTGATTTTCTCTGATTCTCATTCCTGCAACTCTGGCTATGGGTATAGTCATATCGCTCCTTAGGGATACCGGGCTCCCATCCACATCAAAAAAATTAATCAGCTTGTCCTTCCAGTTCTTACCGACCCCGACTGATATATTTTTAGTATATTCAAATATGGGTGTATTGACCTCGCCATAGCCCCAGAGCTTAAACTCTCTGCCTATTATTTCTTTTATCTTATTTCTTTCATCTGTTTCGGGGGGAAGTATATCCCTCATCCCGGATGGCAGCTTTATTACCTGACTGTCTTTATTGCTTTCAAACATTTTTCTATTTCGCTATTAAATATGAAAAAAATATTTTATCACACTACAATACTTTTAAAAAAGTCTTAATTTTATATTCTATATTAATGGTACTTCTATCATAATATTTGTTTTTATATTGATATTCTATCAAGCCGTTCTTCTTCCGTGACAGGTTTATTATTTCCGTCAACAGCTAAATTTTTTCCATTAACAAACGCAGTTTTAATTTTTCCATTTGCTGCTTTTACCCCCTCAAGATGCGGAGCATCCAGTATGCCTGTCTTTATTGCCTTTGCAATTATATCCGGTGAAATCAAAGGGTTTCTGTATTTATTTTCCCTATCAAGACTTTTTATTTTCCCTATAATTAACCCTGCATCAGATTTTAACTCTTCTTTCCTGAATAAAACTTCCTCATCCAATTTCATATCCGGACAACCATATAAATAATTTTCAATAACCCTCCTGGCAATTTTTACGCTTTCTATTATATCTTCTGCCCTTGCAGCGTGATCGGCTTCACAATAGGCAACCACATGTAAAATATCCGGGTCAAGCTGCATTTGTAATAAAGTAGAAGAAGCAAGTTGCCCTTTGCTCTCATCATAATCAGGAGGATAACTGAACAGTCCGGTTCTTGTCTGCCTCAGGGTCCTAAAATTACTATCATGCAGAGATTCTATCAATTCTACTTTGGCAAGCATTTTTGCCAGGTCCATGGTAAATGATGTCTCCGGAGGAGTGTTAAACATATACTGTGAAATATAAACTTTTACCCCCATCATTTTAGCATTGTAAGCAGCCAGATACGCCGCCGCTACAGCAACAGAATCCGGTGAGTACCGGAGGCTCCAGTGATGGGATTCATTAACCTCAACCGGTATGCTTCTCTCAGCATGCCATCTCATTACTGATTGATTCTCGGCTATTGCATTTTTTAGTTTCCTGTCACTTCTATTATCCAGTTCATTGTACCAGCAGAGAGGTACGGCGCACCATGCATTATTAATGCTCTCTTTAAGAACTTCTGCCATTCTAATAATATTATTTGTCCCACTGTAACAGCGCATCAATGGATAATTCCCTGTTCTTGAAGCAGCATAAAGACTTTTAAAATCATCAATACTTCTCAGCGGAACTCCGCCCGCTCCATCCTGTTTTCTATTCATCTTTCCAGGATTGAAGAAAAATTCCTGGGTATTCTGGTCTGGTCCAATAGATATCACATCTAAAAGACCGCTTAACGAAATCTTCCTTATACCTTTTATTGTCTCATCTAAGGAGGGCCTGCCAAAATGATGCCTTATTGCAGGGAAAGGTTTTTTATACTCTACCCGTCCAGCAATATCCTGTGGAGGAATTTTACTGCCGGTTTTTATTTTCTTTTTGGTCAAAAAACTCTCAATTTCCTCAATACTTTCTTCCCCGGTAAAAATAACATCAAATATTCCCAGCTTTTTACCTACTTCGGCAACAGGTTTCGTGCTCCCCAGAATAAACTCTATCTTTCTGTTTTTTAATCCCTTTACTACTTTTTCTTCTAACTCTTTAAAAAGAGGAAGGACACTTTCAGGTGAGAGGCGGTAGCTGACCGCTACTATATCAGGATCGTATTTCTCTATATTTTCTTTTAATCTGTCAATCGAGCATGCCGAACCTGCAAATTCTACCTTATAGCCGTGCTTTTTACACAGGTTTAAAAAATTCAGAATTCCGGCAACATGTACACAGCTTCCTATACAGGCACCGAGTATTTTCTTCATAATTTCTAACTACCCCCTTCCTTTAATAAAAACATTCCTCAACTGATCAATATCCATCCCTTCCAGGCCCAGCCTTGAAAGATTTCTCCCATTTTTTCTAAAGTCTTTTTTGAATATAGCACTTGCCATATTAATAAGTGAATCAATAATTTTTGTTTCAGCCCCCAGAGCTCTGCCGAATTCTGAAATAGGAACCAGGCTCATCGGCACATCTTCTGTTATGTATCTTACATTTATGGTCCTGGGAGCCATAATACCCACATAGCCGGGATTACTGTGTATAGCATCAAACAAATTATCCTCTACTACATTATATGCCATTGACAGCCATTCTATGGCAGTATATGTATTGGCACATCTCAGTTTCCTTGCAACCATTACCCTTTCCTTATCAACCGATTCCAGAATCTTTGCTACAGTCTGAGTTACCCCTTCTATATAAAACTGAAAATTACCCATAGTAGATTCTATTCTGCTCAGATTAAGTATGGTAATGGACGGATGGAATACTGCACCCATGTTATTAAAACTTGTCTCAATAGTACTTGCGGCAGGAATAAATTCCGTAAATGCATCATTTAATTTTCTTACCACAATTTCGGTTTTTCTTGAAGGTATTGCAGCTACCGGTATAGCCTGTTTTATCCTGAAAATTTTTGCCGTTGCGGGGCCCATACCCCTGCTTGCATATATAAATGTCTGAGCTTCAGCTATAATAAAATCACTGTTATTACCCTCTTTGCGGAGTACATTTAAAAACTCAATCGCGCCGCATGTCCTACCGGGGTTCAGAACCACAATCTGTTTATCAGCCAGATATGGCGCACATTCTTTTGCAATATAATAATGGCCATCCGCAGGTACAACCACCATAATTATATCTACTCCTTTAATTGCTTTCTCTATATCATTGGTAATCATATTAAGCTTGCCAAAACCTTTAACTTCTCCTTCAAGCTCTATTCCTTTCATTTTTTTTATGGGCTGGATTCTTGAAAATGTTCTATTATATAAATTAACACTAAAACCCTTTATAGCCAGATGTGCTGATACTGCCTTCCCGCCGTGCCCTGCTCCCAGCACTGCAAATTTTAAATCGTGCATTTAAACCTCCTGATACTTTTAATATTTTCAAAGCTTCTTCCATCTAATTTTATCCCCGAATACTTCTCTCAGGTTATCTTCCAGTCCAGCGTCCAGATTTATTTTATAATCTGAAGGGAGCCTGAATATTTTTTCAACTGTTTTTCCATTTTCACCGACTATTTTAAATTCTACTTCGCTGTACCCAGGATATCTTTTTATTATATCATAAAGCCTGTTAACCATATCTTTATCCATTTCAGATCTTTTTATTGTAAATACCACCCTTTCACTCTTATCACCAATAAGTTCTTTCTGATTTTTGTTCGCTTTCACATCTTTTTCCAGATCATCAAATTCGTTAGCTATAATTTTTATCTGGTCCTCTTTTTTATCTAATTTTCCTTTAATCCTGACTATTCTCTCTTCAGTAATAATTTCCCTGGACCTTTCAAGAACCGATGGGAACACAATCACCTCAACGTTATCATTAAAATCTTCCAGATCCAGAAAACACATTTGCTGGTCTTTTTTTGTATATATGATTTTAATCCTGCTTATTACTCCCCCTACGGAAACATTTACTTTATCTTCCATATCACTTAAAGCCTCTATCGGAGTAAGTCTGGAAAGAGATTCTCCATACTCAAATAAAGGATGGCCCGAAATATAAAGACCCAGCATTTCCTTCTCAAAGTTCAGCAGTTCTTTTTTTGAAAATTCTTTATATTTTTCTTCTAAATGATTGGCACCATTCAACAAAATTTCTTTCTTTTCACTGCCGTTCACTTCAAACAGTGAATACTGGCCAATATCCCTGTTCTTTCTTATTTTTAATACTTCTTCTATCATTCTCTCATAGTTACCCAGCAAATATTTTCTGCTCAAGCCCAGGGAGTCAAAAGTCCCGCTTTTAATAAGACTCTCAATAGTCTTCTTATTTAATACACCGCCACCCACTCTTTCACAAAAATCTATAAAATTATTAAATTTGCTACTTTCTTTTCTTTCTTCCTCTATGGATTCAATTACATTGGTGCCAACATTTTTAATAGCTGAAAGCCCGAACCTTATTGAATCTCCAACCACAGTAAAATCGGTGAAACTTTCATTAATATCGGGAGGGAGCACACTGATGCCCATTCTTCTGGTCTCATTAACATACTGTGCCACTTTCTCCTGGCTCCCCATTCTTATGCTGAGAAGAGCTGCCATAAATTCTACTGGATAATTAGCCTTAAGATATGCAGTCTGGTATGAAATCATAGCATAAGCGGCACTATGTGATTTATTAAATCCGTACTCTGCAAAATGATTTACCAGCTCAAAAATTTTTTCAGAAACTTTCTCGTCTACCCCTCTCTTTTTAGCGCCTTCAATAAATTTACTCTTTTGTTTTGATAAAAGATTTCTCTTTTTCTTGCTAATAGCGCCCCTTAAAACATCCGCTTCCGACATACTGAAACCGGCCAGCTCTGAAGCAATTCTCATAACCTGCTCCTGATACAGGATAATTCCGTAGGTACTTTTAAGAATCTTTTCCAGAGAAGGATGAGGATAGTTAATTTTTTTTCTTCCATTTTTACTTTCAACAAAATCACTGACCATGCCGCTCTGGAGGGGCCCCGGTCTGTAGAGTGCCAGAAGTGCAATTAAATCCTCAAACCGGGATGGTTTTAGATTTATTACCAGTTCCCTCATGCCGGAACTCTCAAGCTGGAAAACACCGAGACATTCTCCTTCACCCAGCATATTAAAAGTTTTTTTATCATCAAGATTTATATTATCAATATTTACATCTATATTTTTGGTTTTCTTTATTAAGAATAACGTTTTATCTATCAGTGACAGTGTTTTTAATCCAAGAAAATCCATTTTCAGCAACCCTATCTTCTGAATATCTTCCATCTTATACTGGGTTACGATATCACCTTCATTCTCTTTCTGTATAGGCGTGTAATTATAAAGGTCTTCCGAAGATATAACTACTCCGGCAGCATGTATGGAATCCTGCCTTGATATACCCTCAAGTGAAATAGCGGTATCAATCACTTCTCTTATTTTTTCGTTATTATCATAAATTTCTCTTAACTCCGGGACCATCTCTAATGAATTTTTTATAGTTACATTTAGCTCCATGGGAACCATTTTCGCTATCCGGTCAACTTCTGCATAAGCCACTTCCAGAACCCTCCCCGCATCTCTTATGGCCTGCCTTGCCGCCATTGTCCCAAAGGTAATTAACTGTGCAACCCTTTTTTCACCGTATTTCCTGGTTACATATTTAATGACCTCATCTCTCTTTTCATAGCAAAAATCTATATCTATATCCGGCATACTCCTTCGTTCTTCATTCAAGAACCTTTCAAATAGAAGGTCGTATTTAAGTGGCTCTATGTCCGTTATCCCCAGCAAGTAAGAAACAATACTTCCCGCAGCTGACCCTCTTCCCGGTCCCACTCTTATATTATTACTCTTGGCAAAATTAACCAGGTCCCAGACTATTAGAAAATATTCTGAAAATCCCATCTTATTTATGACTTCAAGCTCCTTTTTTACCCTTTTATCAATTACATCCGTAACGCCACCATATCTTTTCTGGATATTTTCATAACACAACTTTTTTAAATATCCGTCTGATGTATAACCTTCGGGGACTTTAAAAGAAGGTATTAAATTCATGTTAAACTTTATATTTACATTGCACCTGTCAGCAATCTCCAGTGTATTCTCCATAGCACCGGGAAATTTACTGAAAAGTTCTTTCATCTGCTCATAGCTTTTAAAGTAGTATTCTTCTGTAGGAAATCTCATACGACCGGGTTCATTTATTGTGGAACCGGTCTGTATGCAGAGCAAAACATCGTGTGCCTTACTGTCTTTTTTATCCAGATAATGAATATCATTTGTGGCAACCATCGGAATTTTATATTCCGAAGATAATTCCATTAAAACTTCATTTATCCTCTTTTGCTCGGAAATACCGGAATCCTGCAATTCCAAAAAAAAATTATCCCTGCCGAATATATCTATATACTCTTCAAGAATTTTCTTTGATTCTTCAACCTGATCCAGAACAATATGCCTGGGAATTTCACCTGAGATACAGCCACTCAGAGCGATAATACCTTCCCGGTATTCTCTTAATAGTTCCTTATCCACTCGTGGCTTATAATAAAAACCTTCCAGAAATCCAAGGCTTACCAGTCTCATGAGATTTTGATAACCCCGATTATTTTCTGCCAGAAGAGTCAGGTGGTATGAAGTTCCTTCTCTTTTATTCCTATCTTTCTGCTTATCCCTCCTGCTTTTGGGTGCCAGATAAACTTCACATCCTATTATCGGTTTAATTCCTGATTTTTTTGCCGTGGTGTAGAAATCAATGATCCCATACATAACTCCATGGTCAGTTAATGCAACCGCAGGCATATCAAACTGACAGGCTCTCTCCACTAATTGTGGTATTCTTGAGGCACCATCTAACAGGGAATATTCACTGTGGACATGCAGATGGACAAAGTTATCTTTTTTCATTATAAAAGAATCCGGTTTCTGTTATTTCGTTTTGACCAAGATTTCCTAAATTAAATTAATCCAAATACCAACAAAATTTAATATACAACTCTATATAATTCTTCAAGCGAAGTTATTCCTTCCGCGACTTTGTAGGCTCCACTTTCCAGAAGTGTTTTCATACCTTCCTGTCTTGCAGCATCATTTATTTCGTCATTGCTCCTTCTTTCAAGAAGCATCTGTCTTATTCTTTTGGTCACCAGCAGTAAAGAATATATCCCGATTCTTCCCATATAACCGGTATAATTACATCTTTTGCACCCGACACTTTTATAAATCTTTTTCCCTTTTAGTATTGGCTTTATCTCATCACTCAGTGATGACTCGGGCACATCAACTTTTTTCTTGCAATTATCACATAATACTCTTACCAGTCTCTGGGCAACTATACCCCTTACCGATGATGATATCATATACGACTCTATCCCCATCTCCATAAGCCTGGTGAGCGTGGAAGGGGCATCATTGGTATGTAAGGTGGTCAGAACCAGATGCCCTGTAATAGCTGCTTCCACAGCTATTTTTGCAGTTTCCAGGTCTCTTATCTCACCTATCAGAATTATATCAGGGTCACTTCCGAGCATGGCTCTTAACCCTCTTGAGAAACTCATATTTATTTTAGAATTTACCTGAACCTGCATTATCTGGGGAAACCTGAATTCTACAGGGTCCTCTATGGTAAAGATTTTTTTCTCAACGTTTGAAATTTTATTAAGACTGGCATATAGCGTAGTTGTTTTTCCTGAACCGGTCGGACCGGTAATAATAACAGAACCATGAGGGACACTTATCATTTTTAAATATATTTCAAGTTCTTCTTCGGACATCCCTGAATTTTTAAGGTCAAAAACAGATTCGTCCCTATCCAGTATTCTTATGGTAATATTTTCTCCAAAAACGGTGGGTATTGAAGCAAGCCTCAGATCAATCGCCCTGTTTCTAAAAGCAATAGAACTCCTTCCATCCTGAGGCAGCCTGTTCTCTGTTATATCCATTCCACCCATTATTTTATATCTTGATATAAGCAGCCTCTGGACAGTTTTGGGAACATCTTTAATTTTTTGAAGAACACCGTCTATCCTGAATCTTATGGTGCAATTTTTTTCCTGGGGCTCAATATGTATATCACTGGCCCTCAGGGAAATTGCTTTCAATATAATCTGGTTTGCCAGCCTGACCAGGGGGTTCTTCTCCGCTAACTCTTCCTCAAACTTTTTGCCTATAGTGAAATTTTCATCTTTTATTATTTCCTGGACCTCTTTAAGACTGTAGTCATCAGAAGTATATAGTCTTATTATGCTCTCTATATTTTTCCTGGTGCTGATAAATGGCTTCACGTTATATCCTGTAAGAAGCCTTATCTCATCAATGGCATTAATATCTCTCGGGTCAGTCATTGCTACATGAAGAGTGCTGTCAACCAGGTCAAATGGAAAAACTTTTCTTTTAAACGCAAAGTCTTTTGAAATTAAATTTGCGACTGAAGGGTCAATCTTGTCCTGAATCTTGTTTAAATCTACAACTTCAAACCCCCTCTGAAAAGAAACCAGCTCCATCAGGGTCTCATCAGAAATATACCCCTTCTTTATCAGTATTTCTCCCAGCTTCTCACCCGTGTTTTTCTGGACATTGAGCGCCTCTTCCAGCTGCTCACTGGATATAATATTCCTGTTTAATAATATCTGCCCTATTTTTTCTTTTTTATAATCTATATCTACCATAATAATCTTATAATTTTTTTATTTATTTACATTTATTATTATAATATATCTTAATTAATATTTACACTTAACAAGTAAAACATCTATTTAAATAAATCTTTAATTTAATTGTATTTTTCCTTACTGGCCAGCCTGTTAATAATACCTGCCGAGTACCCCGCACCAAAGCCGTTATCAATGTTTACCACCAGCACCCCGGGACTACAGGAATTTAGCATGGTTAACATTGGCGATATTCCTCCGAAACTTGCCCCGTATCCCGAGCTGGTTGGAACTCCTATTACAGGGCAATTAACCATTGAGCTTACCACTCCGGGAAGTGCCCCTTCCATCCCGGCAACCACTATGATTACATTTGACTTATAAAAATCATCCTTAAAATTTATCAGCCTGTGAATTCCTGCAATGCCTACATCATAGATTTTTTTAACCTTATTCCCCATTAAATAGCAGGCCACAGCAGCTTCCTCAGCCACTCTTATATCCGAGGTCCCTGCAGTTATTATGGTTATCCCTTCACTCAGTTTACTTTCGGGTATTTCAGGTTTTGTATAAATAATATTTGATTCAGAATCAAATACTAAATTTTTAATCACCTTTTTTAAAACATTATAGGTTTCAATAGAGGTCCTGGTTATTAAAATTGTAGAAGAGTAATTTAAAATTCTCTTAGCTATTTCCATAACCTGCTGCGGGGTTTTACCTTCTCCATATATTACCTCCGGGAAGCCTCTTCTCAATATGCGATGGTGGTCAATCTTGGCAAAACCTATATCCTCAAAATATATTTCTTTTATTTTTGAGATTACCTCATCTTCTTTTATCTTTTCTTCCTTAAAATTATTAAGTAATGTCTTTATTATTTTATTTATATTATTTTTCATAACAATTAAAATACCACAAATAAGGATATTTTCAAATTGGCTGCAATTTCACCTTTTTACCTGCCATAGACAATAAAAATACACATATGCAATTTTTTATATTGCATATGTGTATTTTACTTTAATTAACTTAAAAATTTAAAAATGAAATAATTTTCCTGACAGATCCACAACCAGTACCGCGGTCTGGATTGCCACTACACTGATAAGTTTTATAAGAATATTCATAGAAGGTCCTGCCGTGTCCTTCATGGGATCACCCACAGTATCACCGACTACAGATGCCGAATGCTCGTCGGTCCCGCTTCTTCCTTCTTCTTCTATTTTCTTCTTGGCATTATCCATAGCGCCACCTGCATTGGCCATAAATATAGCCTGGGCAAACCCTGAAAGCAGAGTACCTATAATAAGCGCTATCACTCCGCCCGGACCCAGGAAAATACCCACAAGTGTTGGTATTACAAAAATTGCTATCCCCGGTATCAGTATTCCTCTCTGGGCGGATCTGGTAACTATGGTGATAAATTCCTTTGGGTCTCCTTTTTCTTTCCCGGCAAGTATTCCCTTTATCTGCCTTCTTGCCACCTGAACCACTTTATTGGCTGCTTTACCAACAGCCCCCAGTAAAATTGAAGTAAAGAAGAAGGGCATAATAACACCTATAAACAATCCTGCCAGAATCCTCGGGTCTTTAATAAAGTCCAGAACCATCCCTTCTGTTAAAAGTTCCACCTGTGAGAAATAGGCCTGCCCCAGAGCGAGAGCGGTAACTGCCGCGCTTCCAATAAGTATTCCCTTGCCTATGGCAGCAGTTGTATTGCCTACAGAATCCAGTTTATCTGTTGTTTTTCTTACTTCATGTGGAAGTTCTGCCATTTCTGCTATCCCTCCAGCATTGTCAGATATTGGTCCGTATACATCAATAGTGACCACAAAAGGTGCGGTGGCAAGCATGCCTACTGCCGATATTGCCACGCCGTAAAGGCCCATCTGAAAGTCTGTCTGGCCGTGTGAAATATAAAAACTAAAAATCATTGCCGCAATGACTGTCAGTGCAGGAAGTATGGTGGATTCCATTCCGTAAGCAAGACCATTAACCACATAAGTTGCCGGTCCGCTCTTTGCGCTTTCCATTATTCCTCTGGTTGGCCTGTATCTTGAATCAGTATAAAGAAGGGTAAACCATCCTATCAAAAACCCTGCGACTATTCCCCCGGTTGAAGCCAGGAATAGAAAATTATATTCTGCACCCATGGTATATCTGACTATAAAATAGGATATAGCTATAATTAACCCAACTGTAATAAGCAGCCCTGCCAGTGTCGTAGAAGTAAGAAGGCTCACCGTAGCATTTTCCTTATACCTTCTTATAATAAGTTTAATAACAAATATGGCAATAATAGAAGCAATAGCCCCTGCAGTAGAAATAAGCATTGGCAGAAGCACGCTGTTTAAAAGAGGAGCCAGGCTCCTAAATGCAAGAAATCCCAGAAACTCCGCAGCAACTATTGCACCGAGCCATGACTCAAGACTGTCTGCCTTCATACCTCCCACATCTCCAACATTATCACCAACGTTATCAGCTATAGTGGCAGGATTTCTGTAATCATCTTCCCTCAGCCCGGATTCAACCTTGCCAACATAATCCGCTCCCATATCTGCAGCTTTGGTAAATATTCCTCCACCTGTTCTCATAAAAAATGCTGCAAAACTTGCACCAATAGTAAAGGTAACCGATATGTTCACTACCTTTAAAAGATTTGCCACCATGTCAGCTGATTCTCTCCCGTACCACCAGAAAAGTACGTTAAACCAGAACCCGGTAAATAAAAGAGCTACCGCTGCTAAAATAAGTCCTGATGCTGAAGCTGCTGTTATAGCTACATTCATAGCCTCTCCAAGACCCTTTTCTTTTGCAGCATTGGTGACCCTGGCATTAGATGTGGTTGATATCCACATCCCTACATAACCTATGAGTATGCTGAATCCCATACCGGTAGCAAAAGCGAGAATTGAAGCAAAGTACAGATATCCATACTTAACCATAACTCCCAGAATGGCTGCCAGAACCACAAAAAATATAAGCATTATTCTTGCCTGCTGGTTCAGATACGCCCTGCTTCCCTGAAAGATTGAGTTGGAAATCTCTTCCATCCTTTTTGAACCCCTGCTCTTCCTGTTCACCAGGACTGCGAATATTATCGCCAGAATAAGCGATAAAGCAGAGCCTATAAAAGGAACTATTCTCAAAAACATTTGACCTGACACAAATAACCTCCCTCTTAAAAATAATTAAATAAATTTTATATTATTATGCATATTAAATTTTAACCGCAGATATAATATACAAGAAAGAACCCTGCAACTTCGGAACACTTCCAAATATTTTATTAAAAATATATTTAATAAGCAATTAAAAAAAATAAAAAAAACAATTACAGGAATCTTTTTCCTTCTGGATAACCCGGAATATTCACCTCAGCATTCAATTATGTATTATTTTATAAAAATATTATAAAATGTTTAAAAAAAATAACCATTGATGATATAAATGAATAACCAGATTAAATCTCCCGAACACACTGTCAATCATTATAATTTAAAAACTATAATTAATAGCATTCCGGCCCATTTTCACATCAAGGACAAAAAGAACAGATTTGTAATGGTCAATAACGCAAAGGCAGATTTTTATGGGAAAAAACCCGATGACTTTATAGGGAAAACAGATTTTGATATTTTTCCGGAAGAAAAGGCAACCGAGCATTTAAAAAATGAAAATAACGTTATAAAAAATGGCAAACCCATCCTGGATAAAGTGGAAAAAATTTCCTGTTCGGGTAAAGAAATCCTGATGTCCAGTGACATTGCGCCCTGGTATGATAAAAAGGGGAATATAATAGGAACACTATGCTTATCCAGGGATATATCAGGAAGAGATAATTCCAGAGACAGTTACCTTCTTGCCAGACAGAAAAATTTCTTCAATGCTCTGATGGATAATATACCCGACTCAATCTATTTTAAAGACAGAAAAAGTAGATTCGTTTTAATCAACAGAGCACTTGCCGATAAATTTAGACTTAAATCTACTGAAGAATCAATCGGAAAAACTGATTTTGATTTCTTCTCTAAAGAATACGCGAAACCAAGATATGATGGCGAACAGCATATAATAAAAACAGGCAAGTCTCTAATAGAACAGGAGAAAGAAGAAGTTATTGAAGGTAAGCAGAAGAAATGGGTTTCTGCAACAAAAGTACCCTGGTATGACGAGAATAATAATATTATAGGAATACTGGGTATAACAAGAGATATAACTGACAGGAAGAAAGCAGAAGAAAAAATAGAGTATCTCTCTTTTCATGATATGTTAACGGGACTATATAACAGAGCCTATTTCGAGGAGGAGCTAAAAAGGCTTGATACAGCCAGGCAGCTTCCCCTGACCATAGTGATGGGAGATTTAAACGGGTTGAAGTTAATAAATGATGCATACGGACACATACAGGGAGATATATTTCTGAAAAAAATAGCCGGTATTTTCAAAGAATCTTTCAGAGAAGAAGATATAATATCAAGATGGGGAGGAGATGAGTTTATAACAATCCTGCCCCAGACTACTTCCGCAGCTACAAAAAAAGTTATAAGAAGAATTAAAACCCTGTGTAAAAAGAGAAGCACAAAGGATATGCCCTTAAGTATCTCCCTCGGCGTTTCAACAAAGAAAACAACTGAAACGAGCATAGATGATGTCATCAAAAAGGCCGAGGATAGAATGTATAAAAATAAGTTTTCAGAGAGTAAATCAGTCCACGAAAATCTTGTAGAGTCCCTAAGAGAAAGCCTGAAAAAAAGAGATACCGCTGATGAAAAACAGACTGAGAGAATTGAAGAATATGCAATTATGCTGGGAAAGAAATTAAACTTATCTGCTGAGAAGCTTGAAGAGCTAAAGCTTCTTTTAAATCTTCATAATATAGGAAAGGTTGCCCTTGTTGACGAGATGATGTCTAAAAGAGGAAGGCTTACAAAAGATGAGTGGTTCATAATAAAGGAGCTTCCGTTAATAGGATATCGTATAGCAGAATCATCACAGAAACTTAAAACCATAGCCGAACCAATACTGGCCTACCATGAATGGTATAACGGAAATGGATACCCCAGGGGTATAAAAGGTGATGAAATTCCGGTACTTTCAAGAATATCATCTCTTGTTAAAGCCTATGATGCCATGATTTCCCCGAGACCCTACAGAAAAAAAATGACAAAAAAACAGGCAATGGAGGAGATTAAAAAGTACAGCGGAACACAGTTTGACCCAGCAATAGCAGAGCTTTTTATTGAGATATTGAAAAACGATGTAAATCAGCCATCACTGCATTGATAAAACGCATCAAAATAACCTGATGTTAATTTATAGATTCCTGCAGAAATCCTCTATTCTATTCATCCCCTCCTCAATTTTATCCATTGGGGTGGCATAACTTATTCTTACATATTCATCTGCCCCAAAAGCTCCCCCGGGAACAACAGCCACATAACTTTCTTCTAAAAGCGAGTCTGCAAAATCAAAGGAGTTTTTTATCTCTCCCCCAAAAAAGCCGGATATCTTTGGAAACAGATAAAACGCCCCGCCGGGTAGAGCGCATTCTATACCCTTTATAGAAGAAATCCTGCCAAAAATATAATCTCTCCTCTTTTCATATTCTTTCCTCATAATTTCAACCGAATCCTGGTCCCCGCTAAGGGCCTCAAGAGCTGCCCACTGGGCTATGGAACAGGGGTTGGATGTTGACTGGTCCTGAACTTTTGTCATCTGCTTTACAATTCTACTGTCTGCACCGCAGTAGCCTATCCTCCACCCGGTCATGGCATAACTCTTGGATACTGCATTTATGGTAATGGTTATGGATTTTAGCCCGTCGCTTAATGAGGCAATGCTGTGGTGCTTCTTCCCATCATATAAAAAATTCTCATAAACCTCGTCGGATACTATATAAATATTATTTTCAAGGCAGATTCTACCAATCTCTTCAAGTTCCTCTTTTGAGTAAACCACACCACTGGGATTATTGGGACTGTTAAGGATAAATAGTTTTGGCCTGCCATTTTTCTTCCCGTTTATAGATTCGGATATTACATTTTTGAAATGTTCCATATCCATCTTTAAATCATCTTTAAAATCCACAAATTCAGGGGTACCTTCGGAAAGTATGACCTGCTGGCTGTAGCTCACCCAGTATGGTCTTGGAATTATCACTCTGTCGCCGTGATTTATAAAAACCCTCATAATGTCATCCAGAACCTGTTTTGCCCCGTTTCCCACCAGAATATTGGGAATTTCATAATCAATGCTATTATCCCTTTTAAATTTATTAACAATGGCACTTTTAAGTTCCTTTATGCCGGTACTGGCAGTGTATTTTGTCCTGTTTTCATTAATAGCCTTTTTCCCGGCATCCCTTATGTTAACAGGAGTATTAAAATCAGGCTGACCTATTCCAAATCTTATTACGGACCTGCCATCCTTTTTTAACCTTCTGTCAATCTCGTCAACCTTTCTTTCCAGCGCAAAAGTAGGGCTTTCCTCCACTTTTAAAATTCTCTCTGAGAAATATTCTGGTAGCATTTTCACCTCCCGGCTTCTTTTTTAAAATGGTCATCTAAAAAATTATAATATAATCATGAGAATATCAATAAAAATAATTTCAGATTTTTTTATTTTAACAAAACTAATCTACCCCAAATAATTATGGTAATAAATAGAAAAAATATCGTATTTATATGAGTTAGCCTGTAAGCCGAGCACTATTCTGGATAGGATATAATTTCTTAGTTTGTATTGCAAAAAGAGATAAAAAGTAGATATGAGAAATTATATTGATAACTTCCTTAACTATATGAAAGTTGAAAAAATAGCCTCCCCTTCTACAATTTACGGCTATAGAAAAGAGGTTGGAAAATTTATTGATTATATAAATTCTGTAAATATTACGGACATAAACTTAATTAGTACAAGTACCATACGGCAGTATTTCTACTATTCAAAAGAAAATAGGTCCTTGTGCCAGAGTTCCATATCAAAAATAATTGCTACCATAAAAAGCTTTTTTAACTACCTTGAAGAAGAAGAGATAATAATAAAGAATCCGGCAAGAAAAATAAGGGTTCCCAAAAAGATATACAGAATCCCATCTGTAATGTCAAAGTATGAGATTGATTTAATTATTAAATCCGTAGACTTTGCCCCTTTAAGATGCAGGAAAAATAGTACCAGGGATAAGCTTATACTATCGCTACTCTACTATACCGGTATAAGGAAAAGTGAACTGCTGAATTTAAACTGGACAGATATAAATCTTTCTAAAAGCAGCGTTATTATAAGGCGCGGCAAGGGAGGAAAGGATAGATTAATTCCGCTTCATAAAGAAGTTACCATACTACTTGATAAATATTTAGATGAGAGGCTTCCTCTTAAGACAGAGGCCCTTATAATTGGAGAACAAGGTAAAAGGATGTGTAAGGGTAGCTTTAGAGAACTACTTAAAATGTATCTTACTTTATCAGGACTTAAAAGGAAAGGCTATTCTGCACACAGCTTCAGACACACCTTTGCTACACACCTCATTGAAGCCGGGGTTGATCTTTTTAAGGTTCAAAAGCTACTGGGTCATGCAAGCCTTGATACCACAAAAATCTATATTAATTTTAACAGCTCTCAGATGGCAAAAGCTGTCGATAGGTTGTAAGTGGAAATAAAGAGTAATTTTTTGTCCCGAGATCTGTAATTTTTATGACTACTTCTTCTGGAATTTTGGTTGACTTCGAGGAATCACGGGCCCGCACCTACACTACAAAGTAAGAGTAGGCGGAACCTCCATAAACCCTCGCCACTACCTCCAATAAAAAATAAAGCAATTGCCTGCGGCCAATAATTAAGGGTATATTAAAAACTATATTTACCCTATTTTCTCCCCTTATATAACCATTTTGAGACCTTCCAAACAGTTGCAAGAGAATAGATATTTCCACCTATTTTTAGTATCATAGATAAGCAGAAGGGTAAAAACAACCTGACCGGTATTTAATTTCTCATGTTTTTTAAGCTGAACTAAGGATTAAAAATGATTTCCAGATTAAAAAATATATCCAAAGAAGTCATATTAACAATAGGCCCCATTATTTTAATTGTAACAATCCTCCAAATTATAATAATTAAGATGCCCTGGATAGTATTTTATAAATTCCTCATTGGCTCGGCAATGGTTATGATGGGTCTTACTATCTTATTGCAAGGACTAAAAATCAGCCTTTTACCTATTGGGGAAATGATAGGCTCTGCATTATCCGAAAAAGGTTCGGTTACGCTGCTGCTGCTGTTAGGGTTTGTTATTGGG
>CAZRML010000006.1:0-24473 GCA_964601205.1 uncultured Actinomycetota bacterium | reverse complement strand
CTGGTAAAGTCAATAACATCATCAGTTAAAGATGGGTTGTTCATTAATAGTTTTACAAGTATATCAATTCTATATTCCAGAAAATATTCTGGAGGAATCCCTAATCCGGAAGAGATTTTTTTAATAGTTTCTACCGGTGGGTGTTTTTTCCGTTTCTTAAGAACACAAAAATAACTAAAACAGAAATTGGTTTTAGCTGCCAGTTTTCTGTGTATTATATCCTTTTTCTCCATTATTTCTTTTAAGGCCTTGGGGAAAGGCTTATTAGAATATTTCATAACTAAATTTTTTATGGTTCGCAACATTGCCTGGCAATTTTTATATTACTGGTTATTTATATGATTAGCGTATTGTTTATTACTATAACAACTTGATAAGATGTAGTAAAAAAGTAAAGTTAACAATTTTGTCAACATAATCATAATTTACTGCTTAATTTATATGTAAGTACTCCAGTGCAAATTGCAGGCTATAAGCGGTTATTCCTAGTTTAGCTTGCATTTCATAAATAGATTAATTGAAGAATTATCAGCTCTTAAACTTATAAAAGAAGAAATACTTCTAAAGCTATATTGTTGTAAAAGCAACATTATGTTATTATTTAATATCTTTTTTTAAAAAGGTATCATAAAAATATAGAAGTAAAATATTTAATAAAAAAGTAACAGCAAGTATTTCTAATGAGGCATAAGATTGATAAGACAATTAGAGTATATAATGAGGAAAGGAATGGCGATGAGATATTTTTTGATATTTATGAATTAATTTTAGAAAAATTAGATAGCGAATCATTGGTAAAAGAAACTTAATTTTATATAATACAATAAAACATCATTTTAAAATTATCAGCTATGAGTAAAGAAGAAAAAGTAGCCTGTTATGTTAGAGTTTCAAGTAATAAGCAGGCAAAGGATGACAAATACAGCATACCCGAACAGATAAATATACTGGAAAGTATATGTAATAGAAATAACTGGGGTTATGACCTTTACAAGGACCTTGGGATTTCCGGTGAAACAATCAAAGAAAGACCTCAGCTAAAGGAGCTGCTTAAAGGATGCAGTAATGGCATATACACCAGAGTACTTGTAGTTGACCAGGATAGATTATCAAGGAATGTAAAAGATCTTCAGGTATTAAAAGAAGTATTTAAATACAATAATGTAAAACTTATGCTTCAGAATACCGTACTGGATCTTAATAATAAAGATGATGATTTTATGTCGGACATTCAGGGGATTTTTAGCAAAAGGGAACTAAAAGTCATTGCTGAGCGGTCGGCCAGGGGAAGATATCAGAAGGCCAAGCAGGGGAAGTTCCCGGCCGGAGGGAATAGTGTGCCTTACGGATATAAATTAGATAAGGAAGATAGGCTGGTTATAGACGAAGAGGAGGCAAGGGTTGTAAGAAGAATCTTTGATTTAATTGCCAATCATGGCTGGTCATGTTACAGGGTACCGGATGATTTAAATGCTCTTGGGATTCCTACAAGGCTTAAAAAGCTTGGGAGAGTTTTAAGATCAAAGAAATATAATAGAATATACGAAAATAAATGGACAAGGAATAATGTAAAAAGTATTGTTTCAAATGACCTTTATTACAAGAATGAGTATATTTATGCCCAGAATAGCAGATTTGATTTTGTAAAACCAGTAAGCATTAAAATAAAACCGATAATTTCTAAAAGGATGTTTCTTAAAGCGCAAAAGCAATTAGCTGCTAATAGGAGTGATTATAATACCAGGGTAAAGACAATGTATATTCTAACCGGTAGACTATTCTGTCACAAATGTAGATACCCTTATTGTGGGGGCAGATATCCTACAAAAAAAGGTATTGTGTTCTATTATTATGATTTGGGTAAAAAGAAAGAAGTAACAAATAAACCATGCTCAAGTGCAGCAGTTAGAAAGGAACAAATAGAGGATATAATTAAAAATGATGTAAAATATTTTCTCTTAAATCCTAATAATATCAAGAAGTATATATTAAATAAAAGTAAGAAAAATCTGAATAATGACTTTAAAGCTATTGAATTTGAAAATAAAAAAGATAAAATCAACAGAGATATCGATAGTCTCCTGGAGCTGTATTTAAACGAGGACATTCCGGAATCAATTAGGAAGAGCAGCATTGCAGAGAAATTGAAGGATAAAGAAGAAAAACTAAAATTGATAGATAGTGCAATATTTGAATTGAAAAATAAGGAAAAACTGGAGAAGCTAAAAGAGAAGAGAATTAATAGTTTAAAAGGCCTCCTAAAAAGTTTAAAATTAGGTATAAGCAAATTAGATGATATTGACTGGAAGAGGATAATATCAAAATTCATAGATAGGATAGAAATAGATTCCAGTGGCAAGATGACTAAAATTACTAAACTGGATATTTACATACATTATAATTTTGGTAGTCTGGCAGCAGAAAATATAGGAGAAATTACCCCGCGCTGGGCGAATGGCGGAATTGGTAGACGCGCTAGGTTCAGGACTTAGTGTTCGCAAGGACATGGGGGGTCAAGTCCCCCTTCGCCCACCACAAAATTAATATCGATACCGCCTGGTGATAAAAATTAAACTACTAGAAAAATCATGGAGCACTTTTTTGGTAGTTAAAAAGAAGGCCTTAATCTATGATATATTTCTAATAATTTTATAGACAAATGATAATTTTAGGGTACTTCTCAATCTTTTTTGATAAAGGGTCATTTTATTCATCTTTATTTAGGATTTAAGTTATTTCTTAACAGAATATTATAATAAATGCGAAGTTATCTAGTTTATATGGAAAAAGGATGTAAGTGTTTTTATACCTTTATAACTGATGTTAGTAAAATCAGAAAATAGGTAGAACTAAATAGTCTGTACGCTATTTAAATATTGAAATTGCACTAATTAATCTTTTTATAACCCATTTAGGGTCACGCTCGAGACTGGGAATTGAATTCCAGAGCTGGTTAAAAAAATAGAAATAGGAGTTTACAGCAGTAGGTTCATGAGTAAAAAGGGAGAAGGTCGGCTGGTTTTCGGAGACCGATTTGTTAAAAATTGAAATAGTGTCTTTTTTTATACATATATTAATGTTTTCCAGAAAAGAATCAGGCGGTTCTTCAACAAGGGCGATTTTAAGGTTTGGCATCTTTTCCATAGTTTTTATTGTCTCTTCAATGCTTTTGATAAGTAATTTTCTTGAAATTTTAAGAGTCCTGTTCATAAATAAAGAGCATTCTTCAAAATATATGTAATCTGACTCCAGGGTCTTTTCCAGTTTATTCATATCATATATAAATCTAAAAACACATTCCCTGGAATCTGCATAAAAATTTTTCTGTAAAATGGAATGGTAATTTAAGTATAATTCAACTTCTGTTTTATTAAAATTGTTCTCCAAAAGTATCTCACGGAACAGTTTACTGGATATAACACGAAGAGAAGGGGGAAGGGTGAGGCAATAGTTGTCTTCTTTATTCATTGTTGCTGTAGTAATTAAATTTATTATTTTTTCATGTTCGTTTGGTAAGAATTTATCGAACATGGGTGTGCAATATTTTAGTAAATTTTCCATAGCCAGCTGGAGTTTTTGGAGAGTTATCGAATCAAAAATCATGTAAGTATATAGAGTTTTTGTAGTAATGTCAGAAGTGAATCCAAAGATAGCTGCAACATTCTTTAATATAAACAGTGTAAATCTTGTGTTAGTATTTTCCAAAAAATGGGCATGAAGATAAGGGGAAGTACCCGGAGATATATCAAAAGGCAACCAGTATAATAAAGAAAAAGCATTTGACTTATTTGAGCGGTCAAGTGTATGTATCATATTAATTTTACCTTTTCTCCTCAAGAATTCGAATTCCTTTTTCTTCCAGAGGTCCAGGAATTCTTTATCTTCGTAAAACCATTTGTTATCTTCCTGGGAAAATAACTGAATCTCCTGACCTTCCGGTAGAGAAATAGAGATATCTATTATTCTTTCAACAGCTTTCCTTCTTCCATCATTACCCTTAAATATGTAAAACTCACTTTTACAAACATCCTTATCAGCGTTTATTTTAAGCAGTAAATCATTTTTAATATGGTGGTGGTCTTCTTCTGAAACCCATCTTCTTAGAAATAAGTATATTTCGTCTCTTGAATTTAACTGTGCATGTGGATAATCATATAAAAGAATTTGTTTTAACCTGCTAAAGTTTGTATTTGAATCGAGTGCAATAAAATAATTAACAATCTTTTTCAAATAAGGTGATCGCGAACTCAGGATTCGCTTTCCGTTTATCCACTTGCTGACCATTGTATAATGCACATAAAGAGCATCAGCAAGTTCCCTCTGGGTAAGGTTAAATCGTTCTAATAAAAAACCAAGCTTTGAAAAACGATCAGTTATCATATAAAAAATAAATCATCAATGTCTTAATATTATCAAAATAGAAGTGCATGCATTATAAATAATTGTCAATATTATGTCAAGTTATGAAAGAAAGACAAAAGTAGGTAATTTATTGACCATGAAATATAACTATGGGAAAATATACGGCATTGTCGGTAAAGCAAAAACTCAGGTTCAGCATTACCCCGGACTCTCGCAGCGAGGCAATAGTTGAACGTGTAGAGCTTCCCAGCGGAAAAGCAGCAAAGAAGATAGGCGATTTTAAGAAATAAAGTAAAACCTGTTGCTGAATTTAAAATATATAAAGGAGGATCAACATGAATGATACAAACGGCTACGATGTGGAATATGATGTAATTGTATGCGGAGGAGGAACTTCCGGAGTTTCTGCAGCAATAGCAGCTGCAAGGGCCGGTGCCAATACGCTTCTTATTGAGCGTATAGGCTCTCTGGGAGGGCAGATGAACATATCGGGCCCCCCTGGATTTGCTTATGCTCACTTTTTTAACCGCCTTGGCGAGCAGGATAAGGGTGGAATAATGGAAGAGACCTACAACAGATTGTACGAGACAGGCCATGCGCTTCCTCACCAGAAGACTCCGATAAGGGTAAAGACTGGATACACATTTTCCTATGTTGATGCAGACTGGTGGGGTCTTATGATATTTGAAATGATGACAGAGAACAATGTAAACCTTCTTCTCCACACCCTGGTAGTAGATGTGCTAAAAGATGGTGATACGGTAAAAGGGGTTGTGGTTGAAAATGCAAATGGAAGAGTAGAGATCAAATCAAAGGTAGTAATAGACTGCACAGGTGAAGGTGATATTGCAGCCAGAGCAGGAGCACCCTCTGAGATATTGCCCAGGGAAGAAGCCGAGCCCCATACGGTCGCCTTTACAGTAGATGGCGTGGACTGGGATAAGGTATGCAAGTATATAAGAGAAAATCCTGAAGACATTGAGTGGATGGTTTATCATGGCACCTCAACCCATGAAGAAGTAATGGAAGTATTTAAAAACCTTACCGATATCACCGAGCTGGGAGACGTCATGGGGTTCTTCTCATTAAGGGATAAGGCAATGGCAAAAGGTGACTGGCACGGCTACAGCGGTGTAGGCTTTTTCCTTTTTCCCAGGGAAGGTGGCAAAATACAGGCCCATTTGCAGCACTCCTCTCAGGTACCCAATATACTTCCCACAGATGCCTGGGATATTACAAAAGGAGAAATAGAATGCAGAAAGCAAATAATTATAGCCTGGAGGTTCTTTAAAAACTATATGCCCGGATTTGAAAATGCCTATATAACCAGGGTATGCCCCGAGCTAAGGATAAGGGAAGGCAGAAGAATAATGGGTGATTACAAGCTTACCGCTGAAGATGTGACAGAGGCCAGAAAGTTTGATGACGTAATAGGAAAGTGCCATTTTCCGGCAGGAAGCCGTCACCTTGCCACCGTAGATACTCTGGGGATGCATGTTGAAGGAAAGGGAGATAGGAAATCACATATACCCAAAGGCGGAGGCTCATATGACCTTCCTTACAGGATACTGGTACCCAAAAAGGTTGAGAATATGCTGGTAGCGGGTAAGATGGTATCAACCGAAAGGGATGCTTATTTAAGGTTCCTGCAGGTGACCATGGTAACCGGACAGGCAGCAGGCGTGGCAGCAGCGATCTGTGCTACAGAGAATATATCGCCCAGGGAGCTGGAAAAAGATGTTTCAGGTCTGCAGCGTATCCTAAAAGAGCAGGGAGCCATACTTACAGGAACACACTGAGGTATCTAAGAAAACTAAGAAAAATAAGAATTAGATTAAAAGATTTTAAGAATATTATTGCTTTCCAGGTATTATCAATCATATTAAATTCTTAAATCTCGTAAAATTACTTGTTGTTTAGCAAAGATATAACCAGTTATATCCTATTTATTAATTAAATAGATTATGAGTCTAAATTAGCAGGAGACCAGAATAAAATAATTTTAATTGGAGGATATATAGTATGTTTTTTGATGTAGGCGTTGAGGAGAATAAGAGGTGGTTTTATCCTGTAAGTGCATTTATAATCAGTGCAGGTATTTCTGTAATGCAAATATGGACCATCTTCTACCCGTATGTACAGGATCATTTTAATCTTGATACTGTTACCACAGTTGTGCTTGCATCGACATTTACAGGTATAGGTGGTATGGTTTTTGGCCCGATTATTGCGGGTCTCATAGTAGATAAATATGGACCCAAGATACCGTTTATATTGGCAATTCTTTTTGTTGCTCTTGGTTACTATACAGTATCTGAAATTTTCAGTTCAGATATCTGGGCTTCAGTATTATCTTTCTGGTTCGCAGGCAGTTTTTTCATTGGTCTGGGACAGGGTTTATATGCTGGTACTTATGCAACAGTTGTAGCCAAATGGTTTCCGGAAAAGCCTGGAACTGTTACAGGTTTTGGTGTTGCGGGTGTTTTTACAGCACCTATTATCTATTCTCCAATTGTGGCATTCATGATCAGGTCCCATGGTTTTAATAAAAGTGTATTCTTTCTACTTGCTGGAATTGCGATAGTCATTCTAATGGTGGCAACAGTAACCTGGAAGAGTCCATCCCACGATCTGGCATCTAAAATATTAAAGAATAAGACTTTTAAAAAAGAGAAAACAGAAGCTCATGTAAGTAGAGATTTTACTTTTAAAGAAGCTTTCAAAGATGTACAGTTCTGGGTACTTTTTGTTTGTTTCATTTGTTCATCTTTTGCTTTTATGCTTTTTGTTCAAAATGCTTCTCTTATCATTATAGAAGGATTAGAAAGCTCTATGGGAATCGAATATGCCCGCGGTGTTATTGTGCCTCTGTTTCTTACAATAGCTGGCGTCGGAGGTCTTATTGGTGGGTTTGCATGGGGATTTGTGATAGATAAACTTGGAGGTCCATGGAAAACATTGCCTGTAATATATTTTTCTACAGGTATATTGATTATTTTATTTTACCTCAGTTACCGCTCCGTTGTACTTATAATTATAATTGGATTTTTATTATATCTGGGGCTGAATGGTGAGCCAACAGCACATTATGCTTCAGTGTCCTATGTTTTCGGAAGAAAATATCTTGGTAAGATCATGACTGTACTTCAGGCTTTTTCGGTAGGTGTGGGTATTGCCGTAGGACCGTTTGTCGGCGCTTATATAAAAGATATTACTGGTGGATATTTCTGGGCTATAATGCTGGCCGTATTATTTCGTATAGCAGCGGGAGTATCAGCTCTTATAGGCTTGAGGATTTCAAAGAGGCGAGAAAGATTAGAAATAAGTAATTAGCAATATTGATTAAAATAAGGAAGCCTTACAACACCTTTATACAATCTTATAGAAAAAGGTTATGTGAAAATAGAGCCTTATAAGAAGGACAGGAGAAAAATCTTAATTTGTTTCAAAGAAACCGGTATAAACTTAACAAAAATTATAAAGAAATTCCTGAAAGATAATGCTATAAGAAAAATTAATAAATCTGGCTCTGAAGAAGTAAAAATAATTTACGGCGCAATAGATTCTTTAAAAAATATAACTACCGGATTAAAAGGTGATTATTAATTGCAGGAAAGTCAGGATATACTTGACCTCAAAAATAAAAGAATAGGGCCTCTTCTTGCAAAACTTTCTATTCCTACAACCATAGGAATGCTTGCCAACAGCCTTTACAATATTGTTGACACCATCTTTATTGGAAGAGGAGTGGGCACCCTTGCTATTGCTGGCGTCGGTATAGTTTTTCCGGTTCAGGTTTTTATAATAGCTCTGTCCCAGCTAATAGGTTGGGGCTCTGGTTCAGTGATTTCCAGAAACCTTGGCAAAAAAGATTATGAAAAAGCAGGTCTGGTAGCTGGGAATTCATTTGTTTCGGTGGCAATAATAGGACTTACAGCTTCTGCAGTAACCCTCGTATTTATGAATCCAATACTAAGGTTATTCGGAGCCACAGAAAACATCTTTCCCTATGCCAGAGAGTATCTTTTTGTTATTAGCTTTGGATTTGTATACTTTCCATTTATGGTTTCGAGCAATAATGTAATAAGGGCAGAGGGAAATGCTAAAACTTCGATGTTAATTTTACTGGCGGCCACAGGCAGCAATATTATACTTGACCCGATTTTTATATTTGTGCTTAATCTTGGAATAAAAGGAGCAGCATATGCCACAATCATTTCACAGTTTATCGGGGTTTCGTATACACTTTCATATTTTCTCAGGAGAAGGAGTTCTATCCCCTTGAAGAAGAATCATCTGAAGCTAAAATATCCTATCTTAAAGGAAATTATAGGGGTAGGCTTTGCATCTTTTGTAAGACATGTTAGTATGAGCTTTCTTATTATACTGGTTAATAATTCTCTGAGAATATATAACGGAGAGATTGCGATAGCTGTCTACAGTGTTGCTAACAAAGTAATTGGTTTTATAACAATGCCCCTTTTAGGAGTTGTCAAGGGGGTTCAGCCAATTATAGGGTACAATTATGGTGCGAAAAATATAAAGAGAGTTAAAGGGTCTTTAAAAATATCCATTCTTACCGCTGCGGTTTACGGATTATTTTTTACTACTATATTTTTAATATTTCCGGAATCCGTAATACGTTTATTCAGCCGTGACACTGAATTAATATCAAGTGCGGCTTTTCCCTTAAGGATGATTGTACTTTTATTCCCGGTTGTAGGACCGCAGGTTATCGGAGCAGGCTTCTTTCAGTCAATAGGGAAAGTAGCACCTTCAATATTTTTATCCATGACCAGGCAGATTATCTATCTTATCCCGCTTATACTTTTGCTCCCTCTTTTATGGGGAATTAATGGTTTATGGATAGCCTTTCCTATTGCTGAATTTCTGGCAATTATTACAACTGTTATCTTGCTGAGCAGGGAGTTAAAGAGAATGAGTAGAATTGAGCTGCAATAAATCAGGACCTGATGGTAAGTGTGAATTTTCAGGCGTCCATACCGTAAGGTCAATAAGATGCTTGCTCATCCTAAATAATGCTGATATTTTAAAAATTTTATAAAATTCTATCGTTTTCTGATAATTAATTTGCCAATGTAGTCCAGCTAACAGAACATCTGATTTATAATTGGATAAGGCCACCTGTTCAAGTTCTACACAGGGACAATCTTAAATAGTCTGAGAAATACTTATTATTGTTGTCAACTATATGCCAAGTTATTAAATAAGACAAATATTTGGCTCCAGTTGACCGGGGGGAAGATCTATGAGTAAATCAGAAACAAAATATTTATAGAAAGTTTTAAATTATGATTCTGCAAAAGGGTGTCGGAGAAAAAAAGAGGTGGTTTTACCCCGTTTCATCTTTTTTATTAAGCATGGGGGTATCTACAGGAAGCACATGGACTATATTTTATCCGTATATTCAGGAGCATTTCAGTCTTGATGTAGTAGCAACTATTGTTCTGGCATCGCTCTTTATTGGGATAGGTACAATGATTTTAGGGCCATTATTAGCCGGTTTTATAATAGATAAATATGGTCCCAAAATACCGGCTGCATTATCAGCAATATCTATAGTTTCCGGTTACCTGACAATATCAAGAATGTTGAACTTTGATAGCTGGGGGGAAGCAGTACCATTCTGGTATATTGGTAGCTTTTTTGTAGGTCTGGGATTCGGGCTATATACAGGAACATATTCTATTAATGTGAGCAAGTGGTTTCCTGACAAACCAGGAACGGCTACCGGCCTGGGTGTTGCAGGTTTAAACACAGCCCCAATGGTTTATTCACCAATTATAGCTTTTTTAATAAGGGTTAATGGATTTGGTAAAAATATATTTTTTTTGTTTGCTTTAATTGCAATCACTCTGCTATCAATTGCTATAATATCCTGGAGGAGCCCTTCCCAAAATATGACACTTAAACTATTAAAGAGAAAAGATAACAAATTAATAAAAAATATACCGCATTCGGTTAAAGAATACACGCTACCGCAGGCTTCTAAAAGTGTTTACTTCTGGCTGTTATTCATATGTTTCTTATGTACATCTTTTGGTCAAATGTTTCTTTTCCAGAACGCTTCTCTGATTATATTAGAAGGGCTGGAATCTTCTATAGGAAGAGAAAATGCATTAACAGTCATATTGCCTGCTTTTTTGGTGGTATTAGGTTTTGCTGGCCTTCTTGGGGGTCTCGGGTGGGGATTTATAGTGGATAAAATCGGAGGTCCCTGGAAAACATTGCCTGTATTATATTTTTCATCTGCCATCTTAATACTTTTATTCTATTCTGGTTACAATAATGTAATACTTATTATGTTGCTTGGGTTTTTAACGTTTTTAGGATTACAGGGGGAACCAACCGTACACTATGCTTCCATATCTTATGTTTTCGGTATGAGACACCTGGGTAAGATCATGACCACATTGCAGGCTTTTTCTGTAGGTATTGGGATATCAACAGGCCCGTATGTCGGAGCTTATATCAAAGATATTACCGGGAGTTATTTTTGGGCAATAATGTTAGTTGTGGGCTTGCGAATAATAGCTACAATAGCATCACTTGTTGGGCTAGTAATTTCAAGGAAGAATCAAATAGTGACTGCTAAAAATCTGGCGTAGATTTACTTTTACCTATGTTAAAGAATACGGTTAATTGAAAATATCTGTTAGATCTAATAGGTGTCAAAATAATGTCAAGTTCCCAAGTTAGACAATGTAAGCAGAACACTTGATTATATTAATAAAGCAGAATACACTAACTTGGCTATTATATGATTTTTGACCGGTTACCGTGAAAGAGTGGTGGTTACATGAGTTGTCCGGTCATAAGATATGGTAACAAATAGGTCAAAAAGCATAATATATAGAAATCAGATACTGCCCTTTGAAAGGTATAAAATTAGCGGTATGGACCGTGAATGATATGTAGTCCCCGGGCAGATAGTGTGTGAGAAAAACATTTGTATTTAAGGTTTTTCCGGGTTACTTTTCAGTGATTATAAACTTTTAAAGGAAAGTTTATTTGTTGCAAAACAGAATAAATACCGTAATTAATAAGACATCCAAAATTTTAAATTGCTAAACGTATAATAAGAAGGGAGATAAAGTGTCAAAACGAAAGCTGGATGCTATCCTGGACCCGCGCGGCTATCAGGAAAGGCCGGTTATAAAGTTGGCAAAGAGGGTTTCAGTAGATGGGCTAAAAAAAGGAAAGATTCTTTTCTATGACAATACAAAGCTGGATTTCTGTCATTATAGAGAGGCCTTTAACAGGATAAAAGAAAACTTTAGTAAAATGGGAATTTCTAACTTTGTAGAATACAAGGAGACAGTAAGAGGAAAGGATACAGCGAAGCTGGAAGAATATGCAGCAATGCTGGCAAAGGAAAAACCCCAGGCAGCAGTTGTTGCCCTGGGAGATATGGGTACCTCTTCAGCCACCACTATTGTTTCTATTGCTCTTGAAAAAGAAGGAATCCCAACAGTTTATGTTACAGCACCTCCTGGAGCAGAAGTAGTAAGGGGAGTTGCTACTTACAGGGCTGGTAAACTCTGCCTGTGTGAGATTGATATTTACCAGGCAAGTACTCCCGAGGAAATCAGTGCCGAAATTGATAAAAAATGGGATTATATAATTACTTCATTAACTGAAAATGGGGAAAAGCTTGAAGAAGCAGCATTTATAGATTTTAAATTAGATGAGGTAAAACCTAGAGAAGACGGGCTGCTGTCATTTACAGATGAGATAGAGGTAAACGAAGAAAAGCTGTATAATCCTGGCTCTTATATGGAAGAATTCATGGACTATATGAATGAGCATCATATAAGTGATGGTCTTCCCATGATTCCTCCTACCCAGAAAAGATTTGAGGCAATGATGGAGTACTGCCCATTTGATCCAGAAACGGTTCTGGCTTATGAGATCGGTCCCTCTGGTAAAAATATTACAGTAAAAGATGTTGCCATAGGTGCTATTCTGGCAGGATGTAAACCTCAGTATATGCCCATACTCATAACTGCTTTTAAGGCAATGGCAAATCAGAAGTATAATTTTATACAGTCAGTCACTACCTCCTATCCTGGAGGAAACCTGGTTCTGGTGAGCGGTCCCCTGGCCAAAGAGATAGGAATGTCCGGAAGGCAGGGTTGCCTGGGGCCGGGACATCCCGCAAATCTTACAATAGGACGTGCAACAAACCTTGTTATTATGAATGTATGCAGAGCTGTACCTGGTTTCTGTGACCTGGACAATCAGTCATCTCCTGTTGAGCTTACCTACTGTTTTGCTGAAGAAAAAGAACTGGCTCCATGGAAAACCATAAATGAGGAATACTTCAGTGAAGATGAAACAGCTGTCCTCGTGCTAAAGGCAGAACCCCAGCGTGACTTTATTGACTTTTTAAGCCTTAATGGCGGGGATTTGATAGATACCATAACAGATACCTGCTTTACCATTGGAAGCAACAATGCATACCTGCCAAGCAGCCTTATCATAGTAATAACTCCTGACCATGCTAAAATGCTTCTTGATTTCGGATACACAAAGGACACCATAAGGGAACATATCCACCTTAGAGCAGTAAATGAAACTGCAATGGTGAAAGGCAGGGGAATTGTACCAGTAAGACCCGAGGGATGGGATGAGAAAAAGCACCCGATGCCTGTTACACGCTTTCCCGAAGACGTCTTTGTTGTAGTTGCAGGAAACAGGGGTGGACATTCACAGGTTATACTGCCCTGGGGTCTCCACAGCGAGGCAATTGTTGAACGTGTTGAGCTTCCCAGCGGGAAAGCAGCAAAGGAGATTAGTGATTTTAAAAAATAGTTCAAGGTTTGTTACCGATTTAACATATATAAAGGAGGATCAACATGAATAATAAGAGTGGGTACGATGTGGAATATGATGTAATTGTATGCGGGGGAGGAACTTCCGGTTGCTCTGCAGCAATATCAGCTGCAAGGGCCGGTGCCAACACACTGCTTATTGAGCGTATAGGTTCGCTGGGAGGACAGATGAATATCTCAGGCCCCCCGGGTTTCGCCTACGCGTGGTTTTTTAACGCACTTGGCGAGCAGGACAAGGGCGGGATACTGGAAGAGACCTACAACAGATTGCTTGAATCTGGACATGCCCTTCCTCATCAGAAGACTCCGATAAGGGTAAAAACAGGCTATACATTTTCCTATGTTGATGCCGACTGGTGGGGGCTTTTGATATTTGAGATGATGACAGAGAACAATGTAAACCTTCTTCTCCACACCCTGGTAGTGGATGTGCTAAAAGATGGTGATACGGTAAAAGGTGTTGTGGTTGAAAATGCAAACGGAAGAGTAGAAATCAAATCAAAGGTAGTAATTGACTGCACGGGTGAAGGTGATATCGCAGCCAGGGCAGGAGCACCCTTCGAGATATTGCCCAAAGAAGAAGCCGAGCCCCATACAGTGTCCTTTACGGTAGATGGCGTGGACTGGGATAAGGTATGTAAATACATAAGGGAAAATCCTGAGGATATCGAATGGATGGGCTACAAGGGTATCTCAACCCATGAAGAAGTAATGGAAGTATTTAGAAATCTTACCGATATCACCGAGCTGGGAGAGGTCATGGGGTTCTTCTCTATAAGGGATAAGGCAATGGCAAAAGGTGAATGGCATGGCTACAGCGGTATAGGCTTTTTCCTCTTCCCCAGGGAAGGCGGTAAAATACAGGCCCATTTGCAGCACTCCTCCCAGGTACCCAACATACTTCCCACAGATGCCTGGGATATTACCAGAGGAGAGATAGAGTGCAGAAAGCAGATAATCATAGCCTGGAGATTCTTTAAAAAATACATGCCCGGATTTGAGAATGCCTATATAACCAGAATATGCCCCGAGATGCGAATAAGAGAAGGCAGAAGAATAATGGGTGATTACAAGTTTACCTCTGAAGATGTTTTAGAGGCAAGAAAGTTTGATGATGTGATAGGAAAGAGCCATTTCCCGACAGGGGGCCGTCATGTTGCTACCGTTGATACTCTTGGTCAGCATATCGAAGGAAAGGGAGACAGAGCATCACATGTTCCCAAAGGCGGGGGCTCATATGATATTCCCTATAGAATCCTGGTACCTAAAAAGGTTGAGAACATGCTGGTAGCAGGTAAGATGGTATCAACCGAAAGGGATCCTTACATGAGATTTCTGCAGCAGACCATGGTAACCGGACAGGCAGCAGGGGTAGCGGCAGCTGTTTGTGCTACAAAAAACATATCACCCAGGGAGCTGGAAAAAGATGTTTCAGAGCTGCAGCGTATCCTAAAAGAGCAGGGAGCCATACTTACAGGAACACACTGAGATTTTGTGCTCGAATTAGAAAAATATATGGGTTGTTATAGTGCTTTATAGAAATGCTGTAATGTTAAATAAAAAATTGCATAAGCAGATATTAATATATAAAGAAAAGAAAATTTTTAACTCTTTACCTCCTTTTAGATGTATTGAATTGAAGATTAAATCAGAAGAAATAGAGTTAAAAAATAATGAAAGGAGATGATTCTATGATAAAAGACATCGATGTTTGTTTTTAAGCCAGGTGTGATTCCAGGGTAAAAACAAATTTCGATTATATTATCAAAAATATAAACAAATATTTTGAGGAGTAATTGAGATGAGAAAATTAATACTCATATTAGTAGCTTTTGTTCTAAGTATGTCTCTCCTGTTATCGGGAATAGGATGTAAATCGGAAGCAGCAGAGGAAGCAGCAGAGGAAACAGTAGAGGAAGCAGAGAAAACAGTAGAAGAAGGAGAGGAAACAGTAGAAGAAGGAGAGGAAGCAGCAGAGGAAGGAGAGCCTGAATATGGTGGAGTCCTGGATATTGTTACTACAGCTGAAGGTGCACAGCCGCTCGGTGTGCCATGGGAAAATACGACTAACGATACCACTCTTATTAATACCTTTATCGAGACACTTCTACGTGAAGATTCCTTCGGTAATGTCCACCCTTTCCTTGCCAAAGACTATGACGTCGATATGGATGCAAAGACCGTTACACTTAACCTCCAGGAGAACGTTAAATTCCATGATGGCACACCTTTCAACGCTGAAGCCGCAGTATGGAATTTGAATAGGGCAATCGAACCCGGTGTGCTTCCGCAATATACCAAAGCAAGAGTCGTTGACGAATTTACAATTGCACTTGATTTTGAAAGCTTTGCCAACAGCGCCTTGAACGCTCTGGGCGGTCGTTCTTCAGGCTTCATTTCGCCAACTGCTTTTGAGGAAAATGGTATTGAGTGGGCAAGGAAGAATCCTGTAGGAACAGGTCCATTCAAATTTGAAAGCTTTACGCGCGGCGACATACTCGTACTTGTCAGGAATGATGACTACTGGCAGGAAGGTAAACCCTATCTTGATGGTGTTTCATATCACTTCATTACAGATACAATGACACAGCAGGCTGCTCTCCAGACTGAGGGCGAGCAGGGTATCGACGTATTGACCACTAACTCTGGCGAGGTAATCGCTGCTATGCAGGCTGCAGGTCTGAAAGTAAAATTTCTGCCCATTGGTCCTGTGGTTCTTGTTCCGAACAGTACACACGATGATTCCCCACTGTCCAAGCTTGAAGTCCGTCAGGCAATATATTATGCGATCGACAGAGACAGTATAGTAGAAGCCCGTGGCTTTGGTTCCTGGACGCCCGCGTATCAATATGCGCCTGAAGGGTGGTCTGCACATATAGATAGTATCAATACCAACCCTTATAACCCGGATAAAGCTAAAGAGTTGCTTGCCGGGGCCGGTTATGCAGACGGGTTTAAAACAAAGATCATTGGTATGCCAAACTTTGCTGATAAGGATTCTATGGTAGCCATCCAGAGCATGCTGGCTCAGGTAGGAATTACCGTCGAACTTGAATTTCCTGACAGCGGCGGCTATCTCAACCAGCGAAAATCGGACTGGGACGGTATGCTTGCCCAGCATATGCGTACTCTATCTAATATCAATACTACATACAGAATATATATTGACCCGACTATTGGAGACCTACCGGCCATGTACAGGTCACAGGAGCTGATAGACCTGGTCAGGGAGTCAGTATTTACTGCGGAATTAGATGATGATCTGACACGTCAAATCAACCAGATGATGTTTGATGAAATGACAGTCATTCCTCTATACAATATTTTTGACGCATTTGTCATGAAGGCAAATGTTAATGACACTGGCTTTGCAGATTTTGGCTCCAGTACGATATGGGTTCCCGAGGATGCATGGATCAGCAGCGAATAGCAGATAATTCATCTTTGTAATGTCTGCTTATTAGTTAATGGGACCAGGTGGAGAAAGTAAATTTCAATACCGACTTAACCTGGTCCCAAAAATTGTATATTTTTTGACATATTTTGTAGTATATTTAAATAGAAAGGAAACCCTTTAAAGCATAAGAGTTTGAGTGAGATTCGTGTTATGGTAAATCTCTTTCATAATGGACTCTGTCTAATGTTTTAAATAGGAGGAAGGTAATGGGAGCATATATAACCAGAAGATTACTGCAGGCTATACTGATTGTCTTGCTTGTGAGTATTTTCATATTCATTATAATCCGCCTACTTCCGGGTGACCCGATAGAAATGCTGGTTGCACAGAATATCACCGCTGAAAACCCGGATGAGCTCGTGGCGTTTATCAAGCATGAAATGAAACTTGACCTGCCTGTATGGCAACAGTATTTTACCTGGCTGGGAGGTGCCGTCCGTGGCGACCTGGGTCTTTCGATTCTGTACCGCTATGATATAGGCGAGGAGCTTGCAAACAGGCTGCCGGTCACACTTTCTCTGGGTCTTACTGCTTTTGTACTCGGCTTTGTCCTGGGCACACTGCTCGGTGTGATAGCTGCAATAAAACGGGGGTCATGGATTGACAGCCTGGTCACGGTTATGGCAAACATTGGAATAACCGCACCGGCTTTCTGGGTCGGTATCATATTGATCTACATATTAGGTATGCATTTAGGAATATTGCCGATTTATGGCTATACCCCGATTTATAAAGACGCGGTTATGAGTATCAAGCAAGCAATTATGCCAGTGTTCATACTTTCGCTCTATCCAGTAGCAACTGCAGCGCGTCTGACGCGATCGAGTGTGCTGGAGGTAGTGAATGAGGATTACATCCGAACAGCCTGGGCAAAAGGGCTCAGCCAGAAGGTTATAATATTACGGCATGTCCTGAAAAACGCTCTAATGCCTGTTGTGACACTTCAGGGCCTGCTTCTCAGGAACATTGTGGGCGGCTCCATAATTGTTGAATCTATTTTTGTAATTCCCGGCATGGGTCAATTGCTGGTTGATTCAATGCTGGCGCATGACTATACGGTTGTGCAGAGCGTCATGCTGGTTATGTCTGTCGTTGTTGTAATAACAAACCTGATTGTTGATATTGCTTACGGCTGGCTTGATCCCAGGATACAATACGAATAGGAAGGTGCATTCAATGTCTGAATTAAAGCTAAACAATGGAGAAGTTATAAAAGTAAAACTGGAGACCCTGCCGAAGGTCAACGAATTTCGCCGCTTTTTCCGTGTATTCTTTAGCAGAAAGGTTGTTATCTTTGGTATGGCTGTAATTCTCCTGACGATTATTGCTGCAATTTTCGCTCCGGTAATTGCGCCTTACGACCCGTATGAGCAGAATCTAAGTAATGTATTACAGCCCCCGGGTGCAGAGCATCTTCTTGGTACAGATACCATTGGACGTGACACATTGAGCCGTATCATATACGGTTCACGGATAGCCCTTTTTGTAGGTGTAGCAACGGTAGGAATTGCAGCGTTTATTGGAACGGTCATCGGCCTTATTGCTGGATATCTGGGGCATAAAACATATACTGTGATAATGAGGTTAACGGATGCGCTCATGTCGATGCCACCCCTTATGATTGCTCTGGTCCTTTCTGTTGTGCTTGGTGCAGGAGTCAGAGGTGTTATGATCGCGATTACCTTTTCGTTACTGCCCGGCTATATCAGACTGGTCACCGGCCAGGTGCTTTCAATAAAGCAGAACGACTATATAATGTCTGCTCTCTCGATGGGCAGCAAAAAAGCACGCATTATGTTCCGTCATATTCTACCGAACTGCTTATCACCAATCATTGTCCAGATGACAATGATGATGGGGCTTGCAATCATGATGGAGGCAACGCTGAGTTTTTTGAACATGGGTATTACACCACCAACGCCAGCCTGGGGCTCTCTATGCTATGACGGATATAAATATCTGCTGATGAGGCCGGTTCTTTCCCTGTCTCCCGGTTTTGCGATCATGCTGCTGGTCTTTTCATTCAATATGGTTGGAGACGGCCTGCGGGACACGCTTGACCCGAGACTTAGAGGTACTATTTGAGTAAACTTCTTTGCGATCGAATAAGTAAGGATGATGTTATATGACAACTCTTTTAAAAGTTGAGAACTTAAGGACGCATTTTAAAACGGAACGTGGTTTGGTTAAAGCAGTAAACGACGTTTCCTACGATATAAAAGAAGGCGAGATTATTGGTCTGGTCGGGGAGAGCGGATGCGGCAAATCGGTCAGCCAGTTATCCATAATGCAGCTAATTCCGAAGCCTGGAGAGATTGTTAGTGGCTCGGTTATTTTTGAGGGGAAGGACCTCCTCAAATACAGCGCTAACGGTCCGGAGATGCGCGCTGTCCGCGGTGCAAAGATATCTATGATATTTCAGGAGCCTATGACATCCCTCAACCCTGCTCTTAAGATATCAACACAGATGATTGAGATTCTGGAACTCCACCTTAAAATGGATAGAAATGAAGCGCGTGAGCGCAGCATGGAGCAGCTCAAACTCATAGGAATTCCTGATCTCGAGCGTAGGTTTGATGATTATCCTCACCAGTTCAGTGGAGGAATGCGCCAGAGGGTTATGGTTGCCATGGCCATGCTGTGCAAACCGAAACTAATAATAGCGGATGAGGCTACAACTGCTCTTGATGCTACGATCCAGGCCCAGATGTTAGAGCTGTTGAACGAGCTGGTAGTAAAAAACAAAACGGCTATGACTATGGTCACGCACAACCTGGGTGTTGTGGCACGTTACGCGCGCAGGGTCAATATCATGTATGCCGGAAGGATCGTTGAGTCCGGTACCGTCAAAGAGATCTGGGATAATCCGCGCCATCCCTATACGATTGCTCTCTTAAACTGTGTGCCCAAACTTGGAAAGAAACTGGTCCCTATCTACGGAGCGCCTCCCAGTTTGATAAACAATCCTTTAACCTGTCCATTTCTTCAGAGGTGCCGCTTTCAGACGGATGTTTGTCGCAATGAGCCCGCTCCTGAGCTGAGGCACTTGCAGGGCGAGCATTATGTCGCATGTCATATGGTGAGTTAGGAGAATTCAAAGATGAATCAGTCGCAAAATAATGTAGTTCTTGAAGTAAAAAATCTGAAAATGTATTTTCCGGTGACTAAAGGTCTGCTAAGAAAGAAAGTAGCAGAGGTGAAGGCAGTTGACGGTATCAGCTTTGAGGTAAAAAAAGGAGAAACACTGGGTCTGGTAGGTGAAAGCGGTTGCGGTAAAACTACAGTAGGCCGCTGTTCACAAAGGCTGTATAAGCCGACGGGCGGTCATATAATCCTTAACGGCGAGGATATTACCTATATGGAAGAGGACAAAATCAGACCGCTTCGACGCAAGATGGCCCTGATCTTTCAGGATCCCTACAGCTCGCTTAATCCCCGTATGAACGCCGGCAGTATTGTTGGTGAGCCACTGGTGATTCACAGGCTTACGAAGACAAAGAAGGAGTATAATGAGAGGGTCAAAGAGCTCTTCACGATGGTTGGTCTGAACCCGGGGATGACTGACCGTTTTCCGCATGAATTCAGTGGGGGCCAGCGTCAGCGCCTGTCAATCGCAAGAGCTTTAGCAGGTGATCCGTCTCTGATTATCCTTGACGAGCCAATCTCTGCTCTGGACGTTTCCATACAGGCCCAGATACTGACGCTTCTTCAGGAGCTCCAATGCAAGAATCCGGATCTAACCTATATGTTCATATCGCATGACCTGCTTACAGTTCAGTATATAAGTACTCGTGTTGTGGTTATGTATCTCGGTAAAATCATGGAAGTGGCCGACTCCAGAGAGTTGTATGAAAACACACTTCATCCATATTCAAAAGCTCTTCTGTCGGCGGTACCAATTCCTGATCCACACATAGAGGAAACCCGTGAGCGCATTATCCTTAAAGGGGAAGTTCCGAGTCCCCTGAATCCTCCCTCCGGGTGTCCTTTTCATCCGCGTTGTCCGATTGCAACGGAGGAATGCAGCAGGATCGTGCCGCCGCTGCGCGACGTTGGCGGGGGGCATCAGGTGGCCTGCATTAAGGTGTGATTACGTAATCCGAAATTTTCTAATGCGGAGAAATAAAAAAAGATAGGTGAGGCAATTCTTATGAAATGTTTTAAGGGTGTCCAAAGTCAAATACGGCCTCTTAACCTGATTCTGTGTGGATTCTAATAAATACATTCTCTTTCCAGTTAAATTTGTTAATATGCATTTTCAAAGTTAGATAAGAATCTCCAAATCTATTTTATTATTTGAAAGTATCTTAAAATATTTCTTTTTTTAAAGAACAATTATAAAAAACCTATTGCTTGTGTTAATCTAAATCTAGGCCATATTTCATTTGAAAACTGTACCACTCCAAAATAACATACCCTATATAATTGTTAAATTATATGGGAAGGACAAAGGAGTGATAAGATTGGTAGACAAACAAAAAATAGTACTGGAGACAATACTGGAAGGAAAGCCACAAAGGCAGGTTGCAAGGGAGATGAAAATTTCAAGAACCACTATCGGTAAATACCTGAAAAACTATGAAGATGTAAAATCAAAACTAATGGGCAGTGATGATCTCAAACTAAAGGAAGATATAATCTACCCACCAAAATATAACAGTGCCGGTAGGAAAAAGCAAAAATTAACTGATGAAATACTGCAAAAAATACAGCTCTACCTAAAAGAGAATGAAGAAAAGAGAGTAAGCGGCCTCTCCAAGCAGCAGAAAAAAAAGATTGATATCTTAGAAGCACTTCGTGACGATGGTCATGATATTGGTTATACCACTGTATGCAATGCAGTAAGGGAAATTGAGCAAAAGACAAAAGAAGCCTTCATAAGGCAGCAGTACAGCTGGGGAGACTCGTCTGAGTTTGACTGGGGTGAAGTAAAACTAATTATTGATGGTAAACTTAAAGTATTACAGATGGGGGCATTTACAACCTGTAAGGGTAATTACCGCTATGCTGACCTCTACTTTAGCCAGAAAATGGAAAACTTTCTTCACCTGCATGCAGAATTTTTTTTCCATGTGGGAGGAGTATACAGAGAAATTGTTTATGACAATCTAAGGACCGCAGTGGCCAAATTTGTGGGCAGATCAGATAAGAGGCCAACAGAGGATCTCTTAAAACTATCAACTTACTACAATTTTAGATTCCGGTTCTGCAATACAGCAAAAGGTAATGAGAAGGGTCATGTAGAAAAAAGCATAGAATATATTAGAAGAAGAGTATTTTCCAAAAAAGATACTTTCTCTTCTCTGGAGGAAGCAAGAGAGTATTTAAGGCAAGAGGTAAAAAAGCTAAACTTAAAGAGTCAAATCCTTACCTGCGGCAGGTCTGCAGCAATCATGCTGGCAGAAGAGAGAAGCTATCTTCTGCCTCTGCCTCCAAAATATGATACTGCAAGGGTTGGTGAGAGAAGAGTCAGTAAATATTCTACTATCGAAGTAGACAGCTCGTTTTACTCTGTTCCTGACGCATATGTGGGGCAGTTTGTGTTTGTAAAGATATATCCAGAAAAGATAATTATCTACTACAAGGGTAGTAAAATTGCCCAGCACAGGAGACGATACGGGCATTTTGAGTGGGTAATAGATATAGATCACTTCAGGCAGACATTTTTAAAAAAACCCGGTGCGCTTGCAAATAGTGTGGCACTTTCACAAGCAGCTCCGGGCCTAAAAGAAATTTATACTAATTATTATATAGGATGCGAAAAAGATTTTATAGAACTTCTAGAAGTTATCAGCAGTAGCGGCCTGGATAAAGTAAAGGAGGCAATAGCTAAACTGGAGAGCATAAGCTCTGGAGGAGTAAGTACAGACAAAATTAAAATGATTGTACAGAGAGATGACAAGCCAGAAACTAAAGCCAAAGATAAAGAAAATGACCAAATAGAAGTTTTCTCAAAAGATATACTTACCGGTTATGCTTCCATGCTTAACCTTTCTGAGTTAAAGGAGGTTAAGGTAATATGAAAGATAAAATATATGCTGAAATAGTAAAGTACGCCAAGGAGATAAGGATGCCTTCAACTGTGCAGTGCTTTGAAGATGAGATAAGGGAAGCTGAGGTTAAAAGTAAAACATATGCAGATTTTCTTCATGGCTTACTTCAAAAAGAATATGACCTGAGGAAAGAAAATGGAAAGAAAAATAGAATTAGAGTGGCTGGTTTTCCAGCAAAGAAGTATCTAGAAGATCTGGCAGTAGAAGATCTACCGGAAGATGCCAGAAAAAAGTTAGCAATGTTTAAAAGCCTTGATTTTATTAGGTCCGGTCAAAATATAATTTTAGCTGGAAATCCTGGAACCGGAAAAACTCATATGGCCATAGGACTCGGGATAAAGGCTTGCATGGCTGGATACAGGGTACTCTTTATTACTATACCTCTACTAATTAACCAGCTAAAGGAGGCCAGGGGCCAGAGTATTCTTCGCTCATTTGAACTAAGATTTGAAAAATATGATCTGGTTATAGCTGATGAGCTTGGATATATTTCCTTTGACAAGCAGGGGTCTGAACTTCTATTTACCCATCTATCACTTAGAGCAGGAAGAAAATCAACTATTATTACTACTAATCTATCTTTTGATAGGTGGGATGAAATATTTTCTGATCCAGTTATGACTGCAGCCATGATTGATAGGCTTACCCATAAATCATATATTGTTAATATGAATGGGCCATCTTACCGGATGAAGGAGACTAAAGAGTGGTTGAAAAAACAGAGTTAATTATTAATAAGTGGTACAGTTTTCGATTGAAATTTGGTACATTTTTCGATTGTAAAAAACACCTATTTTATTTTTAGCTATACTAATTGAGATTATAATATTTAAAAAAATTCTGTAAGCTGCTTAAATTTGAGGGTAAAAAAGATAAAATAAAAACTCGGCAGTAAGTAATATATAAGTAAATATAACCCATACAAGGGCAAATGGCGGAGGCGGTTCGCCTGGCGCATGCCTAAAAAATTCAGATGGTTTAATACAGGAATTAATAAATATTGAGGATAGTTCAAATAATGTAGGCCTTAAATTTAAAAAGAAAATAAAGATTATATAAGTAAAAGCCCGGTATAATGCCGGGCTTTTTGCATTAGATAAAAGACTTAGATGAGAAATTTTATAATGAATAAGAATAACTTAAGGGAAAATAGAAAAAATGTAAGTAGAAAATATGGACTATCTCCCAGCGACTTCAACAGTTACTCAAACAACAAAGAATATAATTCTACTCCATCAAATAGATTTTATACCGAAAAAGAAGAAGTGACTTTGAGGTTTTACCAAGTTCCAAAGGCACTTTTTAAAAATGCCAGATATAGAGGTCTTTCTCTTGGCCCAAAGCTTATGTATTCAATATTAAGAGATAGACTTAACGTGTCCATAAAAAACAATTGGAAAGACGAAAATGGATTTATCTACTTAATTTTTAGCGTAGAAGAGCTAATGAATCTTTTAGATATGTCTAATAAGATTATTATTAAATATAAGAAAATGCTTGCTGAATACGATTTGATTTTTGAAAAAAGATTGGGGCAAGGAAGGGCGAATAGAATATATATACTTAAACCTGAATTACAAGAATATAAGAAGTGTAGAAAGTACACTTCTAAAAATGGCAAAAATACATCTCTAGAAGTATCAAAAGTGATATGAACCCCAAATTTTAGACACTGAATTAACTTATCAGAATCAGCTGATGGGACTCATTTACTTTAATATTATTATTTATATTTTCAAACTCTTC
>CAZRML010000005.1:0-135675 GCA_964601205.1 uncultured Actinomycetota bacterium | reverse complement strand
AGTTTACGATCCGAAGACCTTCATCCTTCACACGGTGTCGCTGCGTCAGGCTTTCGCCCATTGCGCAATATTCCCTACTGCTGCCTCCCGTAGGAGTCTGGGCCGTATCTCAGTCCCAGTGTGGCCGTTCACCCTCTCAGGCCGGCTACCCATCATAGCCTTGGTAAGCCATTACCTTACCAACTAGCTAATAGGACGCAGGCTCATCCAGGAGCGGAAGCCTTGCGGCTACCTTTTTTATATTAAACATACGATTAATATAAAATATTTAGTATTAGCCTTCCTTTCAGAAGGTTATTCTAATCTCCAGGGTAGATTACCTACGCGTTACTCACCCGTTCGCCACTGACTTTGCAAAAGTGTTGCCACTTTCACATTATCCGTCCGACTTGCATGTATTAGGCACACCGTTAGCGTTAGTCCTGAGCCAGGATCAAACTCTCAAAAAAATTAATATCTAATCATTTAGCTCGAAGAAACTTACACTATTTAGTTCTCAAAGAACACAAAAAATAACCTGCAGAAAAATAACACACCAGAATTTAATTGTCAATAAAAATTTAAATAGAAGTTTTCAAATGGATGAAACTACTAATATAACCCTTATTCAGTGTATCTTTTTTAATTCAGTGTATCTTGTTTAGCGTAGTAGATTATAACATTAAGATACCATAAGTCAATAGTTATATATCCTGTATTATTACTATTAACCCTATTATTTTAAATTTATAAAATAAAGTTTTTCAATATTTTTTTATAAATATTCTACTTTTTAGATTCATGCTGTTTCTGACGCTCCCTGTATGCTCCAATATAACGACTGGCCCATTTATCACGACACAGAACTAAATCAGTCGCCAGAACAGTTTCACGCACTTTTGCAACATCTACAACCGGACAGCTTATCCCTGCGTCAATAGAAATTGCCAGGAAAGCACGGTTGAGAATGTCACGGTCTGGCAGACCGAAAGAAATATTGCTGCCGCCAAAGGTCATATTAACTCCCAGCTCAGCCTTAACTTTTCGGATAGCTTCTATAGCAACTGTACCGGCGTTGCTTTCTGCCCCCAGCGTAAGAACCATGCAATCTATAATAATATCCTCCCGGGGTATTCCAAGCTTCTCAGCTTCATCCACAATCTTACGGGCAACAGCTACACGCTTGTCCGCATTGTCCGGTATACCACCATCATCCATACATAAGCCAATAACTGCTGTCTTATACTCCCTGACAAGGGGCAGTATTGCCTTCAGAGACTTTTCCTGGCCTGTTACCGAGTTTATTATCGGCTTGCCACGGTAAACTTTAAGTGCCTCTTTTAATGCTTCTGGCTTATCACTATCAATACAAAGAGGAACATCAACTGTGCTCATCACCGTCTGCACTGCGCAGGGTAACAGTGATACCTGGTCTACACCACTCGTACCTACATTTATATCAAGTATATCCGCTCCGGCCTGTACCTGGGCCAGGGCTTCCTTTTTCACAATCTCCATATCTCCGGCTCTAAGCGCATCGGCCAGCTTCTTCTTGCCTGTTGGATTGATTCGCTCCCCTATAAGCACTGTTGGGCGACCATCACCAATTATAATCTCTTTATTAGCGGTTGATACTTTAGTTTCCATTATTTTATTTTCTCCCTTCTGCCCTTTATTATTTTATATAGCCCCAGATAGTTTGCCTGGGCAAACATTTGAGTAAAGCGTGGGTCGCTTGCTAATTCAATGTAGGAAACTCTATGAGCTATCTCCTGAGCCTCTACCCTCTTGCTTTTTGAAATTAGCGCCAGCTTGGCTCCCATTCCTGCTGCATTTCCCACCTGCTGGAAGCGATCCATCGGCAATACCGGCAACATACCTATGTTAAGAGCACTGGATATATCAATATAAGTTCCGAAGGCTCCTGCTATTATGACCCTATCAATGTCACCCTGATTAAGCCCTTTATCTTCCAGGAGAAGCTGTATGCCAGCGCGTATGGCTCCTTTCGCCAGTTGCAGCTCGCGAACATCATGCTGGGTGATAGTTATTGCCGGATCTCCTTTTCTCTCCTCCTCACCTACCAGGACAAACTCCCTGCTTTTTCCATAGGGACGTACCCTCGGGTGGTCATTATTCATCCTCCCACTTTCGTCTACAACACCTATCAGGTAAAGCTGTGCCAATGAATCCAGAATTCCGGAACCACAAAGACCCACCGGTGGCACTTCACCAATGGTCTGGTATTCAACTTTATCATCTATTATCCTCAGGTGCTCTATGGCACCGCTTGCAGCTCTCATACCATTCTTGATATGTGCTCCTTCAAAGGCGGGCCCGGATGCACAGGAAACACTTGTCATCTCCCCGTTACTCACCAAACACACTTCGGTATTGGTACCTATATCAAGTGCCAGCACCACACCTTCAGCCTTCCAGGCCTCTGTAGCCAGCAGCATGGCTACATGGTCGCCACCAACAAATCCAGCTATGTTGGGAAGCATATGAATATAAGACCCCGCAGCTATTTGTAGCCCTACATCACGTGCCTTTATATCCAGGGCTTCATTTATAACCGAAACATAAGGAGACATAGCCAGCTGCCCCACCGGCAGATGCAACAACAGATGGTGCATAGCAGTATTACCCACAACCACTGCTTCAACTATATCCTCCGGTCTGGCTTTAACTTTTGCAGAGAGCTCGGAAGCCAGTTCATTTAGCACCTCCACTCCCAGCTCTTTCATACGCAATGCTTCTTCCGGCTTCCTCTTGGCACTGGCCATACGGGATATAACATCTTCACCATAAGAAATCTGGTGATTCATTACCCCTTTATTTGCCAGTGTTTTGCCGCTTTCCAGGTCTATTAAGTATCCCGCAACTTTCGTAGTCCCGACATCAACAGCAAGTCCTAACTTTTTACTGGACCCGGGGCTAATTGCTACTATTTCGTTATCTCTTACTGATACTTTTGCTTCCCAGTCATATGATCTCAGAAGCGTAGAAAGATTCCTCAACACATCTATATCAATGGTGCCACCACTGTTTATTAAATTCTTTTTTTCTAATGAATCCAGCAGACGCTCGGAATCAGCTCTCAGGTCTGAAAGTGATGGAGGTTTTAGTTTGACCTTAAAGCTACTAACCGGCGGTTCCAGCGAAACTTCGGTCTCCATTCCTTCCACCTGTGTCCTCTGCGGTGCTTCAAGCGACTCTGCTGGCACTCGTATTTTTAAATTACCTGTGGGATAGGTCTGGCATGCCAGGCGATAACCTTCCTTAAGCTCCTGGGATGAAAAATGCTTTTTTTCAATTGAGGTTGGCTCTGAAACAGTACCACTCAGAATCTGAATTTTGCAGCAGAAAAAAAGTCCTTCACCTCCGCATATACTTACTATACCCACACCAAGTTTACGTGAGCAGTCAAGAATAGACTGTTCAGCCTGACATTCTCCCCTTCTCCCGACTGGTTCGAAATCAACCTTATATGAAACCATACTATGCTCTCCTTAATTTATATCACTGTTTGCATTTTAACTCCACGGGACCGATCTTCTTTTCTGTAGTTCTTATAATAATACTGAAAACAATACCCATCAAGCTTTGAGTAGCATTATATATCCAGCAATATCTGGCCTGTCCTACATCAAAGATAATCAGTCTGCTAAGAAGTCAAAATTAGAAGCCTCCTCTTACAGGAGGCTTCTAACACAGATAAACTGTAATTATTAAACCAAATTTTCTATTCTTAAGTTTTCTCTGTCAATATACGCCATATTCCATGACTGTTTTAGTCATAGCCTCAACATTTTCTATTTTGGCAGTTATTAAAGGAACTTCAACATCCATCATAAAACCACCACCCTGACCAACTTCATCTATCAGTCTTTTAGTATACTCTTCAACCTGTTTGGGGGTTCCCGTATTCAATAGTGAAGCTGTTGGTCCTCCTGTAAGACATACCGTATCACCCAGTATCTTTTTAGCTTTAAATATATCTGACTCAATATGATATATGGCCTTTCCCTTTGGTATGTCTTTTATAATAGGCAGTCGATCAGTGTATATTCCTTCTGAATACAAATATGGAATAAACCCCTCATTAATCAATGCTATCATAACTTCTCTCATTGAGGGCCACCAGAACTCTTCATATTGTTCATTGGACATAAAGCCACCCGCACCTTTATGTACCGGAATAAAAACAATTTTGCTGAGGTCTTTAAACTGCCTTGCCGACCCTAATCCCATTTCTATACAGTACGGAGTTACCTTTTTAATGGCTTCTTTTAACTTCTCCGGTCTTCTAAACATGTCTATCATACATCCTTCGGTTCCTCTCATATTATCAGCAAGATAGTCATAAGGAGACACAGTAAAAGACAAACCCGATGGTGGGAAACCCAGCTGTACCATTTCCATTACAAAGGGCCCAAGAAGAGCCATTGATTTAGAGTACTCTTCAGACGCCTCTAACAAAACCTTAAGAGCTTTTATGAAATCTGGACTTCCAAACAACGGACCAAAACCGTATACACTGTTGGCCAGATGTAAAGGGGATATATTTTTGAGAGGCTCCAGGTTCTTTGCTATCCTCGGCCACCATCTTCTTATTAGATAATCGCTGGGGTCGTCCAGGAATACGTCATAATCTTCCGCTGGCATTGGGTCATATTTTCCTCTTGACCCCGGTTCAACAAACTGGTAAGTGATATTCGCCTTTATTCTATTTTCTTCTTTCTCCGCTCCCGGCCACATTAACTGCTGAATATCCAGCTTATCGAATCCTTTTACAGGAAACATAACACCCGACCCCCAGGGAAGACCAAAAGCATCCCAATTTAACTCTATTACTGTTTTTTTATGTGCCTGGAGTGCTTTCTCAGGATCATATAAACCATCAATCCAGCTTAAGCCGGCATATTTGAAACACCACCCATTCTCTCCGGGCGAAATTGGAACTCTGTCAGGCTCTTTTAATGCGATTGCATCATTTATCCTTTTTTGCCTCTCTGCGTATAATTCTTTTGCTGATTTAACCATTTCACTTACCCCCTATCCATTCTTTAGCCAGTGCTACAGCTCCTCCTGCAAAACGTCTGAAGGCATCTGCGCCAGTATACTTAACCAGGCTATCGTCAAGTGTTCCGCCGCCAATCATAATCTTTACCTTATCTCTTAAACCTGCTTTATTTATAGCCTCAATCGTTTCTTTCATGGAATCAAAAGATATGGTCAAAAACCCGCTTAATCCTACTACCTCTGGTTCAAATTCCTTTATTTCCTTAACAAACTGTTCTGGCGGTACATCTACACCTATATCTCGTACATCAAAGCCATTTGTATCCATCATAAAAGTCACAATATTCTTTCCTATGTCATGGATATCACCGGCTACGGTTCCTATGAGAACTTTACCGGAACGCTCAAGACCTTCACCCTCAGCTAATTTTGGTTTAACCATCTCCAGTATTTCTTTTAATATTTCACCAGAATATACCAGATGCGGTATAAAGTATTCTTCTTTCTCATAGCGCTCTCCTACAATACCCATTGCAGCTCTGCAGTCACCCAGAACCTTCATCGGGTCACCACCAGCATCCAGTCTATTTTTAACTATTGACAGAACCTCTTCTTCCTTTAAATCTGACAGTGACTTTACCAGATCATCAGCCATAATTCTCCTTTCTTTTTTGAATTAATTCTGACCTCCACATATTAATTCAACTTACTCTACATTCAATACTACAATTATTTCAATTCTAACAGCAAATCTTTTTTATACTTCAGGCACTCTAAGTGTCATTAAAGCTCCAACAAGCTCTACTATTGCCATTATTAATATAAATCCAAATAGACCTAAGCCTGCTATCATTGGTCCTGCTATAAATCCACCTATGATTCCAGGCAGGAACACAAATATAAACATTGTATTAATTGCGATTGTAGCCAGCTCTGGCTTTACACTTTTCGTAGCAACGGTGGACGTATCTGGCGAACCACAAACTCCTCCAACTGTTGCCAGCCAGAACAGAAGCACGTAACCCCACATTTTATCCAGTACGGGCAACATTGCAAAAGTTGCCACTGCTGACAGCATCAACGCAAAAAACAGGGTCTTTCTTGTACCAAATTTGTCAATAAAAGGTCCCCAGATAAATGTACCCAGACCCAGCATTACCGAAGCAACCGCAAAGAATACCGTCTGTAACGCAACGGGCGTATTGAGTTTATCAACAAGTACATATGAGAATGAACCATACATTGCCTGCCATCCAACCAGATAAATCAACAATGTTATCCCGGTGTATATTATGTTCTTGTTTTTCATAACTCCGATGATATCACTTCCTGAGATCCTTGTTGCGCTCTTAACAACCGGAACTTTTACCGGAAGCAATAATAAAATTGCCAGTACAGCCAGACCTGCTGCAAAATAGTAAAGCCCTGAATATCCTCCCAGAACACCCATAAGATAACCACTTATTGATTGAAAAACACCCATTCCAAGCATTGGGCCACCGAGGCCAATAGACATTGCTACTCCACGCTTCTCCGGGGGGAACATAAAAGCTACCAGGAGAGCATATATAGACATGAACGCAAATGGCAGTCCGGATATGAGTCTCCACAATCCAAGTGAAGCCCATGAATTAGAAAGAGCGAGCCCAACATTTGCAATCGCAGTCAGACCCATTACAACCAGAATTATTTCCTTCCTCCTGCCAGTTCTATCTGCAAGTATAGCTATGGGTATCAGGACTATGACACCTATAATTGAAGGAAGGCCCATCGGTAATGATGTAATCAGCCAGCTCGGAGCTCCAAGCTCTACTGCGTGTATAGGCATTACTCCGGCATACATTGTACCTGCCGCACTCCCAACAAAAGCTGATGCAATTATTAAAATCACACCCCAAATATTTGTCTTATTCATTTTTTTGCCTCCAAAGCAATAATATATATTGTTCTTTAAATATGAGCCTGTACATTACATTACAGGCTCAGCAACAAAAATAAAATTCCTGCTATTATACTTTAGTATTTTCCGTACTCTCGTACCCCGTCTATAAAAGCATGAATATTCTCAGGCACTGCCATATCAATGTCTGCACCAGGAGCGATGAAAAATCCACCATCCTGCCCGACTTTTTCTATGAGATTTCTGGAGTAATCCTGAATCTCCTCTGGAGTAGATGTCAAAAACATTGAAGTAGGTACATTGCCTGCAATGCAACTGAAGCTACCAAGCTTTTTCTTTACTTCTACCATATCAGTCTGGTCAAACCACCATATCATCTTTTTTTCCGGTAGTCCTGCTTCAGCAATGACATCCAATCGTGTGTTATATCGTCCTTCTACAAACTGTACGGGAACTACTCCTTCATTAATTATGCCCCGCATAACCTTCTCCCAATGTGGCCAGTAAAATTTCTTGAATTGTGCATCCGACATAAATGAGTCGTCACCTTTGTGTAAAACTCCCATTGCAAGCGGAACACCGCTCATATTTACACCCTGAACAGCTATCTGAATGGCAATAGGTATCAGACGTTCACAAGCCTCAAGAACCTTTTCAGGCCTTCGGTATATGTCCATCATTATTCCATCTGTCCCTCTCAGGGTGTCTCCAATGATATCAAAGGGAACCTTGTAAAAGCCGCCCATCATAGACGGCATTCCCATATTACCTATTACTTCAGCATTAATTCTGCCCATTGTACCCATCATCTCGCCTGTTATCTGACCGGCATCCATCAATGCCTGTAATGCTTCCTTAACCGGGGGCACAGCAAACATTCCCATCAGCATCGGAACCATAGGAAATTCCATAGCATAATATAAACTGGGTATCATGCTCATACCCTGCAGTGCTCCAAACGCACGCGACAGATAGGTCCTCATAAAGTATCCTTCTGGATTTGCGATCAGCTGGTCATATTCATCTGCTTTCATGTACTCGCTTTCCAGCATCTGGTAGCTTTTACTATCCATAGGTAAATTGAATCCGGGCCATCGGTAGGTTTTCATATCCAGTCTCTCAAACATCTTCCCGGGAGCAATCATCGCCATATTGTAGTCAGGCTGGAAATCCTTATGGAACTTAATGATTGCCTTTTCTGTCTTTTCAAAGTCGTACAGGAAATCTCCATAAGGCATTCCTGAATATTCAGCCTGGTACGCATCAACTTGAGATACACAAGGAACGCGATCGGGCTTCTTCAAATTAATTACATCAATTAACCTTTGAACACGTCTCCTGTATCTCTTCTCAGCTTCATCATTGCCGAACTTATTACCCGCTCCCGATAACCAGTGATCAAGGCGGGCCTGCAACTTCTCATCTGGAGAAAGTGAATTCCAGTTTTCAGGATAAATAAACATAGTTTTAACCTCCTATCCATTGTTTTGCAAGGGCTATAGCCTCTTGTGCATTATCACCATAGGCATCGGCACCCGCGTATTTTCTAATATTATCGTCTATTTGACCGCCTCCTATCATTACTTTAACACCGTCACGCAGACCTGCTTCTTTAAGTGCCTCAACTGTTTGCTTCATTCCATCAAATGCCAGGGTTAGGAACCCACTCAGACCCACCACTTTGGTACCTGATTCTTTAACAGCTTCTACGAACTTCTCTGGAGGAACATCTACCCCGAGGTCAATCACCTCAAAGCCGTTAATGTCAAGGAAAAAGGTTACCAGGTTCTTGCCTATGTCGTGGATATCACCAATAACAGTACCAATAACAACACTACCAATTGTTTTGGTTCCTTCTTCAGCCTTCTTCTCCTCGATTAATGGCTTAACCTTCTCCACGACCTGACTCATGATCTCGCCACCCATAATCAGCTCGGGGATGAAGTATTCACCATCACTGTACTTCTGACCAATTATCCCCATCGCATCACGCCCCATTGTAAGAATCTCGAAGGGGTCGGTCCCACTCTTCAGAAGATCCTCCGTGATGCGCGCCGCATCCTCTTCGCGCATCGCTACAATAGCTTCTACTAACTTTTCCGTCATAATTTTCCCTCCTTTTTATTTGCAATATACATACTTATTAGTATTTAACACATTTTCTTAACTATATTTTGTTTTCCAGACAACAAAATATAGTTATTTTAATAAAAGTTCAATATAATAAATCTTATCCCTACCGGCTGTAATAGGCTCTTGCCTCTTTTAGTATTTCATTTATAGCCTTCTTCTCCTCATTTGATAGAGTAACTGCTTCGTACCCGGCTAACATTTTCTCCAATTTCTCCTTTGCCAGTATAATAGAGTCCCTTTTACCTTTTTCTAACCACTCTGGATAAGGCTCCCTGTCAGCACACTCCGGTATTAACTGTTCATTCTCCAGCCACTTCCTGGTATGCCTGCTGTTAAGATACTGACCCGGAAAAGGCCCTACCTTCTGTATTAAGTCTATTGCCAGTGTCTCATCCGTTACCTCCACGCCCTCTATAAACCGTCCTATCCACCCGGCAATATCATCATCAAGCACAGCCTGAACAGGATTCCATGTCATCTCGCCATATATGGCGCCATGCAGGCTTATAAGATTTGATCCGGATAAGGCACATAACAAACCGGTCATTGCTCTTTCATAGGCACATTGAAAGTCTATCTTTTTTGAACTGGTGATGCCAGAAATCCAGCTACTGGTGGGTATTTTATAACTATGCCAGATCTGGTTAAACACCATATTATGCATAGCAGCCTCTACAGCCCCAAATGCAGGGTATCCTCTTCTGATATCCATCGGGTAAACGGAATCGCTCACCAGTATTTTTGTACCTGGATTTATCAGCTGTGCCAGAACTATTCCCGCCAGGAGTTCCGCATTATTGGTTACCGTCGCACCGGCTATAGTCGCCGGTCCGGTTATCCCCATTACTGCACCACTGCCAAAATTAATTGGAAACCCTGCACCGGCAAACCTGAAAATTGCTTCAGCGGCCTCATTACCATAGGTAAGTGGTGATATAGCATTTACTGTCCCTATAAGGTCTATATCCACCACTTTCCCCATCCGTATTGCGAAAATTTCGTTTTGTTTGAAGGAGCCTGCAGTCTGACACTTTGTGGAATTTGTTATCCTGCTGGCAAGGTCCTCCAGTGCAGCCATGTATGGAGAGACACCTTCTATTTCGGAATATGAAGCATACACATTCATCACATGCATGTTTTCAAGCGAATCAAGTACCTTAACCCCTTCAATTTGTTCCAACATTGTAGCTATATGGGGACTCCATGTATCCAGACTAACAGCCTTCATCCCGATAGAGTTTTCAAAATACAATACATTTCCGCCAATGGTTATATTATTCCCGGGATCCCTCGCTCTAACTACAAAGCTATCAGGGCATTTGCTAAGACAATTTTCTACCACCCGGCCGGGTATTTTCACTCTTTTTTTTTCAAAATCAACCTTACAACCATTCTCGGCAAAAATTCTCTGCGCTCCTTCATGTTCAATCCTTACCCCTGTCTTCTCAAGGATATCCAGTGTTCCTCGTTGAATGATTTCAACCTGTTTATCTGACAGCAATTTGAGTGGCTTAAAATTTTGTGTAAATCCTCCGAGCATTACCGTTCCTCTTATATTATATTCCTTACCAGCTCCACTGCCTCATGCGCCGTCGCCTCATAGCCGTCAGCTTCAATATATCGTGCAAAGTCCCTGGTTACTGCACCCCCGCCAACAATTATCCTAACTTTATCCCTGAGGCCTTTCTTTTTAAGAATATTTATAACTCTTTCCTGCTCCGGTACAGTCACGGTCATAAGTGCGGACATAGCCAGAATATCCGGCTTATACTCACTGATTGCATCTATGAACTGCACTGCGTTTACATTCGCGCCCAGGTCTACAACCTTAAAACCTTCAGCTGCCAGTAATGCTGCAACTACACCCTTCCCCATATCATGAATATCACCCCGAACTGTTCCGATTATAACAGTACCCGGATTTTTAAATTTTCTTTCCATTATCCTGATTTTTTTTTCTACCACAGACATGGCACTCTTCATGGTAGACACTGCCATCATCACATCAGAGATGCTGAGTTCTTTCCGGGCAAAACCGCTATCAACCTGTTTCATGCCCCTTTCAAGAGCATCCATTACCTTTTCAGGACCGACCTCTTCATCAACTGCTTTTTTTACCAGGCTTACAGCTTCTTTTTCATTCTTTTCCACTATAGACCGGCTCAGCCCTTCAAGTATTTCAAAATGTTTAATGGGAATACTTACAAGACGATTATTTTCTTTCCACAGATATCCCTGTTTTTTTAATTCGTTAATGTAAGTTGTTACCGTACTCCTATTCCCTGCTACCAGCTCGGCTATTTCTTCGTGGGTAATGGCCAGATCTATCTTGATTCCTTTTTTTAATACCAGTCCATGGTTGTTGGCCAGCCTTACCAAATGATGCTTTAAACGCTGTTGCATATCCATCATACTGAGCTCTTTTACTTCACGGGCAAGCGAACGGGCTGTTTGAGCCAGCTGCTTCATCAAAATCGTAGAAAAGGATAAATTGCCGGATATCAAAATTTCAAATTCAGCTTTTGGAATTAAGTATACATGGGTATCCTCCAGAGCCTCAACTGTTGACCTGAACTCCTCTCCCAGCAAACAATCTACCATACCAACCATGCTCCCTTCACCGAGGATCTCATATATGTGCACTTTTCCTTCTCTGGATACAGAAAATGATTCCACTGCTCCACTCTTAACAACAGATACATATTTAGTAGGTGCGCCCTGCCAGTAAATTACTTCCCCTCTACTGTAAACTTTAAGCCTGCCAATATTATAGTCTTTAATCAATCTTAGAATACCAGTATCAGTATCTTTTACCCCTTCCCGGGATTTAACATTTTGTACCATATTTTACCATCCAAAAAATTACTGTCATATTCCTTTATTATATTATACTCTTACCTTTATCTTTCCCTTTTCTCCGGATCCAAAAAACTCACCGGTTTTTATTATATAATAGTTAAAAACGTGATATTTCTTCTTTCATATCATACTCTATTTTTAATTACATTCCGAGTATTATCCTACTTCTCCAATCACCCTCCTTTAAATGATATCTATGTTGACTTAGCCTATTATATCATATGTCTTTAGGGTAAAAATAAGCCATTCAGCCATTAATCAAATTAGAATTTTTAAGATTCTAAAGCCCACTCCTTTACCGTTTTTCCTTTAATTTCCTTTATCAAAGATGCAGACAGCACAATTGCTATAATCGTCGTAATAATATCTGCAACCGGCTGGGCAAAAATAAATCCCTGAAACCCAAACATAGAATTAAGTATAAACAATAATGGCAGATAAATAATAAACTGCCTGCCCAGCCCTACTAACATTGATTTAAGCGCCATCCCGGTAGCCTGGAATGTCATTATAAGTGTCATCTGTAAACCAAATAGCGGAACACACCAGGTAAAAGCCCTGAGTATTTCTACACCCGTATTAATAACAGCCTGGTCATCAATAAATATAGCGAATAACTTTCTCCCGAATAAGATAAAAATCAGGGTAAAAATGATGCACAGTATAGTGCTATAAATTATGGTGACTTTAAACCCGTTTATAAAACGTTTATATTTTCTTGCTCCAAAGTTATACCCGGCAAAAGGTTGATATCCCTGGGCAAGCCCTACTATAAGGAACATAACCATACTCACAATTCTCATTTCAATCCCGTTTGCAGCCACTACATAATCTCCGTAAGTAGCAGCGAATACATTTATAACTATGAACGATACACTCATCACAAGCTGGCTTACTGAAGCAGGAATACCAATTTTTGAGATTTCATTATATATGATTTTTGAAGGTTTGAATTCCCTAAAAGATATAGAAAGCGAGGTTTTTCTGCCGGACAAAAAGTATGAAAGATAATAAATTGTACCGATTAAGTTTCCTATTACTGTTGCCCAGGCTGCTCCAGCTGTCCCCATGTCAAGCATCAGTATAAAGATGGGGTCTAAAATAATATTAAGCCCCGTGCCTATAAAAATACCAATCATGGCCTCCTTGGTTGCCCCCTCGGATCTAATAAGCCCCGCCATGACCACATTCATCATCAGTATAATTCCTGATGATGAAATAATAACAAGATATTCCTTTGTAAAGTTAAAAGTTTCAGCACTCGTTCCTATAACTCCAACAATTCTATCCATCATTATCAGAAGAACTATTGAAAGCACCATCCCTATAATTATTGATGTATAAAAAGATGTTGAGCATGTATGCCTTGCTTCATCAAATTTTTTTTCACCAAGTTTTCTGGATATATATGATGCCCCTCCAAGTGCGAATATATTGCCAAAAGCCTGTATTAACATAAATACCGGCATTGCTACTGATATTGCTGCTACCATATTTACGTTTCCGGTCTTTCCAATAAAGAAAGCATCGGTCAGATTATATATAATCTGTACTACATTAGCTGTCATAGCCGGTATAGCAAGAATTAAAATTGACCTGTATACGGGAATTTTCTCCATAACCCTAATTCTTGATTTATTCATTCCAGTTTTCCTTAACCCGCATATTTATTACAGTAATTTTTATATTTATATTACGAATCAGTGTCCTCCAGTTTTCTGACTATTTTTTTTAAAGTAACTATAGCTTTAGAAAGCTCTTCCCTTTCGCTGTAGCTCAATTCTGAAAAAAGTTTATTTAAATGTATCTTAAACTGCTTTTTAATTTCACGGGCCAGCTCTTCTCCTTTTTTAGTGAGAACGAGTATTGTCTTTCGTTTGTCATACTGATGAGTGGTTCTTTCTATCAGACCTTTATCTCTCAGTTCATCTACAGTAGCAGTAAACGAACCTTTTTCCAGCCCTGCCATCCTGCTGTAGAAAGACATGGTTTTATTTTTCTTCTGCGATATTGCTATAAGTGTTTTTTCCTCAGTATGATTTAGCTTCATATCTACATCAGCATTGAAATCTTTGATCAGTGTGCAGGTAAAAAAAGGGAAAATTCTGAATATTTCTAGTGCATCATTATTTTTTAACATTAAGATAAAACCTTAATTATTAGATTTCTAACTAAATTATTAGAATTCTAACAATTATATTTAAATTGTCAATAAGGAATAGAAATATTCTAATGTTTAGTGGAATTATAATTTTTTAAATAGTTTAAAAATCTTGGAGCTTATTCTTTCTTATTTTTTTTATTATCTTCATCTTCTTTTCTGGCAATATTTAACTTCAATATATCCTTTATTTTCTTTTCAATTTCCTCCATTATTTTCGTATTTTGAGACAGGAACATTTTAGCGTTTTCTCTCCCCTGGCCGATCCGTTCATCCTTATATGAATACCAGGAGCCACTTTTCTCTAAAACTCCGAGTTCCGCGGCAACATCAAGTACACTACCCTCTTTTGATATACCCCTTCCGTAAATTATATCAAATTCCGCTTTCTTGAAAGGAGGCGCGACTTTATTCTTTACCACTTTTACGCGAACTCTATTTCCAATATTTTCAGTCCCAATTTTAATACTATCAATTCTTCTTATATCCAGCCTTACTGAAGAATAAAATTTTAATGCCCTTCCCCCCGGCGTTACTTCAGGATTACCGAATATAACCCCTATTTTCTCCCTTAATTGATTAATGAAAACCACAGAGGTCTTGGTCCTATTGACAACTCCGGTTATTTTTCTTAATGCCTGGGACATTAATCTGGCCTGAAGACCTACATGGGAATCCCCTATTTCGCCTTCCAGCTCTGCTTTCGGTACCAGTGCCGCAACAGAATCAATTACAATTACATCCAGAGCGCCGCTTTTTAATAAAATCTCACATATTTCCAGAGCCTGTTCTCCATTATCAGGTTGCGAGAGCAGGAGTTCTTCAACTTTTACTCCCAGATTTCTCGCGTAACCGGGATCCAGAGCATGTTCTGCATCTATAAAAGCAGCTACGCCACCTTCCTTCTGAGAGTTGGCTATAATATGTAAGGCAAGAGTTGTTTTGCCGGAAGCTTCAGGGCCAAAAATTTCTGTAACCCTTCCTCTTGGTATACCACCAATCCCCAGTGCTATATCAAGTTCCAGTGAATTTGTTGATATATGACCTATATCCGAAATCAGGCTTTTATCTCCTAACCTCATTATAGACCCTCCTCCGTATTGTCTTTCAATCTGCGATACCGTGTTTTCTATAATCTTCTCTCTATCCATAATAAATCCTCCAATAAATAAATTTTCTTAAAAAATAAAATTACATAATATCAATCATATATAAATTATTTTAATTGTATATAATATCATATGCATAAAAGCACACTATATCATTTTACCACATAATTTTTTTTAATATAAATAAAAAAATATTTTTATTTTAGACTATAGTTATTCAGAACAATATATTCAGCTCCAGAAGGCCGGAGCTTACTTTCAAATAAAGTAAGCTCCGGACAGTCCAGGACTCCGTCTAAAAAAACTTTATCGGTTTCTATTAATTGTCTTATATCCTTGTTACTTTTTACTCTTGCAATAGTAACATGAGGAAAAAATTTCCTTTTTTCTCTATCTATCTTAATTCTATTTAGATTATCCTCTAACTTATTATATATTCTTGATATCTTGTCGCCGCCCGTATCTATCCCCATAAAAATAACCCTCGCATTTTTGGGTCCCGGGAATGCATTTATTTTTTCGCTTATTTTATACCTGAACTCAACAAATCCACCGGCTGTTTCCCTTAGTACTCTATCTATCTTCTCAATCCTTTCTATGCCAATATTACCCAGAAATTTCAGAGTCACATGTATGTTTGAAGCAGGAACTATTCTCATATATTTATTTTTACCAAGTAAATCATTTGCAAAACTGAATATATTATGTTTTATATCTTCGGGAATATTTATGGCTATAAACAATCTTTTAGTTAGCTTATCTTTATTATTATCCGCAACCATATATTAATCTATTGGTCCTTCTTTTAACACCTTTTTATTTATCGCTGTCCTCAATTCTTTAAGCGCAAACTGTGCGGTTCTAAACTTAACCTCTCGTCTGGTTCCCTTAAAAATTTTTTTAAATATCTTTTCATATCCATCCGGTCCCAGTATACAACAATATACCAGACCGGGCTCCTTATTTCCCGCTTCCGGTCCGGCATATCCTGTCACACTCAATGAGTAATCAGAATTAAAAATTTTCCTGGTTCTTTCTGCCATTTTTAAACATACTTCTTCGCTCACAGCTCCGCCATCTACCAGCTTTTCTCCATTTATATCAAGTAATTTTATTTTTGAGTAATCTGAATAAGATACTATCCCTCCCATAAAAAATTTAGAGCTTCCCGGGGTATCGGTTATAACACTGCCTACCAATCCTCCCGTTATTGATTCAGCGGTGCTTATGGTTAAATTACCCCCTGCCTTTTCAATAGTTTCTTTTAAGCTATCAGAAATCAAAGAATCACCTTTACCATAAAAATAATTTCCCAGCCTCCCTGTAATTTTCTTCTCTATTATTCTCAAATTCTTATCAGCACTTAACTCATCAGAAGCTTTTGCTATCAATATTACCCTGGTTATACCGGGCCCGGCCGTAATTCCTATACGCACATTCATCCCCTCTGCACCGTCAACAAATTCTTTAATCTCTTCTTCTATTTCTGTTTCGCTGATATCAGTTGTAAGAAGTGTTGATTTTTTAATCTTTAGTCCGCCACCTTTTAAATCCCTATCTTTCATAATTTTCCTTAAAAATGGCGCTACATCTTCTTCAAACATGCTTTTCATCTCTCTGGGTACGCCCGGAATGCAAAATATAAACTTATCATTTTCTGTTTCTACAATAAATCCTGAAGCACTCCCTATTTTTGGCTTTAATGGCAAAGAATTTGCCGGTATGTAAGACTGTCTCAGCAATCTATCAATAATTTCTTTATTACTTTTATTTCTAAAAAATTTTAAGCTATACTTATCAAGACTCTGGTCTCTCGCAAGTCCAAGATTTAACGCTGAAGCAACCGCGCTCCTGGTAACATCGTCATCCGTTGGCCCCAGGCCGCCATTTATTACTACCATATCACTATATCTTAAACTATATTTTATAATATCCGATATATCACCTGTATCATCACTGGCTGTAAACATGTGCCTGCATTCTATGCCAAGGTCGGTAACCCTCTCCGCAATATACTTAGAATTTATATCAAGTACCAGACCGAGATTTAACTCAGTGCCTATACTTATTATTGAGCAGTTCATATTCAAATTCTTAATAACCCGGATTTTCTAATTTTATTTTTTTCCTTTTAGCTTTCTTTTTCTTCCAATAACCTTAATAAGTCTTCCTTTGAAATTAAGATCTCGCGTGGCCTGCTACCCTCATAACCACTAATTAATTCCCTGTCCTCCATCTGGTCAATTATCCTTGCGGCCCTTGAATACCCTATTTTTAATCTCCTCTGTAACAACGAAGCCGACGCATGCCCAAAATCTACAGCCACCCTCAAGGCTTCATAGAATAACTCGTCTTCGTTATCTAAACTTTTCTTTTCTTCACTAATTCTCTTTGATATTTCTGCATTATATTCCGGGGTACTATTATTTTTTATATAACCGGTAATTATTTCTATTTCGTGGGTAGTAACGAACGAACCCTGAACTCTTTCGGGCCTGTTAGAATAATAGGGCAAATATAGCATATCCCCTTTCCCTATCAACTTCTCTGCTCCTCCGCAATCCAGAATAACTCTGGAATCTACATTTGATGAAACCATAAACGCTATTCTTGATGGTATATTCGCTTTTATTAATCCTGTTATTATATTAACTGAAGGTCTCTGGGTAGATATCACGAGATGAATACCTACCGCTCTTCCCATCTGCGCAATCCTGCAAATGCTATCTTCTACTTCTGAAGCTGATAGCATCATCAGGTCAGCAAGCTCATCAATAAAAACAATTATGTATGGAAGCGGATTAAAATTATCTCCCCCATCTTTGCTTCTTCCGGCTTCAAAGTTATACATTTCCAGAGACTTAAAATTCTTGCTAACCAGTAATTTAAATCTATTTTCCATCTCCTGTACCACCCACGAAAGTGCTGAAGCAGCCTTTTTGGGGTTAACCACAACAGGTGATAATAGATGTGGAATTCCGTTATAAATACTCAGTTCAACCATTTTGGGATCAATCATAACAAACCTGACCTCATCAGGTTTCACTTTCATCAAAAGAGAAATAATAATACTATTAAGACAGGAACTCTTTCCCGAGTTTGTAGCTCCTGCAATTAATATATGAGGCATTTTTGATATATCCATATATATAATATTCCCGGATAGATTCTTTCCAAGGGGGACATTCAGAAAATTTTCGGTCAAATTCTTATCATTAGCAGAATAAATATCCCCCAGTGTAACTATCTTCCTTATACTGTTAGGGACTTCTATCCCTATAGCAGACTTCCCGGGTATTGGCGTTAAAATCCTAATATCAGGTGAACCAAGAGCGACACAAAAATCATCCTCCAGACTCAATAGCCTCTGAACCTTAACCCCCGGCGGGAGCTTCAGTTCGTAAAGGGTTACCGTGGGTCCACTTACTACTCTTTCTATTCGGGCATCTATATTAAAATCACTCAGCAATTTATTTAAGGTATAAGCTCTTTCTTTTACTCCCTGTTTGTATAACCTTGATGGTATATCTTTGGACTTTTTTAATAGATTTACCGGAGGTAACCTGTAATTATCCTCAATTTCATTATTCCTTTCCATCGGTATTTTTAACTGACTGACCTCCGGTCTATTAAGATCGGCCTTTTTTATAAACTCAATAGGTATATCCAGCTTCTCTTCAGATTTTCTTCTACCACCGTCAATGGCTCCAATTTTCCTGGAATCTATCCGGTTCTTATCTTCATATATCCCGGCCCTACCACTTTCATCTTTTTCTGATGACTTCTCACTACCCGTAATGCCTTTTCTTTTAAACAACCCTGCTAAAGGTCTGATACTTACTTTTTTAAATAAATATATTATTTTTCTACCCGTATCTACCAGGGACACCTTGGTTATTATTAAAATTGATATAATTACCAAAACAGATAATACTACAATAGCCCCTGCACTACTAAAAAGTTTATGCAGTCCATAAAAAACCCCGGCTCCAACAATTCCTCCTCTATTCTTTATCAGAACCTTATCAAAAATATCCACATAATTGAAATCATTCCCGAGCATACCAAGTATGGACAAAAATAATAGAAGAAACCCCCATCCAAAACTTGATGGTAAGAGACTGATTCTCTTTAAGAAAAAGCTAAGTCCCCATATCAAAAGCATAAAAGGAATTAAATATTTACCAATCCCGAAAGTAAAAGATAGGGAATCATTTATAGACTTATTTATTATCCCAGCTTCTGAAAAACCATATACACTTATAAACATTAAAACCGATACCATTATTATCAGAACGCCGTATACCTCGGTTCTCCTCCTGACATACCTCTTCTTATTTATTTGATTTTTTGGCGTGGTTCTTTTTTTAGTGTTTTTTATTCTTTTATCCTTATTTTTTGACCTGTTCATTTTCGGGATTAAAAATTAAATAATGTTAATATGGGTTTACTACTTTGGTTATTATTATAGGTCTTATCCTTGCTTTTTTAAAAATAAATTTTTCCATCCTGTCATTGATTACGTTCTCAATCACTGACCTGGAAGCAATATTTTTGCTAAAGCAGTTTTTGATGGAATCTTTTATAACCTTTTTAGATTTATCAATAATTTCTTTTAAATCCTCTATATATATTATTCCTTTCAAAGTAAAATCAGGTTCATGCAGAATATTCTTTTTTATGCAATCAACGCCAACTACTATAAATATAACCCCATTTTCTGACAGTATTCTTCTATCCTTGAGCACAATATCTTCTACATTGCCCATACCTATGCCATCAATATATATAGTCCTTGGATTTAGGTTTTTAGAAACCCTGCACAGATTCGAGTTCATCTTAATTATATCTCCATCTTCAGCTATTATAATATTTTCATCTTTTATCCCCATAGACCTTGCTATCTGTGCATTCTGTATTTTATGCTTATCTTCCCCGTGAACGGGAATAAAATATTTTGGATTGGTCAGACTTATCATAATCTTTATCTCTTCACGTGCAGCATGGCCCGACACATGGACACCGGCAATTGATTCATAATAAACATCGGCTCCCTGCTTAATTAATCTGTTAATAGTTTTTGATATAGCTTTCTCATTACCCGGTATTGGAGAAGCTGAGATTATTACCATATCGCCCTTCATTATACTAACTCTTTTATGTTCGCCCAGGGCCATTCTATTTAAAGCTGAAAGTGGCTCACCCTGACTCCCAGTGGAAAGAATAACTATTTCTTTTATAGGAAAGTTATCTATTTTTGTTATAGGTATTATGGTGTTTTCCGGTATTTTTAAATAACCCAGCTCAGAAGAGACCCGGATAGTTTTTAAAATTGATTTACCGCTTATCGCCACCTTTTTATCCAGTTTATTTGCCACATCCAGTACCTGTTGTATTCTATGGATATGAGATGAAAAAGTAGCAACAATAATCCTTTTAGAAGCCTTCTCAAATTTCTCAAGCAGTGTTTTGCCCACATCCCTCTCCGGAAGAGTAAACCCCAACTCTTCAGCATTTGTACTATCGCATAACAGTGCCAGAACACCTTTCTGGCCTGCTATCGCGATTTTTGAAAATTGTGTGGGTTTATTGTCAATGGGTGCATAGTCAAATTTAAAATCACCTGTATGTACAATGGTACCGATATCTGTATTTATAATTAACCCGACACCATCCGGAATACTGTGATTAACCCTGAAAAAATTTATATTGAATGGCCCTATGTTCAGAGGTACGTCTGGATCTATTTCATTATATTCAACAGAGTCCCCGCTATGTAAACTATCAAACTTGGTTTTTGTTAGACCTATAGTCAGTTTTGTAGCATATACAGGGACATTTATTTCTTTGAATAAAAAGGGGAGAGCACCGATATGGTCTTCGTGGCCATGCGTAAGTATTATTGCCTTTACCCTGCTTTTATTTTTTTTTATATATGAAAAATCCGGTATTATAAAATCAACTCCCGGCATATCATCGTCGGGAAACATTATCCCACAGTCAACAATTATAATCTGGTTATCCTTTTCAAAGAGGGTCATATTTTTGCCAATCCCGCTTAACCCTCCCAGCGGTATTAATTTTAAACTATTTATTCTTGACATAATTCTTTATACACAAAGTCTCACCTTCTCTAATATAACTTTCACTCTTCTGTTTTTCCAAATCAATTTAGCCCCGACCCGCTATTACTGATTTATTATCCCGTAACTTCTTAAGATATTTTTAAAAATTTTTAATTCTTTTTCCCCCATACTGTACAGTGGCAGTCTGCACGGTCCGACACTGATGCCTTTTAAATTTAAAGCTTCTTTTACAGGCACAGGGTTTGTGGCTATAAAGATTCCATAAAAAATATCCAAAAGATTCCTATGCATTTCCGATGCGTTATTAAGGTCACCTCTTTTAAAACTTGAAATCATATCCTTTATTTCTTTACAAACCAGATGAGAAGCCACACTTATTACTCCGTATCCTCCTACAGATAATATGGGCAATGTATCCCCATCATTCCCACTGTAAACCAGAAAATCTCTGTCAGTGTCCCTTATTATTTCTGAAATTTGCCTTAAATCACCACTTGCCTCTTTTATACCGATAATATTTTCTATTTTCGATAATTCTACACAGGTTTCAGAACTTATATTAGAGGAAGTCCTTGAAGGAACATTATATAAAATAATAGGGGTTTTAACCTCAGAAGCAATTTTCTCAAAATGTTTGAAAATCCCCATCTGTGAAGGCTTATTGTAATAAGGCGCTACTAAAAGCAGGCAGTCCGCTCCTATTTTTTCCGCTTCTTTTGATAACTCCACAGAATGTTTTGTATCATTGGAACCAGTTCCTGCAATTATCTTTATCTTATCTCCAAAATTGTCCTTTGCAAATTTAAATAACGCTATCTTTTCTTCATCATCCAGAACCGAACATTCACCCGTAGAACCGGATAATAAAATTCCATCATTTCCTTCTTTTATAAGATATTCAATTAATCTATTGCAGGACTCGAAATCCAGATTATAATCTTTATCAAACGGGGTAACCATTGCTGTAATTACCTCACCCATATCTAGCATTAACTCCTCCTTCTCTAAATAATATAACTAAAAATCTATCAGCTTATCCAGCCCAAAAGTATAACTCGGAAGTTTATCCAGATTTCTTACGGCAAGAACCACTCCAGGATAAAATGATGACCTGTCCATACTATCATGCCTTATGGATAGTGTCTGTCCTTTTGTTCCAAAAATAATATTTTGATGTGCCAGCAACCCGGGTAATCTTATACTATGAATATGGATTCCATTAACGAACCCACCCCTGCTTCCATCAATAATCTCTTTCTCACCATCTTTCAACCTTGACTCATTAAAATTTTTGGAAAGATTTATCTGCTCTGCCGAATATACAGAAGTACCCGAAGGAGCATCTATTTTTTTATCATGGTGCAGCTCCAATATCTCACAATCATCAAAATATTTCGATATCATTCTGGAAACTTTAATCATAATTACAGCCCCTATTGAAAAATTCGGAACAATAAGTGTTCTGCTTGATGAGTTTAAAGCCTTTTTCTCAATATTTTCTAAATTTTTCTTACTTAAACCTGTGGTTCCAACAATTATATTTATGCCATTATCAATAGCCCAATTTATATTTCTAAAGGCTACCTCAGAATTAGTAAAATCAATAATAATATCGGGCCCCAGCCCCTTTATATCTTCATAGGAATCATATATCCTGAACCCTGTTTTCCCCCCTGTTAAAAATTCTCCAATATCCATACCGGAATTCTTAATGTCCAATCCTCCTACTAATTTTATTTCTTTCTCTTTTATCAACTCCCTGGAAATAGAAGCACCCATCCTGCCACAAATTCCTGCCATCACTATTTTTTTCATATTAACCTTCCTTTATTAACCTTACCCATCATTACCAGGCTCATCTTATCAAGATTAAAATACTTTCTGCCAATATCGCACAGATCTTTCTTTTTTACATCATCTATTTTCTTTAATATCTCATTAATAGTCAAAACTTTTTTATCAAAAAGCAGTGCTTTACCCAGTCTGAACATTCTTGAGCTTATATCTTCAACACCCAGCACCACACTGCCTTTTAAATTTTCCCTGGCTCTCAAAAATTCGGTTTCTTCTACTCCGTATTTACCAATATTTCTTATTTCATTTTTAACAATATCCAGGACCCTTCCAGTATTCCTGGGTGATACAGATGCATAAATCATTATTATCCCTGTATCGATATACTGGATATTGTTACTAAAAACTGAATAAGCTAACCCCTCTTCCTCTCTTATTCTCTGAAATAATCTACTGCTCATGCTGCCACCCAGAAGATTGGTGAATATTGAAATTGGATATTTATCCCTGTTGTGACGCCCACAGCCGGCTCCACCCAGACACATATGGACCGAACCTGTTTTAGAACTGGATATTTTCTTTACTTTTTTATTACACGGAGGTTCATAATGTTTAGTAGTCCCTATTTTTTCATTAACTTTACCTCTACCCGTATACTTTTTAACTTCTTTAATCAGGTCCTGATGTTTAACATTACCTGCTGCAGAAACAACCAGCCTGCTAACATCAAATTCTCTTCTAAAGTAATCAAGTATGGTTTGCCTTTTAACTTTTCTAACAGAATTTACTGTTCCCAGAACAGGTAGACCCAGCGGATGACCTTTAAAAACTACCTCGTAAAAATAATTTATGACATTTTCGGAGGGATTATCTTTTACAATTTTTATTTCTTCAATAACAACTTTTTTTTCAGTTTTTATATGTTCTTCACGAAAAGATGGATTTATTATAATATCAAACAATAACTCCGTGCACTTTTCAAGATAAGTGTCTATAAAATCCGCATATACGCAACAATTTTCTTTATCAGTAAAAGCATTAAATTCTGCACCCATCAGGTCAAACTCGATAGCTATATCCTTACCGCTTCTGTTATTGGTACCCTTAAATATGAGGTGCTCTATGAGGTGGGTTACTCCACTTATGTTTTCATTTTCATTTCTGGAACCTGCCGGTACCCAGAGACCCATTGATATTGACCTGAAGTGAGGTATATATTCACTAATTACCTTCACTCCGTTATCTAATTCAGTTATCTCGTAATGATCGAATTTTACGCTGGTTGATGAAACTATTTTATTATCTACCTTACTATTGAAATATTCAGATGTCGGTTCTGTCCAGTCCAATTTTTTTTGTCCGGGGGTCTATATTAACAACTTTAACCATTATTTTATCACCCATTTTTAAATAATCATTAACATCTTTAATTCTTTTATCTGCAACTTTTAATATATGAAGAAGACCATCAACTCCCGGAATTAGATTTATAAAAGCTCCGTAACTTGTAATCCCAACAACTGTTCCCAAAAAAACTTCTCCTATCTGTATGTCTTCAATACTCCTTAACATTCCCATTATTTTATTCTTTGCCATTTCAATATTAGAAGCACTGGATGAAGTAATAGAAACCAGGCCCTCGCCGTTATAATCACTTATGTCAATCTCCTCTAAATCAAACTCTTCCTTAATATTTTTAACATTCTTTCCCCCGGGTCCAATAACTTCACCAATTTTTTCTTTGGGTATCTTAAATGTAGTTATTTTCGGGGCACACTCAGATAAACTCTTGCGCGGTTCGGGTATAACCTCCAGCATTTTATCAAGTATGTAAAGCCTTCCTTCTCTGCCTTTTTCCAGTATTGCCCTTATAATATCAAGGCTAACGCCTTTTACTTTTATATCCATCTGTAAGGCTGTTATACCATTTTTAGTCCCTGCAACCTTAAAGTCCATATCACCATAGAAATCTTCTATTCCCTGAATATCTTTCAACACCACATATTTATCCCCTTCACCTTTAATAAGACCCATTGCTATTCCGGAAACTGGATTTGATATAGGAACCCCGGCATCCATCAAAGCCAGCGTGCTTCCACAAACGCTCGCCATTGAAGTTGACCCATTGGATTCCAGGATTTCAGATACCAGCCTCAAAACATAGGGAAACTCATCTTCATCAGGAATCATAGGTCTCAAAGCTTTTTCAGCCAGAGCTCCGTGTCCTATTTCTCTTCTCTTGGGCCCCCTTAATGGCCATGTCTCACCAACACTAAATGGGGGAAAGTTATAATGATGAATATATCTTTTAAATTCTTCTTTTCCCAGACTATCAATTTTTTGTGATTCTCTTATTGAACCCAGTGCAAGTATGGTAAGAGCCTGTGTCTTTCCTCTGGTAAAAAGACCGACACCATGGGTTGTCCCGGGAAATAAACCAACCTCACAACTTATTTCTCTTATTTCATCAGGATTCCTCCCGTCAGGTCTTACCCCTTTTTCAAGTATCATCTTCCTTACCAATTTTCTTTCAAGCTCTTTAAAACTTACTTCTATACTTTCTTCATCTTCAGGAAAATCCTCTCCTAATTTCTCTACAATTTCTTCCTTTAAAATCAAAACTTTATCCTGGAAGTATCCCTTATCCGTGCTATCAAGCAATATTTTCTTTTCTTTAACTGCTGAATATTCTGCAATTTCATCCAGGATCTCACTGATTTTATTTTCCGCAAGCTTTACAACCTTTTTTTCTATATCCTCATTTAATTTAAAATTAATTGTATCCTTTTTCTTTTTACAGGTTATCTTACAAAACTCTTTCTGGTGGCCAATAATCTTTTTTATTTCATTATGCGCCCTATCTATAGCTTCAATAACTATTTCTTCATCAGCCTCTTTGCCTCCTGCTTCAACCATTAATATGGCATCCTCTGTACCCGCTACAACTATATCTATAATACTTTCCTCAATTTCATTATATGAAGGATTTATTATCCATTTTTCATCTATCTTTCCCATCCTCACAGCGCCAATTGGTTCATCAAATGGTATATCTGATATATACAGGGCTGTTGAAGCTCCATTTATTACAGAAATATCGTAGGGATTTACCTGGTCAAATGAAATAACCGTGGCAATTAGCTGAACTTCATTTCTTATATTCTTGTTGAATAACGGTCTGAGTGCTCTGTCGGTAAGCCTTGCATTAAGGACTGCTTTATCACTGGCTCTGCCCTCTCTTTTAAAAAAACCTCCCGGTATTTTTCCGGCTGCATACATTCTTTCTTCGACATCTACTACAAGGGGAAAGAAATCCAGACCCTCTGCTGGTTTTGTGTTCATAACAGCTGTAACAAGAACTCCGTTCCCTTCATGTTTTATTAAAACTGAATTAGCCTGCTTCGCTATCTTCCCGGTGGTGAATGTAAACTTCTTACCACCAATTTCAATTTCATAACTTTTTTCCATTTATACTATACTACCTCTCTGAACTGAAATAATTTTCCAGTGTACATAAATATCATTATTTTCTTAAACCTAATTCCTCTATTACTTTCTTGTATCTACCGATGTCATTATTTTTTAAATATCCAAGGAGCCTTTTCCTCTTTCCTACCATCATAACAAGGCCCCTTCTTGAATGATGGTCCTTTTTATTTAACTTTAAATGTTCATTGAGCCTGTTAATTTTTTCAGTAAGAATTGCTATCTGAACTTCGGAGGAACCGGTATCATTCTCATGGATTTTAAACTTATTAATAACCTTTTTTTTCTCTTCTTTTACTAATGCCAAATTACTCTCACCTCCTAAAACACCTGTACTATAATTTACCATAACTATATATTAATTACAATTTACCTTACTTCAGGATTATACTTAATAAAAGATTAAATCTTCCTTAAAGCAATGTAGCTCAAATTTTTAATGTTAATCAATTTCTACTCAAAAATCAATTAATATTATTCATTTTTCTTTTTCTGCCTATTTTTTTAAAGTATTTATCAGCATGATCAAGGTCAATTTTCATCTGTCCTATCAGTTCACCCTTATTTTCAAATGAAATCTCATCCCTCAGCCTCTCCAAAAAAGTGATTTTTATCTTCTCCCCGTAAATATTCTCATTAAAGCCCAGCAAAAAGGCTTCAATCCACCTTTTGGCACCTTTAAAAGTAGGGTTATTTCCGATGTTTATAATAGCCGGGAATAACTTATTATTATTAATAATCTTAACCATCCCGAGATAAACCCCGTCCAGCGGAGTTACAAAAATCTCACATACATCTATATTCGCAGTCGGGAATCCAAGCTCTCTTCCCCTGCCCTCACCTTCTACGACTTTACCCTCAATCTGTGGATTTCTACCAAGCAGAGCGGTTATTTTTTTTATTTTTCCCTCAGAATAATATTTCCTTATACTGGTGCTGGAAACTATCTCCCCTTTTACTTTTACCAGAGGTACTACATTTACCTTTACTCCACGGGGTTCAAAAAAATTCTTTAAAAATTCAATATCTCCTGCGGCATTAAATCCAAAGTGAAACCCGTCCCCTACAAAAATCTCTTTAATATGTAATTTTTTGACCAGAATATCATTACAAAAATCTCCAGGAGACAATTTCAAAAAGCCGGAATCGCTATTTACAGTTACTATATAATCAATATTTAAATTTTTTATTATTCTGACCTTTTCCTCATAAGAGATTATTAGTTTTTTATACATAGTATTTTTTATTATATTTATAGGAGGCTTATTAAACGTAAGAGCCATACTAACACTTTTTAATCCTTTTGCTCTTTTAACACAGGCTCTTATTATCCTCCTGTGCCCCAGATGGACACCATCAAAAAACCCGATTACTATTACCGGATTTATGGATTTGAAGAACTTACCATCTATTTTTCTCAGTTCCATTAACTCTGACAATTCGGTCAAATGCCTCTCTTATAATTTTAAAATATTATCTTTATTGTTACATTTAATTAATTTATTATCATAGAACTATGATACTTTTAGTTAATATAATACTCTTATCATTAACATCAGCCGGTATTCTATTACTTAAAACCCGGTGCACAGCCAGTAAATTTTCATCATTATCCATCACATTAACAAAATTATATTTTTTTAATGATCCAGTATTACCAATCTTCTTTATTTCAAGCATTCTCCCGGTAACAGGCTGCCCACATAATATGTTAGATTTAAATTCATTTTTTACGTAGAGATTCCGGTTTTCCCCCAGTATTCTTTTAACTGGTATTATATAAGAGCCCGAATCTAAATCATTATCAGTTATCTCTTTTTTCAGGAAACTTTCTATGCCGGCGCTGTTTTCCAGTTTATAACCATTAATGCTGACCCTTTTCAGTTCTTTTACTGAAGCCCCGACATCAAGCGCCTCTCCAATCTCATAAGCAATTGATCTTATGTAAGTACCGGAGCTACATTTTATATTCAGGGTAAGCAGGCTATCTTCAAGTGATATCAACTCAATATTATATACATTTATCTTTCTGGGTTTTAAATCTATATGCTGTCCTTTCCTGGCATAAATATAAGAGGGCTTTCCTTTATACTTTACTGAAGAATATACAGGCGGTACCTGTTCAATCTCTCCCCTGAATTTCTTCAACACCGCAAGCACTTTTCTCTGATCTAAACCCTTAACTTCTCCGGTACCCAGAATCTTTCCGCTCAAATCCCAGGTATCAGTTACCACTCCCAATTTTATAACTGCAATATATTCCTTATTTAAAGTTAAAAAATAATCAAATAACCCTGTAGCTTTATTTATCAAAATGATAATCAGGCCCTCTGCTATGGGATCCAGCGTTCCTGCATGTCCAATCTTTGTTAAAAAAAAACCTTCTTTAACTTTTTAATTATTCCATAAGAAGTTATTCCACGGGGTTTATTTATTAGTAAAACACCATTAAAATTTATCAGTGCGCCTGATTTAATATTACTATTCATCGTTATATATTATTTTTTACCGATATTATTAATTTTTTTATAACTTTCCTTAAACTTCCACAATCAGAATAAGCAGCAGCCATCTTGTGTCCCCCACCATTAAAATAACCGGCAATTTTAATCAGATTAACACTGCTATCGGATGTTCGCAGACTTATTTTAAAAGATTTCCTCTGGGTCTGTTTTATTAAAGCTGCAATTTTTACTTTTTTAGCACTTCTCAATAAATTAATCAATCCATCCTGAGCAGAAAAAGGAAGACCCAATTTTTCCAGGTCTTTCTTTAAAACATATGAATATATCAGTCCATAAGAATCTATATATTCAATTCTTTGAAGAAAAATCTGGATCAACTTAAATCTCTCCAGAGGTTCACTTTCATATATGCGCCTGTGTATTTTTGAAGGGTCCAGATTAAATTTTAGCAGTTCGCTCACTACTTTATGTACAGTGTAATTTGTATTGCTGTACTGAAAATTTCCTGTATCGGTCAGTATGCCAACATAAATACCCATTGCAATCTCACTGTTTATTAATTCTCTGTAACATTCATATATCAAATCGTAAAGGATCTCAGCAGTTGCTGATTTCTGTGAATCCACAATATTTATATCACCAAAATCTGTATTATCATGATGATGGTCTATATTTATCACACACTTTGAGCCAGCTTTTATTTCCTTAAAGTCTATATTCATCCGGTTTTCATCAGCACAATCCAGGCAAAAACATATATTATTATTTGAATTCTTAATGATATCCGGTTCTCTTTTAACCTCATCAGAATAAGGTAAAAATCTGTATTGATAGGGTATCTCACTATTGCATATTGCCACTACATTTTTTTTGAGGAGTTTTAATAATTGATAGAGTGCTACCTGTGAACCTATCGCATCCCCGTCCGGGTAAGCATGGGTCAGAACATAAAAATTATTATTTTTCTTTATTACTTCTGCTACCTGTTTATATAAATTTATTTCATCTGCCAATTATATTACCTGCTCAATCGCTATTCATCTTTATCCAATTTTTCCAGTATTTCAGTTATTCTGATGCCATTGCTGATAGATTTATCATATAGAAATCTTATATCGGGCATATTTTTTAGTTTCAATCTTTGATGCAGATTTCTCTTTATAAAGCCGCTGCTATTCCTTAAACCTTCCAGGCTCTTCTCCACTTCGTTTTTTTCACCCATGATACTTACAAAAACATCCAGATATTTAAAATCAACAGATAGCTTTGTTCCGGTTATAGTTATAAATCCTATCCTCGGGTCATTTGCTTTTGCGTTAATTATAAAACTTATTTCTCTTTGTAAATCTTTTTCTGCTTTTCTCATTCTATCCATCCCGATCACCACCAGTGATTTCACCAAATAGAATTATTTCTCCTCAAAAAATTCAAGTAAATCCCCGACATTAAAATCCTGAAAATTATCCAGTCTTATGCCACATTCATATCCTGACGCTACCTTTTTAACATCCTCTTTAAAGCGGTGGAGTGTTTCAACTTTTCCCTCATAAATTTTTTTCCCATCTCTTATTACATTTACCAAATTACCCTTCTCAACCTCTCCTTCAAGAATATAAGAACCGGCTATTGCCCCTACTCTGGGTAGCTTAAACAATTCTCTTACTTCGGCCTTTCCTCTGTCAACTCTCTTTATTTCGGGTTTTAATAAACCTTTAAATGCAAGCGTAATATCATCAATCAATTTATAGATAATATCATAAGTCCTTACCTCTACACCTTCATTCTTAGATAGAATATCCGCACCTTTATTTAACGAAACACCAAAACCAATAACAATCGCCTCTGATGCAGCGGCAAGCATAATATCATTATCCGTTATCGCTCCTACTGCCCTGTGTATTATATCAATCTTTACTTTTTCATCTTTTATTTTATTTAAAGAATCTCCTACCGCATCCATTGAGCCTTCTGAATCTGCTTTAAGAACTATCTTTAATTTTTTTATCTCGCTTTCTTTTGATAATTCGGATAACTTTTCTAATGTTAAACTCCTTCTTGAATTAGCAATCTTCATCATTTTTTTATCATAATCTTTTCTCTGCAAAAGTTCCTTGGCAGCTTTTTCATCGCTGACCACAAACAGTTTATCTCCAGCTTTTGGAACTGCCGGAAAACCTATAATTTCAACCGGCTGAGATAAAAGTGCTTCTTTTAGAACTGTTCCAATTTCGTCTCTTATTGCCCTTATTTTTCCAAAAGAATCACCGGTTATAAAAGAGTCACCAACTTTTAATTTCCCTCTCTTTACTATGACCGTACCCACCGGTCCCAATCCTTTATCCAGTCTTGACTCAATTATTATACCTGTTCCACCGGCTTCTGGATTGCCTTTTATGTCATTTAAGTCTGCAACAAGCAATATCATTTCTAAGAACTCGTCAAGATTGGTCCCTTTTTTTGCAGAAATCTCTATGCAGATAGTATCCCCGCCCCATTCCTCGGGAACCAGGTTAAACTCGGTAAGACCCTTTTTTATTTTCTCAGGATCTGCGTCCGGAAGATCTATTTTGTTTATGGCAACAATTATAGAGACACCGGCATCTCTGGCATGATTTATCGCCTCTACAGTTTGGGGCATAATACCATCATCTGCGGCTATAACAATAACAGCAATATCTGTAACTCTAGCTCCCCTTGCTCTTATGGAGGTAAACGCTTCATGTCCCGGTGTATCTATAAAAGTAATTTTCCGGCCCTTGTATTCAACCTGATAGGCTCCTATACGCTGGGTTATTCCTCCATGCTCGCTTATCGCTACCTTTGTTTTTCTGATAACATCAAGCAGTGTTGTTTTCCCGTGGTCTACATGGCCCATAACTGTGACAATTGGAGCTCTTGTCTCCAGGTCTGCATCATCATCTTTATAAACCTCATCCAGTTTCTCTTCAAAGCCAATAATTCTATATTTAAAATTATACTCCTGTGATATAAATTCTATTAAATCCTTACTCAGGGATTGGTTTATATTAATAACCTCACCCATATCAAACAATAGCTTTATAATCTCGGACGAAGGAACATTTATCTTTTCTGAAAGTTTCTTAATTGTTATACCTTCAGAAATCTCCACTATTTTTTTAATTTCCGGTCTTTTCTTTAATTCTTTCTCTGCAGCCTTACCTTTTTCCTTTGAAAGCTCTTTCTTCCTTAACTCTGCTGCCCGGGGTTTTTTCACACGGGAGACTTTTAACCTGAGTCTTCCTTCTTTTTCTTCTTTATCAAGCTCTCTATCTATAACACTTCTAATGCTTTGTTTTTTTTCTTCTTCCCATCCAGTTTTAACCTTCTGTTCGTCCTTTACCTCTTTTTGCTTTTTCTTCTCAACCTTTGATTTTTTTCCATCTTCTGCAACAACCGATTTACCCTTTATTTCTTTGCCTTTTCTTTTCCCTGGAGAGGTTCCTGTTTTTTTATCTGCTGCATCCCTGCTCTTAATTTTACTCTTCCCGCCAGTTGATATATCTTTAATCTCGGGCTTTACATTAGTCTTCCCTTCTGCTTTCTTCTTTTTTCCACTCTCTGTTCCTTTTTTACCGGCTTTTTTCTTATTTTTGTCAGCGGATAACTTAACAGTTTTACTCTTTTTATCATCCCGAATTTCTTCGTTCTTTGCCTTACTGCTCCTTTTTTTTCTATCAGAATTTTCTTTATCAGTTTTTGCCTGTTTTCTGCTTTTTTTAACGTTTTTTGATTGCAGGGTTTTATTCACTGATTTTACAAATTTTTTCTTCTCCTGATCAGCTTTTTTATCTTCTTCAGTTTCTTTATCCTGCTTAACCTCTTTTTTCTTAATATCTTTTTTACTCATACCCTTAATTTTTTAACCTGTTCTAAATAATTATAAATAAACAAATAAAGTTATGCTGTTGCCCTTTTAACAATCCTTTTAATCATTTACCACATCTTCTTCTTTGCTTTTTAATCTTTCTTTTCTTGCTTCATCAAGCTCATCTTCAAACTGTTTCTCACTTTTTACATCTATCTTCCATCCGGTTAGCTTTGCTGCCAGTCTTGCATTCTGACCCTCTCTACCTATGGCTAAAGAAAGCTGATCATTTGATACTACCACCAGCGCAAATTTCTTTTCTTCGTCAGTAAGCACTTTTAAAACCCTTGCAGGGCTAAGAGCATTTTTAATAAAAGTCACGATATCGTCACTGTACTCAGCTATATCTATTTTCTCTCCACCCAATTCATCCACAACCATTTTTACTCTGGAACCCTTTGGACCCACACAGGCTCCTACAGGATCCACATTTTTTTCATTTGAGCTAACCGCAATTTTAGTTCTGTAACCTGCTTCCCTGGCAATACTTTTAATCTCTACAATTCCTTCATAAATTTCCGGTACTTCCAGCTCAAAAAGTCTTCTTATTAACCCCGTATGTGTCCTTGACACTATCACCTGTGGCCCCTTTGTTGTTTTTCTTACATCAGAAATATAACATTTTATTCTCTCTCCATGCCTGTATTTCTCCCCGGGCACCTGTTCATATTGCGGAAGTAACGCCTCCACTTTTCCCAGATCTACCAGAGTAAATCTGGCATCGCTCTGCTGTATAATCCCGGTTACCATATCACCCAGTCTATCCTTGAACTCCTCATACATGACCTCACGCTCGGCTTCCTTAATTCTCTGTCTTATAACCTGTTTTGCTGTCTGGGCCGCAATTCTTCCAAAATTATCCGGAGTAACTTCAACCTCATTATTTTTACCTCCACTTTCATCCAGATTACTTCCCTCTTCTTGCTCCGGTAATATTCTAAATACTTTTATTTCTCCGGTTTTCATATTTATATCCACACGGCAATCATAATCTACTTTATAATTCCGTTTGTATGCGGAAACAAAGGCAACCTTAAGAGCCTCTATAAGAGTATCCAGTTTTATGCCTTTTTCTCTTTCTAACTCAACTAATGCCGTTATTAATTTTCTATTCAATTTTCTCACCTTTTAATTTACAGAATTTAAATTAAAAAATAGTGGGGCAGACCCACTATTTTAATAACCAGTTACATTAAAATTTCTATAAAAGTATATCACATTTTTTAAAAAATACAATCAGGCAGAGGGGTATTTTAAAGTTATTAAAGATAACCCTTAAATGTAGGATTTTACAACTATGCTTATAAGAATATTTGCAAAAGAAACAAAATTTTTATTGAATAATTTTAATAATTGTATCAGATAACTTTTAATAAATTTTTTAAGTTTGTATAGCGGTTTACGACCACATTTCTATTAACCGCCATGCCTATTGCCTTTTTGCTCCCTACCATAACTACAAGCTCCCTTGCTCTGGTAATTGACGTGTAAAGTAAATTTCTCTGCAATAACATGTAATGGGAAGTTAGAATGGGTATTATTACACACTTAAATTCAGAACCCTGTGATTTATGAATGGATATGGCATATGATAGATTTATTTCATCAAGTTCAAAGAGGCTGTATTTAATAATTCTTCCATCAAAATTTACACTTATCTCCTCCGTTTCTTTATCTATTTTTTTTATAATCCCGATGTCACCATTATAAATATCTTTTTCATAATTATTCTTTAACTGTATAACTTTATCATTTAATCTGAACTCTACAGAACCCTTTAATATTCTTTCAGGGTTAGGATTCAAAATACCCTGAATCCTGTAATTTAAATTATTGACTCCCACAACTCCTTTGTTTGTTGGCACCAGGACCTGGATATCGTAAACAGGATTGTAATTAAAACTTTCAGGTATTCTTCTGGTTAATAAATCCAGTATAATTTTTACTACTTCTTCGGAATCATTTTTTTCTATAAAGAAAAAATCATTATTTTTTGGCTTACCGATAAAAGGAAACTGCCCGTCCCTCACCCTGTGGGCGTTATATATTATTAAACTCTCGCTCTCCTGCCGGTATATCTTTTTTAGCTCTATAACAGGTACGGTACCGGAGTAAATAATATCGCTCAGAACATTACCCGGACCTACCGAGGGAAGCTGGTCTATGTCCCCAACAAAAATAATTTTCGTTTCTTCTTTAATCGCAGAAAGCAAATCTTTCATTAGCCTTATATCAATCATTGAAGCTTCATCAATAATTACCACATCTGCCTTAACCGTATCATTCTCATTTTTAAGAAATCTGTTTAGTTTTGGATTATAATTTAAAAGCCTGTGGATAGTTTTAGCTTCCCTGCCTGTAGTTTCACATAATCTTTTTGAGGCTCTACCGGTCGGGGCACCCAGAAGAACAGTTTTATTTAATCTTTCAAAAATTTTAATAATAATATTCAGTATAGTACTTTTACCTGTACCGGGACTCCCGGTTATAACCAGTATTTTCTCGGTTACTGCTTTCTTGATAGCTTTTTCCTGAATATAATCTAAAGCTATATTCTCCTCTTCTGATAAAAGCTTTATCAAGCTGGACATTCTCTCCTTTTTACCGTTACCTGCATTTTCTTTATCAGGGCTATTTAATATTTCAACAATTTTTTTACTTACATAATTTTCAGCATTATAGATTCCGGCAAGATATACCTTGTCCTCGCCATCCCTGACAATTATTACTTTATTTTCTTTCTCCAGCTCGACCAGAGCATTATTTATCTTTGCCATCTCTGTTTCAAGGAAACCTTCTGCCATATCCCTTAACTCCTGGTAAGGATAATAACAGTGTCCTGCATCTTCAGCTTCCTTTAATATATAAATAATACCTGCTTTAATTCTAAAAATTGAATCCTTTTTTATACCTGTTTTTAAAGCTATTTTATCTGAAGTCTTAAAACCAATCCCAAATATATCCTCGGAAAGTCTGTATGGGTTGGATTTAATGACACTTATAGAGTTATCTCCATAGTTATTATATATTTTCATTGAATAAGAGCTTCCTATCCCGATTGACTGTAAATAGATTAATACATCCCTTATCTTTCTATGTTTCTCCCATGACTGTTTGATCAGGCCTATTCTTTTTCTCCCAATCCCATCTATTTCTTTTAATCTCTCCGGCTTCTTATCCAGTACTTTCAGCGTATCAAGCTTAAAATGACAGACTATCCTCTCAGCCATTACCGGCCCAATACCTTTTATTAAACCCGAACCTAAATAATTTTTTATTCCATCAATGGTTGCCGGCTCCATCGTTTTAATATTCTCTATTCCAAATTGCCGGCCATAATTTTTATTTAAAACCCATTTCCCCGTTATTTCCAGGCTTTCTCCGCATTGAAGTTCAAAGGCATTTCCTACTATTGTTACCACGTTGCTTTCTTCCGTCCTTACTTTCCCGACCATAAATCCGGTCTCAGAATTCTTGAAAATAATCTTTTCTAAAACTCCTCTTATTGTATTTTTCTGAACTTCCATTATTAAATTATTTGAGGTTATGTGAGGCTTTGAAATTACTTATAAACTCCGGAACTGTACTGATGTCAATTTCTGTCCTGTCTTTCTTCTGCCTGTATTCAACATCAATGACCTTTTTTTCAATATATTTTTTACCCAGTATAAATTTTAAGGGGATACCTATTAAATCAGAATCCCTGAACTTTATTCCCGCGCTAATGTCTCTATCATCATAAAGAACCTCTACGCCCAAACCTTTTAAATTTTTATATATTATATCCCCTGCTTCAGATAAAGTTTTATTCTTTGATGTAGTAACTATAAGATTTACCAGAAACGGGGCTATGGCAACAGGCCATATTATGCCCTTACTGTCATGCAGTTGTTCTATGGCTGCTGCCATTATTCTTGTTATCCCTATCCCGTAACAACCCATAACCAGTGATTTTAATTTACCGTCAATATCAAGGAATTTAGCATCCATCTTCTCGCTATATTTATAACCCAGTTTAAAAATATGACCGATTTCAATACCTTTCTCGAATTCAAGTTTTCCCCCGCAATTAATACAGGTGTCATTCTGAACCGGATAAGTAAAATCACCCCAGGCTTCAACTTTAAAATCTCTGGGATAATTAACATTTATAAGATGATAATCTTTTTTATTCGCCCCGGTAATAACATTATATCTATTCTTTATAGAATTATCCGAATATACTTTTATATCATCATAAAGTTTTACCGGCCCCATGAAACCTATGGGAAGATCTCTTGATTTTGCAGAATTATCAAAAAACCTTAAACTTTTTTTTAAGTATTTCCCGGCTTTTCCTACATTTAGCTCCCTCTCTCCTCCTATAAGAAAAGCGTATATGTTGCTCTCCCCGTCCTCCATCAATATGGTTTTAATAATCTTACTGACATTAACTTTCAGAAACCCGGCCAGCTTTTCTACGCTTGTAATACCGGGGGTATGGATTTCTTTTAAATCATTAAGAATTTCTGTCTTTATATTATCATTATTGCTCCTAAAAGAAGCAGGATTTGACTTTGCTAAATCATAATTTTCGGAATAACCGCACCCGGGACAAAAAACTACTTTTTCTTCGCCATTTTCAGCAGATACAATAAATTCGTGAGATAAATCTCCTCCAATCAATCCTGTATCCGCCATAACTGCTCTGTATTTCAGGCCGATTCTTTCCAGTATTCTGCAGTAAGCATCATACATCTTCCTGTAAATGATTTCCAGTTCATCCGCATTACTGCTGAAGCTATAGGCATCTTTCATTATAAATTCCCTTGCCCTCAGCAACCCGTATCTTGGCCTTATCTCATCCCTGAACTTTACCTGTATCTGATATAAGTTAACAGGTAAATCCTTATAAGATTTTATATCCAGATATGCCAGGTATGTAATTATTTCTTCATGGGTCGGGCCAAGACAGAAGTCCCTTTTGTTCCTATCCTTTAATCTGAATAATTCCGGGCCATACTCATTCCATCTTCCTGATTTCTCCCATAAAATAGAAGGCTGCAACACCGGCAGGTATAATTCAATAGCGCCGGATCTATCCATTTCCTGCCTTACTATATTTTCAATTTTTTTCAATACTCTCAGGCCAAGTGGTAAAAAAGAATAAATGCCTGATGCTACTTTTCTTATCAACCCGGCTCTTAAAGAAAGAGCATGACTGGGTATTTCAGTCTCACTCGGTTCCTCTTTTAATGTTGGAATAAAAAATTTTGAATATCTCAATATAAACTCCCTGTTTATTTAAATAATTTTTTTAAGCTCCCCCTCAAAATCTATTAAAGCCCTGCTTTTGTCTACCCTTTTAATTATTTTACCCTTTAAAAAAATAGCCGCTTTATTCTTACCAAAAGCTATTCCTATATCTGCTTCTTTTGCTTCCCCGGGACCATTTACGATACATCCCATTACTGCTATCTTTAAATTCTTTTTAATACCCGATGTCAGCTTTTCAACTTCATAAACAGTCTTCCTGTACCCTTCGGATGTCCTTCCACAGGAAGGACAGGATATAATATCAACTCCTACATTTCTCAAATTTAAACTATTAAGAATCATATATCCGGCTTTTACTTCATCAGTCGAATTACCGGTTAACGAAACTCTTATAGTATCTCCTATTCCCCTGGAGAGTAATATTCCCATTCCCACTGAAGACTTTATAGCACCACTAAAAACTGGACCCGCTTCAGTTATGCCCAAATGCAATGGATAATTAACTTTATCAGATATTGCTTCATATATATTTACAGTATCCAGAACATTTGATGCCTTTGCCGAAATTTTAAAATTATAAAAATTTAATCTTTCTAAAAGCCTTACATATTCCAGAGTGCTGTCAATCATTGAAACTGCTATATCACTTTTATTTTTTCTTAAAATTCTTTTATCTATAGAACCTGAATTAACACCGACCCTCAGAGCAACTTTTTTGTCCCTGGCTTTACCGATAATCTTAGCAACATGCTCGGGGCCACCTATGTTTCCAGGATTTATTCTTATTCCATCAACCCCGGCATCCATGCATTCAAGTGCCAGACAGTAATCAAAATGGATATCGGCTACCAGAGGGATACTGAAAATTTTATCATTTATTAACTTCCTAAGAAAATGTACAGATTTTTTATCAGGTATTGCTATTCTTACAATTTCACATCCGCACTCTATAAGTTCCTTTATTTCTTTCCTTATATCTTCTGTATTCTCAAGTTTGCTTTTAGTCATGGACTGGACAATGATAGGATTATCCCCGCCTATATTTATTTTACCTATTTTTACTACCCCTGTTTTCTTTCTTTTTATTTTCATACAAAAATGTTTTTACAGATTAACAATACTAAAGGGATTTAATATATCCATAACAAAAGCTATTATTATCAAAGAAACCAGAATAAATATTCCGACGGAGTTAACCACCTCAAGAATCTTTCCGGGCACGGGCTTTCTCATTATAGACTCAATTATAATAAGTATAATATTTCCCCCGTCAAGAGGGAGAATTGGAATTAAATTACCATAACCCATCATCATTGATACCAGCGCTACAAAAAAAATGAAATTCTGAGCACCAGTTGATGCAGACTGCTGAAATATGCTTACAATCCCAACCGGTGAAACCGGCCTTGCCTGGCTTAATGGTATTTCGCCGGTAAATAACATACCAAATAACTTTATGTAAGTAACAGTTATTTCCCAGGTCATCCTGAAACTTTCTTTTATCAATCCGAAAAAGCCAAATTCTTTTATGGCGTATCCGGGACTAAAAGCACCCCTGGGACTTATTCCCAGATATCCCCTGCCGTCTACAATATCAAGCTCTACCTTCAATTCTATCTCCTCACCCTGGCGGATGACTTTATATGTCACATTCTCTCCGGGATATTTTTTTGTCAGAGTAGAAAAATCATCCCAGCTCTCAATACTCTGTCCTTCCAGCGCAATTACTTTATCCCCCACTTCAAAATCACTCATATCAGCAGGTGAATCAGGCTGAATATAATCAACGGTTGTCGTTGGAGCAGCAAAACTCAGAAAGACCCCTATCAGCAGCACAGCAAAAATTACATTAAATCCAATTCCCCCTATTGATATTAAAAACTTTTTATAAGCAGGTTTATTACGAAACGACTTGCCTTCCATGCCGGGCGGGACCGGTTCGTTTCTATCCATGCCCAGCAATTTATTGTATCCTCCGAGCGGTATGGCACCCATGCCATAAACAGTGCCTCCTCTACCCTTAAATTTAAAAATTTTTGGTCCAAAACCAATAAAAAACTCCTCCACATGGACCCCGCTTAACCTTGCCATTAAGAAGTGACCGAATTCATGGATTATTACAATCAGGGATAACGCAAATATTGCCAGTATGTATTGAAGGATAACAGTCATGACTTGCATAATAGATTAAACCCCACCAAATCTTCTATCCCTCTTTTGATAATAATAAATAGCCTTAAGAAAATCTCTCTTTTTAAAATCGGGCCAGAGTGTTTTTATATAATAGAATTCACTGTATGCTATCTGCCACAGTAAAAAATTACTTACTCTGTACTCTCCGCTCGTCCTTATTAAGAGATCCGGGTCAGGACACCCCTCTGTATATAAGTAATCTGAGAATTTATTTTCATCTAACTTTTCAATATCCAGTTTATTTTCAATAACATCTTTATGAATTTTCTTTACCGCTTCTATAATTTCCCGTCTTGAACCATAATTAAATGCGATATTAAATAAAAGCTTGCTGTTACCCTCAGTCTTTTTTTCTGCATCCTCAAAGGCTTTCAATATCTCAGATGGTACTTCCCCTCTACTGCCAATTAGCCTTACTCTTACTCCGGTTTTATCCAATAAATCAAGTTCATCCTTTAGTGACTTTAGAAACAAATCAAGCAGAAAGTTTACTTCATCTTCCGGTCTCTTCCAGTTCTCACTGGAAAATGAATATACGGTCAAAAATTTTATTCCCAGTTCCAGGCACAAGGCTACAACATTCTTTAAGACACCGACACCCTGTCTATGGCCTTCGGAACGCGGCAGGTTCCTTCTGGTGGCCCACCTGCCATTCCCATCCATTATAATAGCCACATGTCCGGGTATTTTATTTTTTTTTAATTCTTTTAGAGCTGGAACTTTAATAGAAGAAAAAAAAGAAGAAATTAAATTCAAATTGCTTTCTACCTACACTTCCATAATTTCCTTTTCTTTTTGGTCCAGAGAATTATTAATCTTTTCTATAAACTCATCTGTAATTTCCTGAACTTCCTTCTGGTATTTTATCAAATCATCTTCGGTTATTTTACTTTCGCTTTCTAATTTCTTGAACTCGTCATTTATTTCTCTTCTTATATTTCTTATGGCTATCCTTCCATCCTCTGCAACTTTTTTAACCAATTTAACAAGCTCTCTTCTTCTCTCCTCGTTCAGAGGAGGTATATTGAGCCTTATGACCCTCCCGTCATTTGATGGGGTAATGCCAAGATCAGATTTAGATATTTGAGTTTCAATTTCCTTTAAAAACTTTGGTTCATATGGCGAAATCATGATAGTCCTCGGTTCAGGTATACTTATGCCGGAAACAAACTTAAGCAGGGTCTTATTTCCGTAATAGTCTATATAAATGTTATCAAGCAGTGAGACCGATGCCCTTCCGGTCCTTATGGTATTAAATTCATGCTGTGTTCTTTCCAGTGATTGATTCATTTTTTTTCTTTGTTCGACAATTAACATATCTTTCATTTTTTACTCCTTTGTGACTATGGTTCCAATCCTCTTGCCCATTATAGCACCTCTTATATTACCCGGTTTTGTAATATCAAAAACCACAACCGGTAAATTATTCTCCATGCATAAAGAAGTAGCAGTTGAATCCAGCACTCTCAGTTCTTTATTTAATACGTCAATAAAGCTCAAATTTTCAAATTTTTTAGCATCTTTAAATTTAATGGGGTCTTTATCATATATGCCATCTACTTTTGTGGCCTTAAATATAATTTCAGCTTTTATTTCCAGCGCTCTTAATGCAGCAGCCGTATCAGTGGTAAAATAAGGATTCCCGGTACCTCCTGCAAATATTACCACTCTCTTTTTTTCCAGATGTCTCACTGCCCTTCTTCTTATAAGAGGTTCGGCAATTTCCTGCATGGATATCGCAGTCTGTACTCTGGTTGCTATCCCCATTCTTTCCAGTGCATTCTGGAGCCCCAGAGCATTCATTATAGTAGCAAGCATTCCAATATAATCAGCAGTAGTTCTATCCATCCCGTTTGAACTCGCGGTAACTCCACGCCAGAAATTACCTCCTCCAATTACTACCGCAACTTCCACACCTAATTCAACTACTTCTTTAATCTGTTTTGATATATTATTTACAACTTTAGGGTCTATTCCATAATTCAGCTCACCAAGTAAAGCTTCACCGCTGATTTTAAGCAAAACTCTCTTATATTTTTTTTCTTCCATATAACTTATTTATGGCTTTTAACCTGAAAAAAATTACAGGCCCTTCATTTCTTCACCCAGCACATATCGTTCAAATCTTCTTACTACTATATTCTCACCGATTTTTGCTATATTATGTTTTACCAGATCACTCATTTTTAAATCATTATCTTTTATAAACAACTGCTCCATCAAGCAGTTCTCTTCATAAAATTTATTAATTTTTCCTTCGGCAATCCTGTCCAGTATCTTTTCAGGCTTTCCTTCATTTAAAGCCTGTTTTTTATATAGCTCTTTCTCTCTTTCTATTACCTCCGGGGGCACGTCTTCTTTAGAAACATATAAAGGTGCCGCGGCAGCGATATGCAGCGCAATATCATGCACTAAATTTCTGAACATCTCATTCCTTGCTACAAAATCTGTCTCACAGTTAACTTCCAGAATTACTCCAATCCTGGAACCCGGGTGTATGTAACTTTCAATCAACCCTTCCTTTGCAGCTCTAAAAGCTTTCTTTGAAGCTTCTGACAGCCCTTTTTCTTTCAATATTTCTTCCGCCTTTTTAATATCCCCACGACTCTCAACCAGAGCCTTCTTGCAGTCCATCATGCCCGCATTACTTTTTTCTCTTAATTCTTTAACCAGCTCTGCTTTAATTTCCATTATTCCTCCTTACCAATCCCCAATTATTTCTAAACCCATACATCATCTTCCGGTAATTCATCCAGATCATCTTCAGTTTTTACTTCTTCTATTCCTTTTTCTTTCAGTTCCTTTACTTCCTTCTCCTCGGGACTTTCCTCTATCTTTGCTTTTTCTTCCTTTCCCTTCTTTACTGCTTCGCATATTACACCTGTTATCAGATTACAGGAACGAATCGCGTCATCATTGCCGGGAATGACGTAGTCAATAAGGTCGGGGTCACAATTTGTATCAGTTATGGCTATTATTGGAATTCCCAGTTTTCTTGCCTCCCTTACTGCAATTACTTCTTTATTGGGATCAATAACATAGAGAGCTTCGGGCAGTTTTTTCATTTTTCTGATACCCCCCATATTAAAAAGAAGTTTGTCATATTCTTTTTTTATCCCCAGAACTTCCTTTTTGGGCAATTTATCAAAAATTCCTGACTTTTCCATATCCTCTATTTCATCAATTCTTTTTGCTCTCTTGCTTATAGTTTCAAAATTAGTAAGAGTTCCACCCAGCCATCTATTCTTAACATAAGGCATTTCACATTCACTTGCATGGTTTTCTATAATATCCTGTATTTGCTTTTTCGTTCCAACGAATAATATCGTACCATTCTCGCTTACCAGCCTCTTTGCATACTCATAAGCCTCAATTAATAATCTCTGTGTTTCCTGCAAATCAATTATATATATACCATTTTTATCTGTATATATATATTTCTTCATTTTAGGATTCCATTTTTTGGTCTGATGACCAAAATGAACACCTACTTCCAAAAGCTCCTTCATAGTCACAATACTCAAAATTTTACCTCCTATTTTTATGGTTTTTCCTCCACCACTTTAACTGCGATATCATTCACCATTTTACTACAAGTGATGTGTGTAATTTCAACGTTCAAGTCTAGCATAATACATATATTTCATCAAATAATCAATAAGAAATATCCCATTTAATATCAACCCAGTAAATTTACACCTCATTACTTTTATCTTCAGCCCTCGGGTGAAATTTCCTGTAATCTTTTTTTAATTTCTTAATATTAAGATGCGAGTATATCTGTGTGGTAGAAACATTCTCATGCCCCAGAAGTTCCTGGATCTCTCTTATACCGGCACCCTCCTGAAGAAGATGGGTGGCAAAACTGTGCCTGATGCTGTGCGGAGTAATATTCTTACCGATTGCTGACCTTCTGGCATATTTTTTTACTATATTCCTGATACTGCGCGAAGACAATCTCCCTCCATATTTATTTAAAAAGAGATAATCATTCTTTGAGCTCTCCACTTTCTTATTTAAAGCAGCCAGTTTGTTTCTTATCTCGAGATATTTTGTTATCCATAAAACTGCAGATTTGTTTAAATAAACAAATCTCTGCTTTCGCCCTTTTCCTGTTACTATTGCCTCATTATTTTTAAAGTCGAAATCTTTTATTTTCAAACTTTCAACTTCACTTATCCTCGCACCCGTAGAATAAATTGTTTCAATTATAGCCCTGTCTCTAATTTCCAGGTCATTTATCGGTTTAAAATCATCCAACATCCTTCTAATTTCACTTACAGACATAAAAGAATAAAGACCCTGGCGCACCTTTGGAACATTTATAAACTGGGTTATATGAAAACCAATGAAGTCATTTCTTTCCATGAACTTAAAGAAATTAACAAGAGAAGAATACTTTCTTACAATTGTCCTGTTTGAATAATTATAATTATCAATATATCTCAAAAAATCTCTAAAAATATCCAGACTCAGACTTCCGGTCCCGGTGATATTTTTATTCTTCAAAAACTGTAAAAACTGAATGATATCTTTTTTATATGCATTTATAGAATTAAGAGATAAATTCTTCTCATATTTAAGGTACCTTATATATAATCCCAGACATTTAAATAAATCCATACCTATAAATAATCACTTTCAATATCCTTCATCTTGCTTCTTATACTGTTTCTGATTTCTTCTATTTCATCTATCTCGGAGCAATTCTTACTTACCCACGTTTCTGAAAGGCAAAAGCCGTCGGCTTTTGCTCTGTTTAATAAGTTTTTAAGCTTATTTATCATGTCAATAATATCATAACGTATCTTATCGGACCAGTAGTCAACTTTTAATTTCTCTTTGGATAATTCGTCAAGAATACTGTCAAACTTTTCCGAAGCATTTTCTACAATTACTCCTGCTTTCTTTTTATTAAGTTTCTTTCCTGTCTCTATCCCGTTCAGAATATTCTTTAAATCTTTGTTAACCATAATGTCATATTTATACAGAGCCACCCCCAAAGGGGTTTTGGGCATTTCCACTTTTTTTCTTTTAAATAATTTCACTCAGGATACCCCGCAATAAATTTATAATATATATAATTATAATTTTTTCTGTTATCTTTATTCTAATATAAAATTCAAAATAATCTAATATATTTATTAAAACTATCTTCTCTTATTAAACCGTTCATTTCAAGATATGCAATTATTTTTAGTACATCCTTAACTTCCAGACCAGAGTATTTTACTATCTCTTCCACACTCTTTGGTTTATATCCAATGAATTCATACACCTTTCTATCATTACCGGAAAGCCTTACGCGGCTATCTGTTTTCCCATTGTAAGGGCTATCATATGTTTTATCCAGCTTTAAAATGTTTTCATTGTATTGTGAAAACTCATCCAGTATATCATCAACATTTTCTACCAGCTTTGCCCCTTCTTTAATTAATCTGTGACATCCCCTGTTCATAGGACTAAAAATACTTCCGGGTACAGCCATGACTTCCCTGTTCTGTCTTAAAGCCATTTCACAGGTTATTATAGCGCCGCTTCTCTCTCCGGCTTCTATAACTACCACACCACCTGATAACCCGCTTATAATTCTGTTCCTTACCGGGAAATTATATTTAAGCGGCCGGGTTCCCGGTAAGAACTCGCTTATTATGCTTCCATTTTCTAAAATGTCATCATACAGAAACCTGTTTTCTGGTGGATATACTATATCAATTCCACATCCCAGAACCCCTATGCTTCCTCCCTCTTCTTTAATAGCGGCCCGGTGGGCGCTGCTATCAATCCCCGCTGCCAGCCCGCTTACAACAGTTATTCCCATCCTGGATAAATTTTTACTTATATATTCAGCCACTTCCCTGCCGTAAGCCGTACATTTTCTGCTGCCGACTATAGCTACCATGAACCCGGGATTTTTTATCTTATCTCCTTTGAAAAACAAAAAGGGAGGCGGTAAATATATCTTTTTTAATATATCCGGATAGCTATTACTGCTTATTTCAAGTAATCCGATTTTCTTTTTTAGAACAAATTCTATTATTTCCCCGTAAGAGTCATATCCCATTTTATCATAACCATTACCATTCTTAACTTTCTTAATTTCCAGCTTTAAATTTCTATATTTAAGGAAGTGGCTCAGGGTCTTATGTATATCACCATTATATTTCTTATAAATTTTGATGAACTCTGCCGTCCTGACTCCATTCTCAACCATTATATATAATATTTTCCTGCCGGTATCGCTGACATTCATAACCCTGAAATAAAATCATCAATACTATTAATAAAATTAACTCTATAATTTAAAGCTTCAATAATATGATGCTCCTGTATAGCGCCGCTATTTTCCAGATCGGCTATTGTTCTTGATACTTTCAGCACGCTTACCATTCCCCTTGCTGTTAATTTATATTTCTTTGAAACAGTATAAATTAAATCCCTCATACTCTTGCTATCTTTGAGCCACTTATTGATAATATCTGTTCCAATTTCCGAGTTATAACTTATATCCATTTTGCTGAATCTCTCTTTCTGTACCCCGGCGCACTTTATTACTCTTTTTTTAATTGTATACGAACTTTCTCCCTCGCTATCATCTATAAAACTACTCTCCGGAAGTCTATCTATGGCAATTCTCATATCAATCCTGTCCATAATAGGACCGGACATTTTTTTCCAGAATTTTCTTACTTCCCTTAAACTGCATATACATTTTTTACTGTCATTACCAAAATAACCGCAATAACATGGATTGGTTGCCACTATTAACATAAAACTACAGGGAAACTTATAACAAAAACGATTCCTGCTGATTACTATTTCCTTATTTTCCAGAGGCTGTCTTAAGTCTTCTATAAAGTTTCTGGGAAACTGTGAAAATTCATCTAAAAACAGTATACCTTTATGTGCAAGGCTAATTTCACCCGGGCCGGGGTTTACTCCTCCTCCTATAAGACCAACCCTGCTTATGGTGTGATGGGGGCTCCTAAACGGCCTTTCCTGTATCAGGTTATTAACATTCTTTTTATACAGGCTATAAATTCTGGTAACATCTATACATTCCTGCATATTTAAATCAGGCATTATGGTAATAGCTCTTCTTGCCAGCATCGTTTTGCCACTTCCCGGTGGCCCAACAAGCATAATATTGTGTCTCCCTCCCACAGCTATTTCCATTGCCCTCTTTGCCCTTAACTGCCCTTTTACATCTCTAAAATCTAACTTATAGGTGATATCCTTTTTCTTATAATTACCATCTCTGTATACAAACTTATATAATCTGTCTTTACCTGAAAGAGCTTCTACAGCTTCTTTGAGACTCCGGCAGGCAACTATTTTTAAATCCGGAATGAAAGAAACCTGCCTGGCTATCAAATAAGGGACAAAAAAGAATTTCCTGTGCTCATTTCTTGCCCTTTCCGCCATAGAAATCAAACCCCTTACCGGATTTATGGTTCCATCCAGTGACAGTTCCCCCACGAAACAGGATTCTTCTGAAAAGTTGCAGCTTATCTGGGAACTTGCTGAAAGTATTGAAAGTGCAATTGGCAGGTCATAAAAGGAGCCATCTTTTTTTATATCCGCCGGTGACAGATTAACAATTATTTTTCTTACCGGAAAATCAAATCCGCTGTTAATAACTGCAGACCTCACTCTCTGTCTGGATTCATTTACTGCTTTACCAGGAAGACCCACAATTATGAACTCGGGCAAACCCCTTGTTATATGAACCTCTACAGATACTCTGACGGCACCGATGCCCACTAATGTAAAGCTGTCCAGTTTGAATAACATAAACCAATGATATAACCATAAGCGCAAATAGTCAATTACATTGATATGCTTTTATATAAGGAGAAAGGTGAAAAAATATTATCAGTTTAAGACAGGATAAACTCCATACTGAAAGATTTGAGCAGTGCTCTAAATGATAAATAGAAGTCTATGGCTCAATTGAACCTGAACCCCTTCCGGCTGACAATTTTTACACAGGCATCAACAACATAGGGTTCATACAATTTTCCCTTATTTTTCTGGATTTCTTCAACCGCAGCTTTTAAACCGAGGGCAGGACGATATGGCCTGTAGGAAGACATTGCCTCTACTACATCAGCAACCGTTATTATCTTTGATTCAAGCATTATATCTTCCCCTTTTAAACCCCGGGGGTATCCTGAACCATCTATTTTTTCATGGTGCTGTAGTATAATATCCGCAATTGGCATAGGGAATTCTATCTCTTTTATTATGTCATAACCCACCTGTGAATGGGTCTTAATTAAATCAAATTCTATTTCCGTTAATTTCCCGGGCTTGGTTAAAATTGAAGCCGGTATATTTATTTTTCCTATATCATGAATCTTTGCCGCAGTCTCTATTCCTTCAATTATTTCCCTGCTGAGGCCAAGCTCCTTTGCTATGTATACTGATAACTTTGAAACCCTTTTCTGGTGACCTGAAGTATAAGGGTCCCTGGTTTCCACAAGGGTTGCCAGGGTATTTATAATACCATTGAGTGTTCTTTTAATCTTATCGTAACTTACTTTTAAATTACTCTCCATGGTTTTACGCACGGTCAGGTCAACCCAGTTTATTATTAAATATTTTAAATTCCCATCACTGTATACTGCTTTTGCATTTATCTTAACCCAGAATTCCTCCCCTTTATGGTTGATAAAAAGAAATTCATCTTCGTTATAACCTCTTTCCAATACCTTTTTAAGAATACTCAGAGTCTTATCCTCTGACCCTTTTGGCCACCACGGGTATGGAGGTTTTTTACCAAGAATAAGCTCTGACTTAATACCGGTCAGATTTTCCAGCGCCTTATTTACATATTTTACGGAGGCATCGGGATTTATTACCAGCACAGGATTAGGAGAATTTTCCATTAAACTGGAGCTAAACTCCTCGCTGTCTTTTAATAATTTTTCCGCCCGCTTCTCTCTTGTCAAATCATCGTACACCGATACAACCTCACCTGAACCCAGCTTATAAATATAATTGCGCCTCCATCCTGAAATCCTGCTATCTTTATAAAAACTAATTGGGTGTTTTTCGGGTTTACCGGTTTTATAAACTCTTTTAAAAACATTATAAAGTCCGAATTCTTTTAGTCCCGGGAAAACTTCCAAAACTCTCCTTCCAATAACATCTTCTTTCTTAATATCCTCTATTTTTTCTGCAGCCTTATTAAAATCCCTTATTATAAAATCTTTTCCACCATCTTTTGCCTCATAGATTACTACCCCGCTGCTCATGTTGTCAAAAAGATCCCTGAATTTTTCTTCACTTAATCTCATCCTGTCAAAAGATTGCATTTCCGGAGTGATGTCCCTGAAACTTTCAACAATCTCTGTTATCCTGCCCTCACTATTTATTACAGGAACTGCACTCAGCGAATAAAATTTTTTATCATTATTTTTATTTTCCTTTTCTATTAGTCTGGTAACATATTTTTCACCGTTTAAAATTCTTTTAAGTATACATTTTTTAGTATGGCATTCGGGCAATTCTAAAATTTCAAAGCACTTCTTTCCTGTAATTTCCTCTGCCTTTATACCAAACAAATCAGTAAACGACTTATTAACTTTAAGTACCTCAAAATTTTTACTTATAACCCTCATCCCATTTATAGCTGAATTAAAAATCTGGTCTATTTCATTACGGACTTCTCTCAGCCTGATTTCCATTTTTTTTCTTTCAATTACCGTAACCAGCTGTTCCGATATAGTTTTTAATCTCTCCAGATCAAAATCAGTGAATTCCTTTTTCCCCGATATATCAATCAGGCCTATAACATCTTTATCTGCAACAAGCGGGATAATCATAACTGATTTTATACTCAGAATCTTATATAACCGGGGTACAAGTTTTATAATAGCTTTTTTAAAGAATTTTTTATTCTCCGGTAAGGCATTTGCAAATTCTGTAATTATCTTTTTTATTTCTGTATCATTGTTTATAATTACCGGCCTTTTATCCTTTATTATTCGATAATAATAGCTGTCCTTTTCCATTGGGAGCCTGACCGGGGGTATTTTAATTTTAATTAGCTGCTCAATCTTCTTTCTTTTTGCTGAAGGAACATTGAGATTCTGTAAATCAAGGTATTTTTTATCTTCACTCAGCAGATACAGGGCTATACCTGAACCATAAAATATTTTCTTTGTCTTTTTAGATATAACACCGGTTATTTCTTCCAGACTTTTACCCTTGTTTAAAGCAATGTTTACAGAATTTATAAGCTCAAGATCCTCAACTTCTTTATAAATTTCATTCCCATAAACTTCTTTATCTTCCGCTGCTTTACCAGAATCTTTTTTTAGTTTCATTATCTACCCTTCCAATTACAGGAGATAAAACAAATTTTTTATTAACCATTGTTTATTTTCAATATTATACAAAAAACCTTTTTCTTATATTATAGCTTATTTATATGATTTATAAAGTTCGGACAATTTTGCAAATGCTTAATTCAGCAATTAAAATTGGCTTAAAACGCGTCTTCTATGTGCTCAATTTTTATATTCACGCCATCATTTAAGATTCTGGGCAGGATTACTTCTGACCGATAGTTTCTTTTATCAAAGAGTTTTTTTACCATATTCCTGTTTATTATTATAGAAATAACACCAAAACCCGGATCAAATAATAAGAGCTTCTTTTTTGTTATATATAAACCGGCCAATTTCCTTATTCGTGCAATCTTTAATTTATTTACCGCTTCAAGTGGGTACCCGTAACCAATTCCGGTCCTGGTTTTAACTTCAAAAAAAACTAAATTCTTATCCTTTTTTGCTATTATATCTATTTCCCCGTATCTATTCCTGTAATTCTTTTCTAATATAAAATATCCCTTTTCTTCAATATACCTACAGGCAATAAGTTCTCCGAGTTCTCCGATAAATTTTTTGTTAAAACTATTAACTTAAAACACCCCTAAAAGACATTCTGTGTACCATTGAAGGGCCAAATTTTTGAAGAGACACCAGATGCTGTCTTGTACCATAACCTTTATTATTCTCAAATCCATATTCAGGATAATATTTTGACAGTTTTAACATAATATCATCTCTTATCACTTTGGCTATTATAGATGCTGAAGCAATGGAAACGCTTAAACTATCACCTTTAATAATCTGTAAGTATTTTACATCCATTTTCGCATTTACAAAATCTGCAAGAATAATATTCGGCTTTATCTTTAAACTTCCTACCGCTTTTTCAAATGCCACCACATTTGCTTTATTTATGGACATTCTATCAATTTCATCTGGAGAAATTTTAACTGCAGACCAGCACAGGCAATTTTTAATAATTTCTTTAAAAATAACTCTTCTTTTTGCTTCGGTCAGCTTCTTTGAATCATTTATGTCTTCTATCATCATTTTTTTTCTATCCATTATAACAGCTGCTGCGACCAGTGGGCCGGCAAGTGAGCCCCTTCCGGCCTCATCAACTCCGGCTATTGTTTCATAACCATCTATATACAGTTCATTCTCATATCTGGATATATTTATAATTCTTTTTGTTTCCCTGAATTCCATTGTTATAAAAAAAATTACCACCTTGACGGCGGCCAGTAAATTGCCAGGAATTTCCCGAATATGCTTTCCTCTTGAATTGTTCCGAAAAATCTACTATCAAAACTATTATTACGATTATCCCCCATCACAAAAACTTCATTATCACTTACGATTACTGTCTGGTTAAGATAAGATATATTGCTGTCAGGGGGCAAATAATTTTCAACAATTTTTTCACCATTTATATAAATTTCACCTTCTGAGGTCAGGGTAATCTCGTCTCTCTCTATCGCAATAACCCTCTTGACCAGGTCCTTATTATCTATAGGTGAGTTAAAGGCTACAATATCTCCCCTGCTAACAGTTTTAAATTTATATGTGATTTTATTTATTAGAACTTTATCCCCTACCCTGAGTGTTGGTTCCATTGAAGGAGTCGGGACAGCAAAAGGCTCAATTATAAAAACTCTGATTAAAGTGGCTGATATTACTGCAATTAATATGACAATTCCATAAATTAGAAATTCTTTAAAAATTTTTTTATTCCTGCCGGTACTGGTTTCTTTATCTTTGATAGACATTAATTTTAATACAAGTGGATATATTTATTTAAACTTATTTAAATTTAATTTTTGACTTTTTACCGATTTTATCCCTGAGATAATATAACCTTGACCGTCTTACTATTCCTTCCCCTGTTTTTTCAACAGACTGAATTACCGGTGAATTTATAAGAAAAGTCCTCTCAACCCCCACGCCATTAAAAGAAATTTTTCTTACCGTGAATGTCTTATTTATTCCGGACCCTTTAACTCTTATCACAATACCCTCGAGAATCTGAATCCTGTCTTTATTTTCTTCGCTGATTTTTATTTTGACCTTTACTTTATCACCTGACTTGAAATCAGTTATGTCACTCCGTAAATATTTTCTTTCCAGTTTATCTAGTTTATTCATTTTATTCTCCAGCCTGTATATTTCTATTTCACTTTTACACTAATAAAACCAAACAAATATAATTAATTTAATACTCTTTGTCAAATAAATCCGGCCTTTTTATTCTGGTTATTCTCCCGGACTCCTCTTTTCTCCATTTTTTAACACTCTCATGATTTCCGCTTAAAAGAATTTCGGGTACATTCATACCCTTAAAAACCCGGGGTCTTGTATACTGCGGATAATCAAGTAAATTATTCTCAAAAGATTCAATCTTTAGAGACTCCTCTTTTCCAACCACTCCCGGCAACAGCCTTACCACGCCATCTATTATTATCATCGCTGGTATCTCACCGCCGGTTAATATATAATCTCCCACTGAAATTTCAAAATCAACCAGTAAATCTATTACCCTCTGGTCCACGCCTTCATATCTTCCACAAATCAGTATTATATTTTCAAGCCCCGAAAAATACTTCAATTTGTCCTGCACCAGCTTATCTCCGGAAGCTGACATCAGTATAACCTTTTGCCTGCTTTTATTTATAACCTTATTATTTTGCTTAATAAAATTAACAGCATTATATATTGGCCCCGGCATTAATATCATTCCGGGTCCGCCTCCAAATGGCCTGTCATCTACTCTGCCGTGCTTATCCTCAGAAAAATCTCTTAAATTATATACATTAAGCTCGCAAATATTTTTTTTGAAAGCTTCTTTAATGACTCCAAAATTAATAATACTTTCAAACATCTTCGGAAAAATGGTTACAATATCTATTATCAACATTTTAAAACCAGAAATACTTATTTATAAATTTAAATATATTCAGGAATCCTTTTTATTATTATTTTCCTGGCCTTTATATTTATAGTACCAACATAATCCTCTATAACCGGAATATAAAAAATATTATCATTAGCACCTGGAATATTTAATTTTTTATTATTTATTTCTACTATCAGATTATCATTGGCACTGGATTTTTTTACATCTATAACTGCGCCAATGAAGGTATTGCTTTCCGTATAGACCTTACACCCTATTATATCATCCGTCCAATATTGATTTTCATCAAGTTCGGGGCTACTTTCTTCATCACGGTAAATACCCGTGCCTTTTAACTCCCCTGCATGGTCCCTGTTATTTATGGTTTTAAATTTAATTAATGAATAAAGCTTATTCTTTTTTGACTTCACCAGCCTGGCACTTTCAACTTCTACTGCTCTGGAACACTTCTCATCAAAAAAAAATATATCTCCTTTTTTAATAGTTTTGGGATAATCAGTAAGTAATTCCACTACTACCTCTCCATTTACACCGTGTGCCTTACTAATTATCCCAATTAATCTTGCATCCACATTTAAATCCAATATTTACCGGTACTTATTTCTTTTAAATAAGTTTAGCTATATTTATTATTTTAAATTATCAATCCATAATTTTTACAATAGAAGATTTACCCCTCTTAGCAGATGCCGCTCTCATAACAACCCTCAGAGCATTTGCGGTTCTTCCCTTTTTGCCAATTACTTTTCCCAGATCATCTTCCGCAACCTTCAGTTTAAAAATTACTGTTTTTTCATCTTCCTCCTCTTCAATAATTTCAACATTGTCCGGGCTGTCAACCAGCTCTTTTACCATGTACTCCAGTAGTTCTTTCACTATTTACCTCCAGTTTTAATTGTAATAACTACTTTCTTAAACCAATTTTATCAAAAAGTTTCTGAACTGTATCTGTAGGCTTTGCACCTTTCTTTATCCATTCAAGAGCTTTCTCTCTGTCAACTTCTATCTTTGATGGATCACTTTTGGGATCATATAATCCAATTTTTTCAATGAACCTTCCATCTCTGGGTGACCTGGAATCTGCAACTATAATTCTATAAAAGGGTTGCTTTTTCGCGCCCATTCTCGTCAATCTGATCTTTACACTCAATCCATAACCTCCAAACATTCATATAGATAGCTTTATGCTTTCATAATTATATATTTTTCTCTAAAACTTGCAAAATATTTTTTTTATTTAAAGATTACCTGTAGGTAACCCGAACTTTCCTTTCATCCCGGAAAATTGTTTCAACAGCTGTTTCGTCTTACCGAATTGCTTTAGCAGTCTATTAATCTCGGATACCGAACAACCGCATCCGGCTGCAATTCTTTTTTTTCTGCTGCCTCCTATTATATGCGGTTTCTTTCTTTCCTCCGGAGTCATTGAATTGATTATAGCCTCTACCCTGACAAGATAAGAATCGTCCACGCTCACATTTTTAAACAGTTTATTTTTATTTGCAATGGGGAGCATTGAAAAAATCTTATCCATTGAACCCATTTTTTTTATACTTCTTAACTGGCTTAAAAAATCCTCAAAATTCAATTCATCTCTATAAATTTTTTCTTCAAATCTCTTCGCTTCCTTTTCACTTACAACCTTTTCTGCTTTCTCGGTCAGCGTTAAAATGTCCCCCATTCCCAGTATTCTTGAAGCAATTCTTTCAGGATAAAATATATCGAAATCATCAACTTTTTCCCCGTTTGAAATAAACTTTACTGGTTTTTTAACTATGTAATATACTGATAATGCTGCACCTCCTCTTGTATCGCTATCTAATTTAGTCAGAATTACTCCATCATATTCAACACTCTGATTAAAACCGCAGGCGATATTTACTGCCTGCTGCCCTGTCATAGAATCAAGTACCAGATATATCTCATGGGGTTTAATTTTCTTTCTTATGTTTATAATCTCATCCATCATAACCTTATCAATCTGCAACCTGCCCGCCGTATCAATTATAATCAGGTCACTACCTGATTTCTTGAATGATTCCACTCCCCTTACCGATATATCTACCGGGTCCGAGTTACTATCAGAAAATACTTCTATACCGAGATTTTTTGCCATATCCTCTATCTGTAATACCGCTGCCGGCCTGTATATATCTGCGGCAACAATGGATACTTTTTTCTGGAATTTATTTTTTACAAAATTAGCCAGTTTTATAACTGTAGAAGTTTTTCCGGAACCCTGCAACCCTATCATCATCATTATAGTGGGACCCCCGGAAGCGAAATTAATACCCCCGCTACTGGAGCCGAGCATTTTAATAATTTCTTCATTTACTATCTTTACTACCTGCTGGTATGGGGTCAGACTCTCCAATACTTGTTCACCTTCTGCTTTAGATTTAACATTCTCTAAAAATTCTTTAACCACTTTAAAATTAACATCCGCTTCCAGCAGGGCAAGCTTAATCTCCCTTAAAGCAACATCCAGGTCACCGGGGCTTAATTTACCTTTATTTCTTATCCTGTAAAATAAATCTTCAAATTTAGCTGTCAGCGAATCAAACATTTTAATAAACCTCTGAGTAAAAAATTTTAATCAGGAAAATAATGAATTAGCAAACTCTACCAGGTCAAAATAACATATATTCTCCAGACTTTCACCATCTGTGACCATTTTAACCGGTAAATTTAAATCATTTTTTATAGTTAAAACTATTCCGCCCTTTGAAGTACTGTCAGTCTTGGTAAGAATAATTCCTGTCAAACCGAGAGAGTTATTAAATAACTCGGCCTGATTTTTTGCATTCTGACCCGTTGTTGAATCAATAACCAGCAGTATTTCATCAACACTGCGCCTGATTCTTCCTTCTATTACTTTTTTTATTTTCTTTAATTCCTCCATAAGATTATGAGAAGTCTGCATCCTTCCGGCAGTATCAATTATAACCACGTCAATATCCTTTGCTTTTGCTTTTTCTATACTATCATACACTACTGCACCCGGATCGGACAATTTCTGATGATAAACCATATCAATCCCCAGTTTATCTGCATAATATTGTATTTGCTCCACAGCAGCAGCCCTGTAAGTATCAGCTGCCGATATCAGTACTTTCTTACCATCATTTTTAAATAAATTAGCCATTTTGGCTACTGAAGTAGTCTTACCCGAACCGTTTACTCCCACAATCAGTAAGACTGTCGGGGGTACATCTGATGTATTTAATCGGCTGCAGCCATTTATTTCAAGAATTTTTATAACCTGTTCTTTTATTAAAGCTTTTATTTTTTCGGGATCATTTACATTCTCGCTATAGGCGCTGCTTTTTACTTTATCCAGTATCCTGGTTACAGTATCTATACTTATATCATTTGCTATCATCTGTTCTTCCAGCTCTTCCCAGAATAATTTTTTATTGTCCCTGAATTTATTCCAGATATAACTTACATTTTTAATCAGCTTTTGCATAATTTTTACTTATTTTTTCAGATATTATCTTTGAAACACCTTCCGGCTGCATTGAGATTCCGTATATTGTATCGGCTATTTCCATGGTTCTTTTTTGATGGGTTATAAGTATTATTTGCTGTTTTTCTGAAAACTTTTTTATCAGGGTCAAAAACCGGCTGATATTTACATCATCCAGGGCAGCATCTACCTCATCAAAAATATAAAAAGGAGAGGGATTTATTGAATAAATGGAGAAAAGAAAAGCCATTGAAACCAGAGATTTTTCTCCACCCGATAGAAGTGAAAGATTAACAAATTTATTATTACCAATATCTACATTCAAATCTACCCCTATATCATCCTCATCATCGCTACGTTCATTATCGGCCCTCTCAAGCTGCATTTCTCCTTTGCCAAGGGGAAATAAAATTTTAAAATAATCAGTAAAGCACTTTTTAATTTCTTCAAATTTCTTATAGAAATAAACAGAAATCCGCCTGTTAATATCCTTTATTAATTCGTCCAGGTTCTTCCTGCTCTCAACCAGGTCACCTTTCTGGGTAGCTAAAAAATCATATCTTTTTTTAATTCTTTCATATTCAATGGCAGCATTCGGGTTTACAGTTCCATAACTTTTAATCTCACTCTTTAATTTTCTTACCCTGGCTTCCGACTGTTTTATATCTTCGCTGGGGGTGTAGCTCTTTAGAGCATAATCAATTGATATATTATAATTATCTATAATATCTTCAGTAATGGCTTCCACCCTTTCTTTTATCTGCTCTTTTTTGAGCCCGGATTTGTAAAGGTTGTTTTCCAGTTTTAACCGGGTCATATTAATCCTGTTTATTTCTTCTTCAAGACTGTCAATTTTCCTCCGGTTTTTTGAAATTAAATCATTCCTCCCGCTAAACTTCGGATAAATCTTTTTCTCCATACCTTCTGAAATTAGAAGGTAATCTTTTAAAATTAAATGTAGCTTTCTGGTTTTCCCCAGATTAAGCATGCAAATTTCCTTTAAATCCCCGAGCCTGCCCGGCCTTTCTTCTTTATCTTTATTATCATTTCCACTCTTTCCCGATACCTCTGAAGATTTTAGCTCCATATCATTTAAGGTTTTTTTAACGTTCTTATTTATTGTTCTCAACTGCTCAATAATAGGCCGGATTTCATTTCCGGTATATTTAATGGCAGCAGTATCTTTTATTTTGTTTCTTAAATTATCTATAAATTTCAATAACAGATTAATTACTTCATCCATATCTTGAGAAGTATTTTTTACAAGAAGCAATATATTATTTTTTTTATCATCCCTTAATAAGCCGGGGGATTGATTCCTATTTTCAATATAATGGTTAATCTCTGCATCAAACATATTTAACAATGTTCTGAATGTATTTTCTTTACTCTCAACTATGTTTTTAATATTTTTTAAATTACTTGTTTCAGATTTAAACCAGTCAATTTTACTCCTCCATATTCCATACTCTTCCTGCTCCTTTTCAATAACTTTCAGCAGCTTATTTTTTTCTTCTTCAAGATATAAATTTTTTTCTTTTATTTTTTCCAGCTCCTCCTCATTTTCAACACAAAAGTTATTTTCTTCTTCCCAATCTTTATTTAGATTATAAAGATTGCCAATAAAAAGAGATACTGCCTCACTTTTTAATAAATTAGAAATTTCTGAATATCTCCTTGCTCTTTTTGATTCAATCTCAAGCGGGTCCATGGTTCTCTTTATTTCTTCCATTAAGTCATCAACTCTATCAATATCATTTTTTACCTTCTGCAGTTTTACCAGTGCTTTATCTCTCCTGATTTTATGTTTGGAAATCCCCAGTATCCCATCAATTATCGCTTTTCTTTCCGAAGGCTTAAGCAGGGCAATCTGGTTTATTTGCCCCTGATTTACAATAACATGAAGGCCTCTGCCAATTCCGCTGTCAGCAGTTAGCTCCTGTATATCTATCAACCTGCATGGTGAGGAATTTATAAAATATTCACTCCCGCCCTTAGAAAAAACCCTGCGGGTAAATTTAACATCCCTGAACTCCGTATCAAATAATCGGTTTGAATTATCAAATAGAAGGGAGACTTCAGCAATTCCCATTTCCTCTTTTTTACTCCTGAAAATAACATCTGCCATAGAATTGCCCCTCAGTGTTCTGGGGCTCTGTTCACCCAGAACCCATGAGATTGCGTCCGCTATGTTACTTTTACCGCTTCCATTAGGACCTACGATTACACTAATCCCGGGCTCAAAAAATAACTGGCTTTTATCTTTAAAAGATTTGAAGCCACGAAGTGTTATGTTCTTTAAATACAAATTAAACTTCCCAAAATAATTATTATAAATTTAAATTATACATTTTATTTAACGCATCTTTTGCTGCATTTTGCTCAGAATTCTTTTTGCTCTTACCCCTGCCTTTACCAACAACCCTATTGTCAATCATTACTACAGAATAAAACGATTTATTATGGTCGGGCCCCTCGGACTTATCCAGCCGATATATTACAAGCTTAGAATAATCTGCCTGGATAATTTCCTGAAGATAGGTTTTATAATCTATAATTTCAGGGGCTCTAATACGTTCACTAATTTTTCCTTTATATCTTTTCAAAACCCATTCTGAAGTAAAATCTATTCCCCTATCAATAAAAATAGCACCAATTAGAGCTTCCATAGTATTGGCCAGGATAGATGCTTTTTTTCTACCCTTGCACAATTCTTCATTCTCACTCAGAAGCACCTGTTCATCCACCTTAATATCCCCTGCTATTTGAAACAGAGTTTTCCTGTTAACCAGCACAGACCTTATTTTTGCCATCCTGCCTTCAGAAAAATGGCCATACTTTTTATATAAGTAGGAGGTAATTATAAAAGAAAGCACGCTATCTCCAAGAAATTCCAGTTGCTCATTTCCCCTGGATTTAATATTTTCCTGATGAGCATAAGACCTGTGTGTTAGACTCTGAACATATATTTTTAAATCTCCGGGAATAATTCCAAGACCTTTTAGCCAGCTTTTTATTCTCTTTTCCAGGGTATCTACATCATCATTCATTAAAAAGAAAATCGCCACCTTCTAAAGGTAAAAATGTTCTACAGGTTTTTAAATTATTTTTTGGAATGAGAATCAATATAATCCAGCGCATCCTTTACTGTAACGATTTTTTCAGCATCCTCATCACTTATTTCTATTTCAAACTTATCCTCAAATGCCATAATAAGTTCGACCAGGTCAAGTGAATCAGCTCCCAGATCGTCAACAAATTTACTTTCAGCCTTAATATCCTCTTCTTTAACACCAAGTACTTCAACTAAAACTTCTTTAAGTTTGTCAAAATTTTCCATCCTCACTCCTTTTGCATTTTTTTACTTTTACTATTTTTTTATCTTACCTTTTATAATTTACCCTGTTTATCTCTTCACTTATCTTACCGGTAAGATTTGATTCCAGACTTTCGATGGCTACTTTTACCGCATTCTTAATTGCTTTTGCCCTTGAACTACCATGAGAAATTATTACCGGCCTGTTAAGCCCCAGAAGCTGTGCACCCCCGTACTCTTCATAATCAAATTTTTCTTTCATTTTTACCAGTGAAGATTTAATACCAAGGGATGAAATTTTCGTCATAACACTTGAAGTCAGGATACTCTTTATTTCCCCGAAAAAAAACCCTGCCATGCCTTCAATTAATTTCAATATTACATTTCCCACGAAACCATCACAAACCGCTACATCTGTAACACCTTCAAAAAGGCTCCTGCCCTCTACATTCCCGATAAAATTAATACCAGGATAATCCTTAAGTAGTTTATGGCTCTCAACTGTTACCTCGTTTCCTTTCTTTTCTTCTTCTCCTATATTAACCAGAGCTACTCTCGGGTTTTTTACTCCGAGGATGTTCTCGGAATACACTTTGCCCATAATAGCAAAATGCTTTAAAAATAATGACCTGCAATCCGCATTGGCTCCTGCATCAATCAATACCACCTTTTTCTCGTCTAAAGGTATTACCACAGCAATAGCCGGCCTTATTACACTCTTTATTCTTCTTATGTTAAAAAGGCAGCAGGCCATCACTGCGCCTGTGTTACCAGCAGAAATAAAGGTGCTTTTATCTTCTCCGGACACAAACTTTGAGCCTATAAAAATTGATGATTTCTTTTTCTTCCTCAATACCTCTGAAGGGGATTCATTCATACCCACTTCCTGCGAGCTGGGCATAATATCCATACCGTCCAGATTCATACCGTTTAATTCTGCTATCTTCTTAATCTTATCTACACTACCTACCAGTTTGATGTTTGCCCCGTAGATTTCTTTTGCCTCAAGCGCACCCTTTATAATTTCGCCGGGAGCAAAATCTCCCCCCATAGCATCTATAACAATTGAATAATTATTTGAAAAGACTTCTCCCATAATACGTTTCAAAATTAATTATTTTTTGATATCCCCATTAACTTATTTATATCTATATGTTCTCTTGCCACTTCAATTATTTTATCAATCTTCTTAATTTCATGGAACCTGACATGGCCAATAATTTCTCCAACTTTTTCAACTGCTGTTAATGTATCAAAATTGACCAGAATCATCGGCACGCCCAGCTCCTCCGCTCTTCCCAGGACAATAGTACTCGGCTGAAAGTTGCCTGTGAGTATCATGCATTTAGTGTTAGTTTCCAGAGCAGCAAGCTGAACATCTGCTCTGTCTCCACCGGTTATTACAGCTTTATTGGCTTTTCTTCTGAAGAATTTTAAAGCCTGTTCCTGTCCCATGGCGCCAACCATAAATGTTTCCACTAACTCTTCCTTTTTATCCTCGGCACATATTATCTTACCACCGAGAAAATCAGCCATTTCTTTTATACTTACAGAGGATAATATTTTATCAGAAGCAACATATCCAATAACTTCAATCTTATTTTTAGTTAAAAATGGTATTATAAGTTCTTCCAGATAATCCATCTGACTTTTAGGAACCCAGTTTATAATAACACCAGAAAAATAGTCTTTTAAAAATTGCTTTACATGGAGAATCTGGTCTACAATTTCGGAATCGTACCTTACTACCATAATAATCCGCGCTCCAAGCTTTTCGCATATTTTCTTTGCAGATATACCCAGAAAACAACCATCTTCAATGCTTTTCGCGCCTTCCATTATTACAATATCCTTATTTTTCTTTATCCTTTTATAAGCTCCTTCAATTACATCTATGAATCCTTTAGAAAAATCAGGGTCTTTTAAGCCCTCCCGGTCGTGGAGCTGGGTTAAAACAACAGGGCATATATCTTCAAGTCCGTCTTTCACACTTAAGATATTTGATATATATTTAGCATCCTCATCCGTAGTGATATCTCCTACCCTGGTGGGCAGAGTTCCTACCGGTTTCATATAACCCACTTTCAAACCTTTCTCACCGAGTAGTTTGCCAACACCCACGCACATGGAGCTTTTACCGGAAAAAGGCTGATTAGAAATAAAAAATAACGGAATCATACTAACCTCCTATTCTTATTCTTGCATCACCGGCTATAGAGCCCTCTCCTATTTTCTTTACAAACAGCGGATTTATATCCATCTCTATTATTTCCGGAAATTCTATTAACATCTGGGAAACCTTTAGTATAATTTCAATCACGCTATCAATATCTGAAGGTTCTTCACCTCTGATACCTTCCAGCAGTTTTATCGTTTTAATTTCCTTAATCATTTCATTTGCAGTTTGCCTGCTTAAAGGGGCAATCCTGAAAGAAACATCTTTTAGTGCTTCAACATATATACCCCCGAGGCCAAACATAATAACCGGCCCGAACTGGGGGTCCTCATTTACCCCTATAATGATCTCCTTTTTATCTTCAACAAATTCCTGAACCAGTATTCCCCTGATATTGGCATCCGGCATATATCTTTTTACATTAAAAAGAATATTATCATAATTTTCTTCTAATTCTTTTTCATCATATATCCCAATCCTGACGCCACCTACATCTGTTTTATGTAAAATATTGGGAGACACTATTTTCAATACAACCGGATATCCTATTTTTTTTGCAATTTCCCCTGCTTCGACAATATCACGTGAGAGCCCGGCTTCGGGTACCCCTATCTCATATGCCCCAAGAATACCTCTTGCCTCCATTTCTCCAAGTTCCAGCCTTTCATCAGAACGACACTTATAAAATATTTTTCTAACTTTTTCCTTATCTACATCAAAAGTTTCAATAGGGTAAACCTCTCTTGATTTCCAGTCTGCATATTCCATCATAACTTTCAGGGTATCTACAGCTTCTTCCGGAATAGCAAAATTGGGTATATTCTTGCTTGATAAAAATTCTACTGCTTTTCTTACCTCACTTCCTCCCATAAAACTGGCCAGTATTGTTTTATCCTCCACATTTCTTTTTGCAACATCAACGATTGCCCTGGCTATTTCTAAAGGCTGTGTCATCGCCTGTGGTGTAAGCAACACTATTACCGCATCAACATTTCTGTCTCCCATTACCACCTCGAGAGCCCGTCTGTACCTATCTGCCACTGCATCTCCCAGTAAATCTACAGGATTATAAAAGTTTGCTGCCCCGGGTAAGAATTCTTTTAAACTCTCTATGGTCTCTGTACCCAGAGTGGACATTGTTATCTTATTTTTTTCACATTCGTCAGTAGCCATTATACCCGGGCCACCTGCATTTGTTATTATTGCAACTTTTTTACCTTTAGGCAATGGTTGATATGAAAGAGCAGCGGCATAATTAAAAAAATCTTTTACGGTATTTGCCCTTATAATACCTGCCTGCTTAAAAGCAGACTCGTAAGCTTTCGCAGAACCGGCGAGTGTGCCGGTATGAGATGATACTGCTCTTGCTCCTGCGTCTGTATTACCTGATTTAATTATGATTATTGGCTTTTTTTTAGAGACTCTGGAAGATATTTTAATAAATTCTCTCCCATTTTTTACACCTTCAATATATCCCGTTATAACCGTGGTTTCTTTCTCGCGTTCCCATTCATTAATAATATCATTTTCCGAAATATCCGCTTTATTACCCAGTGAAACGAATTTAGAGAACCCTATGTTGCCCGTTTTAGCCCAATCAAGAACAGAGGTACCAACTGCACCCGATTGAGATAAAAATCCTATTTTACCTAACGGGGGTATGCTTGTTGAAAACGTTGCATTCAGGGGACAGGCGTTATCTATAACTCCAAGACAATTAGGACCCGGTATTCTAATACTATATTTTCTGGCTATTTCCATCAGCTGGCTTTCTCTCTTCATGCCTTCCACTCCTGCTTCCTTGAAACCTGCTGATATTATAATAGACCATTTTACATTTTTCTTTGAACAATCCTCAAGAACCTGACATACATACCGGGCGGGAATAGCCATTAAAGCAAGGTCAATATCTGAAGGAATTTCTAAAACTGATGGATAGCACTTAATACCTTTTATTTTATCTGCATTTGGATTGACCGGGAATAATCTTCCTTTAAATCCCGAGCTTATTATATTCTCGAGTATTACATTACCTACTTTCCCCTTTTTCCTTGAGGCTCCAATTAATGCTATGGAACAAGGACAAAAAAAATTCCCTGACCTCAAATCAAAACCTCCAATCCTGACTTCAACCCACTTTTATTTACTCGCTTCTTTTTTTTCTTTCTTTTTGCCCTTATCCTCAAAAATTATTATTTCATTTTCAGAATAATAACCGCAATTCTCACAGACTCTATGAGAAACTTTTTTGCTGTGACATCTCGGACACTCAACGATGTTTAACAATTTCAACTTCTGATGAGTTCTTCGTTTATTTCTTTTCGACTTTGATGTTTTTCCTTTTGGAACTGCCAATTCTGCTTCCTCCTGTTAAATATCTTGTTACAAACCTGTTATTAATCTACACAGGTAAATAAATATATCATAAAATGATTATTATTCAACAAATTTACCACTCACCTATTTTTTCAAAACCATTAAATCTTATTATCCCCAGTGCCCGCACCACCTCTGAATTGCTCTCTACCTTTCTCAATTGCAGTTATTAATTTGTGCAATACAGCTTCCAGATTCGCTAATTTCTCATCAGCATAATCCTCTGCCTCAAGCCTTATAGTTCTTGCTCTGGCCTCAACCGCCGACATTAATTCTTCTGCCTTTCTATTTGCATTTTTAAGAACCTCTGTTTCACTTACCAGTGTTTCTGCTTTCTCATGTGAGTCTTTAATTATCTTTTCCGAATATCTCTTGGCCTCTTCTATCATATTTTCTCTTTCTTTCACGATCCATCTGGATTGTTTTAACTCTTCTGGAAGTACATTTCTCAACTCATCAATAAGGTCATATATTTCGTTCTCATTGACGATTACATTAGACGAGAAAGGTATCCTTTTACTTTTATCAAGAAGTTCTTCAATATGGTCTACAATCTCAAAAACGTCCATGTTTCACTCCATATATATTTTTTTATTTAAAACTATCTTTATTAAAACTTTCAACAATATCCTTTTCAATCTCTTCGGGAACCAGCCCCTTTATACATCCCTTAAACATAGCTACCTCCTTAACAGCACTGGAGCTAAGATAGGCAAATTTAGGATTTGTTACCATAAACATGGTTTCCACCTCTGGATTTAATTTTTTGTTTATTTGTGCCATCTGGAACTCATACTCAAAATCTGATATAGCTCTGAGGCCTTTAATTATCACTGTTGCTTTTACCTTTTTTGCTACTTCTACCAGTAACCCATCAAAAGTGATAACCTCTATATTTTTTAAACTGCCAAATACTCTCCTGGCAAATTCGACTCTTCTTTCTATTGAATAAAGTGTTTTCTTCCTCGGGTTCTTTGATATCGCTACTATAACTTTAGTAAAATTTCTTGAACACCTCTGGATTATATCCCTGTGCCCCTCTGTTAAAGGGTCATAAGTTCCCGGACATAATGCTATTTTCTCCGGTATTTTTTCCATTTTTTTAATCCCATCTTCTAATTTATGTATGTATTTAACCTGGAGACAGGTAAATTACTTTTTTATCTCCAAAATGTGATTCCTTTAATATTTCTAATTTTTTTATTTCTTCTTTAATGTCCCTTTTAAAAAAATATTCATATATTACAAGGCAATTATCTTTAGTAAATTTATTTTCTGATATGACCTCAAATATTTTTATCATTATATCACTAACAATCTTATAAGGCGGGTCAAGAAAGATTATACCCCACTTTAAATCAGGTTGAAAATCAAAAAATTTTAAAACATCACTGTTTATTATTTTATACTTTTCCTTTTGAATTTTTAAGCTTCTGACATTATATTCTATTAATCTAACAGACTCAAAGCTTTTATCTACAAAATAAACTATATTGCAATCCCTGCTAAGTGATTCTATCCCGAGCGAACCCGTCCCCGCGAATAAATCCAGAACATTTGTCCCTTTTATTCTATCGCCAATAACATTAAATATGCTTTCCTTTACTCTATCCAGAGTTGGTCTGATTTTATAATTTGAAGGGGGTCTGAGCTTTCTTCTCTTAAATTTACCTGAAATTACTCTAATAATTAACCACCATGTAATAAACTTATTCTATTGAAAATATGTAGGGATACAGAGGCTGTCCGCCTTTGTGTATCTCTATATCTATTTTAGGAAAATATTGTTTAATTTTCTTTGTTATTTCCTCAATATCCTCTTTAACCGCATCTTTTCCTGTATAGAAAGTAATAACTTCTTCCTTTGAATCAGTAATATCCCTCACCAGATCTATGGTTGCATCTACTACATTATCTGAAATTACTCTTATATTCCCATTAGATAAACCAATATATTCACCCTTTTTTATTTTACCCACCATAAGATTCGCATCTCTCACCGCTCTGGTTATCTCTCCTTCTCTGGTTCTTCTGGCTGCCTCTTCCATATTATTCATATTCTCCTCAATACCTGCCTCGGGATTATAATTCAGAACACCAGATATACCCGCGGGTATAGTTCTTGTCGGCACCACATAAATATTTTTTTCTTTTATAATCTTTTTGGTTTGATTTGCGGTAAGGATTATATTTTTATTATTTGGAAATATAATAACATCTGTAGTATCCAGACTGTTTACAGCCTTTGCTATATCATATGCTGACGGGTTCATACTCTGTCCCCCGCTCACAATAATATCAACACCTATGCTCTTAAATATGCCTTCCAGTCCATCTCCATTCGCTATAACAAGAAGGGCTGCTTTTTTAGCCCCTGCTTTTCTTTCCTCTGGTTCTTCTATACCCACCTCTTCTTTTCGCTGGTCCTCCATGTTGCCAATCTCAATGTCATGCAGGGTACCTTCTCTTAAAGCTGTTTTTAAAACTTTATTAGGATAGTTTGTATGAACATGTATTTTAACTATATTCTCATTACCAACCACCATTGCACTATCTCCGTAACTTTCGATTCTCTCTCTCAGTCTTTCTATATTTATTCTATCACCCTTTATCATAACCTGGGTACAATAAATATACTTAATCTCGTAGGTACGCTTTACCTCTTTTAAATTATCCATACCATTATCTGAAATATCTTTTTTATATTCATCAGAATTATTCTCTTCTGTTTTTTTCTTATTCTCACCATTATTACAGTCTTTTTCCCCGGCCATAGAATATGCCTTCCCGGTTTTATCAGTTTTTAATTCCAGCTGATTATCCACACTCCCGATTATGGTAAGAGCTTTTTTAATACCGATAATTATATCAAGAAGACCCCGGGCACCGGCATCCACCACACCTGCTTTCTTTAATACCGGCAGAAGGAAAGTTGACCTCTCGACGGATTTCTCGGCTTCAAAAATAATCTCATCCAGAAAATCTATTACCTTCATTTTAGAGACCTTATTATTTAAACCTTCAACAAAATTGCTGATATCTTTTATGGTAGTAAGCATGGTACCTTCAGTAGGGTCCTGAACTGAGCTGTAAGCCAGAACTTTCGATGACTTTAAGGCTCTTTCAATTAACCCGGGGTTAAAGCTATTATCTCCAATAAAAACATCACAAAAACCTTTAATTATCTGAGATAGTATAACCCCTGAATTACCCCTGGCTCCCATTAATGCTCCGAAAGAAGCTTTTTCCAGTACATTTCTGACAGAAAAATCTTTAACTTTTAAGAGCTCCTCTCTAACAGATTTCAAAGTTAGAAGCATATTGGTCCCCGTATCACCGTCAGGTACCGGGAACACATTTAAGCTATTAATTTTCTTTTCATTTTCTTTAAAATTATCAATTACGGTATCAATAAGTATTTTTAAATCCCTATCATTTATTCCATCAAACATAATATCACTCATTCCAAATAAAATTATTTTATACTCAGACTAAAATTCTCATTGCACTGTAACAAAATTTATCTTTCTCAATCCAGCAATTTTCGTCCTGCCAGTCCCATTTTACATTTCCTAAGACTACATTATTTAAAAATTGTTTCTTTCAACAATCATATATTTTTTATTTACCTTGAAAAGAATTAAATAAAATGCTAATATTCCTTCCTGTTTAACTAATAATTATTCTACATATAATACATTAGATTAAAAAATATAAAAAATATAATTTTCAGCACGGGAGAAAAAATGTCCAGAATATGTGAAATATGTGGTAAAAAAACAACTTTTGGTAATAACGTAAGCCATTCACATAAAAAAACAAGAAGGTCTTTTAAACCTAACATCCACAAGGCAAAGGTTGAGTATAAAGGTCAGATAAGGACCATGAATATATGTGCAGGATGCCTAACATCAGGCAAAGTAAAAAAAGTGGTCTAAATATATAGCACAGGTATTTATAGCTCTCAAAGAACGCAGGCTATCCACTAAATCCTAGCTTTTTCAAGACAGCACATAAAGCCACCTTCACTTCCAAAATAATAAGGCATTATTTCAAAATACCCTTCCCGACCAATTTCACCGGAATTCTTTTTCAAATTTAAATCCGATACCAATTTTTTAAAAATATCGTGGGTTCTGGCCCTGTATTTACCCCCGGATTCCTTTAAGAATTTTTTTATAACCTTCTGGTTTTCCAGGGGAGATAATGTGCAGGTGTAAAAAACAAGTTTTCCTCCCGGTTTGAGATAACTATCGCAGTTAGCCATTATCATGTATGATATCCCGGAAAGCCGCCTCACATCATCCATCGTCTTATTGTATTTCACATCAGGGTTCTTGGAAATAGTTCCAAAAGCGCTGCAGGGAGCATCAACAAAAATACTATCAAAGTAATTTTTATAAGTATCGGTAATTACCTTCTTTCCTGAAGTTTTCTTTAATTCCCCTTTTCTTATTTTATGCAAAAAATCCCTTTCAGAAGCATCTGCTTCTACAATTATTAAATTGTTTATCTTCATTCTCTTTGCATTATCCTTTAATACTCCAAGTCTTTTTTTGCTGATATCAACTGAAACTACCTCTCCCCGGTCTCCGAGCATCTCTGAAATATATGCAGTTTTACCACCGGGCGCAGCGCAAACATCAAGTATCTTTTCATCTTTAAGAGGCTCTAAGAAATATCTTAATGCCATCTGAGAAGAAAGATCCTGAACCGAAACTAAACCTCTGGCATAAATTTTAGTCCGGGTAATATCCCGGACACTTTTAATTCCTATACTCTCTTCCAGCATATTTTGTTTAAGAAAATTATATTCATAATCTTTTCCTTTAATGGAATTTGATATAAAAGTACCGCTATTATCAGTATCCATTCCGGATTGTGCTACATTAATTGAATATTCTCTTAATTCTTTTAACACTTTTTCCCTGCCAATTTTATTTTTATTAAATCTTATATACACAGGCAGGCTCTTATTAAGATAGCTGCAGATTAAAAATGTTTTTTCTTCACCATACCAGTCAAGCCAGTAATCCACCAGCCAGCGCGGATATGAGTATTTTATACTAATTTTTTCACCCTCATCCTCCAGCATATTATTAATTTTTTCTTCCACAAACAGGTTTAAATTTGATATTGAGCTAGCCCTGCGCAATATTGCATTTACAAATCCCGAAGAAGATATGCTGATATTTTTCCTAGCCAGATTAACACTTTCATTGACTGCTGAATAATCCGGAACTTTATCCATATATAGCAATTGATAAATACCAATTCTCAGAATATTAAGCACTTTAAAATCAATATTTTCAAGGCCCTTGCTGGAGAATAAGGAGATTATAAAATCTATTTTTAAATTATACCTTACGGTACCCTTGACTATGTTAAAAATAAAACGCCTGTCAAGCCCGGACAATTTATAATTATTAAAGTAATTATTGATTATATCTTTTAGAGGTTTTCTCTTATTAAAATAGTTATTTAAAATTAGGAGTGCGACCTGACGGGGATTAATTTTATTCTTTCTTTCATTCAAGTTTTTCACCGGCTTTTAGCCTGTATCCATTAATAAAATCCATCGCAGACATTATTATCTTCCCTTCAGGCTGCAAAAGTTCAATTTTTAACAGTTTATTTTCTCTGCATCTAACCAGAATACCTGAATTTTTATCAGCGCTGACAACTTCTCCATTGTTAATATTTTTTTTAACTTTTAATTCAGACAAAGATAAGTCTTTTCCCGTTTCATCTGATATAGAAACCTTTAATATCTTAATTCTTACATTCTTCCAGAAACAATAAGCACCGGGTTTTGAACTGAATGCTCTAACTTTATTAATTATCTCTTCCCTTCCATTTTCCCAGTTAATTCTTAAATCTTCTTTCTTTATTTTCTGGGTGAAAACTATCCCCTCACTCCCCTGCGGATAAGGTTCAAGATTATCATACTCCATTAAATCCAGAACTGTAAGCAATGCTGATTTCCCGAACTCTATAACCTTTTTCTCATAGCTGTCACAGTTATCATCCATCCCTATTCTAAATTTTACCTGGGCGTATATTCTTCCGGCATCCACTTCAGGGGCTACCTCTACTATGCTCACACCGCCTATAACATCCCCATTAATTAGAGCGCTTACGATGGGGGCAGGGCCCCTGTATCTCGGTAACAACGAGGGGTGTACATTCAGCCACCTGGCATCTGTAAGCTCAAATATTTTTTTGTCCAGTATTTTTCCAAAAGAAGATATAATAACTGCATCAAATTTTTTTTCTTTCAAAGCACAATAAAAATTATCATCAAATCTTTCAATTTGAATATATTCTATTCCCAGCTCTTCTGCTTTCTTTTTTACCACATTATCTATAATTTTTCTCCCTCTCCCGGCCGGTCTATCAACAATAGTCACCACCATATTTACTGAATGTCGTGATTTATATAATTCTTCTAAAAAAGGAACAGAAATGTCCGAAGAACCAAAAAAAATTATCTCCAATTTAAAACTCCTTAATTCACATACCCATTTTTATCTCATTGACCATAGACAGAACCTCGCTTCTGGATTTGCTATCAAGACGGTCTATATATATAATTCCATTCAGATGGTCAATTTCGTGCTGAAATATTCTCGCCACCAAATCTTCTGCTACAAATACAACATCCTTGCCATTCAAATCTTTTGCTTTTACTTCCACTTTCTTGAACCTCTGGACGCTAAAATCTCTTATTGAATAAACGCTGAGGCATCCCTCTTCAGAATCTATTTTTTCTTTGCCCAGAATCTTCATCTCCGGATTTATAAATGCCTTAATCTCGTCACTCATGTTAACCACGATCACTCTCCTGGATACACCTATCTGGGGTGCAGCCAATCCCACTCCACCTTCTTTTTCCATAGTGTCAATCATATCTTTAATCAGACTTTTCACCTTCTCGTCTATTTTTTCTACACTCTTACTTTTTTCTCTCAGAACCGGGTCACCTATTTTTCTTATTTTTCTGGCTGACATAAAACCTCCTTTAAATTTATAAAATCCATACCGGATCTACATCAATTATTATCCTATTTTCACTAAATTTTTTAAATCTTTTCAATATTTCATGAACTGACCTGTTTATTTTAAAAATATCATTTACCTTTATCATTATATGCCATCTGTAAAACATGTTAATCTTTTGAAAAGGCGCAGGAGCCGGCCCCAGAATACTGCAACCGTTACCGTCTATTTTGCTTAGCTGCATAAAAAGATTTTTTATATCTTTTTTAACCCTGGCTTCATCTCTGCCGGATATTATAATATTTACTAAATTAGAGAATGGAGGATACCCCAGCTCCTTTCTATTTTTTAATTCCTGTTCATAGAATAATTCATAATTATTCTTAAGTATGTTCTTAATTATATTACTTTCTGGATTATATGTTTGTATTATTACCTTCCCATTTTTTCTTCTCCCCGCTCTCCCTGCTACCTGGGTTACAAGTTGATAAACTCTTTCATTCATATGATAATCGGGAAGAACAAGCATGCCGTCACAGTTAATAATGCCAACAAGTGTAACATCTTCAATATCCAGACCCTTGGCCACCATCTGAGTGCCAATAAGAATGGAACCCCCGGGAGAAATAAACTTTTTAAGTATCTCCTGATGAGATTTCTTTTTAACAGTCACATCGGAATCCATCCTGAGTACAGATGCATCCTTAAACATTGACTGGAGCCTTGTTTGAACTCTCTGAACACCCACCCCCTTTAAAAATATATTTTCCGACCCGCAAACATCACATTTTCCTGTATAACTTCTTTCCCTGCCACAGTGGTGGCATACTAACTTTTTAGTATCGCTATGATAGTTATAAGGAAGATCGCAGGCGGGACACCTTGGAACATTGCCACATTTACTGCATATCACAAAATTACTGTGCCCTCTCCTGTTCAGAAAAATGATTACCTTATTTTTTTTTAATAACTCGCTTTTTATTGACTTAAATAATTCACCGGTAATAATTACGTCTTCTTTGTTCCTGTCTATCTTTTTTAAGTCAATTATATTCATCTCCAGAGGCCTGGTGTTCTGAGCTCTGACGGGAATTTTAATCAGGGTAAAATCTTTTTCTCTTTCAGACCTGAATCTTGTAACTATGTCGGGTGTAGCACTGCCAAACACAACCGGAATATTAAACAATTCCCCCATCTTTATTGAAACATCCCCGGTGTTATATCTCACCCCTGTTCCTTCTTTATAAGAGGTATCATGCTCTTCATCAATTATTATTACCCCTGGATTATTCACCGGAGTAAAAAGTGAGGACCTGGTCCCTATAATTATGTCAAATCTATCTTCCCATATATCCAGCCACCTCTCATATCTTTCTGCTTCACTCATATTGGAATGGTATACTCCTACTCTCCGGCCAAACTCCGATTCAAACCTGTAGAATAACTGTGGTATTAAAGAAATCTCAGGAGTCAGTACAAGTGCTTTTTTATTCTTTTTTAACACCAGTTTGCAGACATTAATATAAATATCAGTTTTTCCGCTGCCCGCAACACCCTCAATTAGAAATTTGTGAAAAATATTTTTATCCAGTGCATCGGCAATGCTTGAAATTGATTCTTTCTGATAATAGTTCAAAGTTATCTTTTTTTTATCCCTGTTCTTATATGGATAATATTCATACTTGAAATCTCTTCTCTGTCTCTGTTTTTTTACAGAGATAATATTTTTTTCCAGAAGAGCCGCCAGGCTGGTACTGTTAGAACCGGTTTCCCTTATTAATTTTTCTCTCAAAACCCCGTTATGGGAAAGTAAGTAGTCAATTACTCTCTTTTTTGAATAGTTCTTTTTCCAGTTTATTTCATCCTTGGCCCTCTTGTAATTATCTCTGTTTAAAAAAACATAATTTTTATATTTAAATTGAATTTCATTACCAGGGGCAGATTTCTTACCCGGAGGTATAAAAAACTTTATGACACTCCCGAAAGGCTGGATATAATACTGGCTTATCCATTTTATTATCTCAAGCTTTCTTGAATCAAAAACAGGTTTCTTGTTTAATATCTTTGTGATATCTTTTATATTTTTATCTTCTAATTCTGACTTATCTTTTACTTTGACCACATAACCGGCTTCGATTCTATTATTAAAAGGAACCTGCACAATAATTCCAGTGCGGACATCAGGAGTTAATTGGTGGGGTATGCGATAGTCAAAAGGATGACTGATGTTAAGGGCTCTTATATCTAAGTAAACCTCTGCATATCTTTCAGGCATTTTGATAATTTATATTCATTCAAATCTAAATAATTACTTAAGGCCAAGGAAGCCTTTAATTTCTTCAACTTTATCCAGTTTTTCCCAGGTAAAATCCCTATCATGTCTTCCAAAATGTCCGTAAGCCGCAGTCTTCCTGTAAATCGGCTTTAACAGATTAAGATTTTTTATAATTGCTGCCGGTCTTAAGTCAAATATCTCTTTTACTGCTTTCTCAATTTTTTTAATATCTACCTTTTCGGTACCAAATGTATCCACCATAACCGATACCGGGTGCGATACACCTATAGCATAGGCTATTTCTAACTCAAGCCTGTCAGCTGCCCCACTGGCCACCAGATTTTTTGCTACATATCTTGCCGCATAAGCAGCGGACCTATCAACCTTGGAAGGGTCTTTCCCCGAGAAGCACCCACCTCCATGTCTTGCCATCCCCCCGTAAGTATCTGCGATTATTTTCCTTCCTGTGAGCCCGGTATCACCCATCGGTCCACCGATAGTAAACTCTCCGGTAGGATTAACAAATAATTTCAAATTCTTACTCAGATATTCAGCGGGAATAATTGGTTTTATTACGAACTCTTTCATATCAGGCTTTATCTGGGATTCTATATCTATATGCGGCGCATGCTGCGCTGCAATAACAATTGTTTCAACTGAAACCGGCCTGTCATTCTCGTACCTTACAGTTACCTGCGATTTACCGTCAGGCCTGAGGTACGGTAGAATCCCGGCTTTTCTCACTTCAGATAAACGATGTGCCAGTTTATGAGCAAGCTGGATTGGCAGAGGCATTAATTCTTCTGTTTCATTACAGGCATAGCCAAACATCATTCCCTGGTCACCGGCACCCTGGGAATCAAACTCATCCTCGTAGCCATTTCCAAATCTGGCTTCATAGGCATTGTTGATACCCTGGGATATATTAGACGATTGTTTTCCAATAGAGCAAATAACTCCACAGGTATCGCAATCGAATCCATATTTTGCTCTGGTGTACCCTATGTCCCTTACCACTTCCCTTACAATATCAGGTATTTCTACATAAGTTGAAGTAGTAACTTCCCCTGCCACAAATACTATTCCTGTCTTGAGCAAAGTTTCAACAGCAGTCCTGCATCCGGGATCATCGGCTATCATAGCATCAAGAATTGCATCGGAAATCTGGTCGGCCATTTTATCTGGATGTCCTTCGGTAACTGATTCCGAAGTAAACAGGAAATTATTCTTCTTTACCATTATTCCTCCTATTTATTTTTGCCTCTTTTTCTCATCTATCAAAATTTTTTATAATCTCATCCCAGATTCCTCTGGCAATGATTCTTTTTCTGTTCCTCTCAAGCTTCTTTACAGAAATGCCATATTTTATTATTCTAACCTCATTATAATCACTTTCCATCCCTATGCCTTCTTTAGATATATCATTAACAATAATCATATCAACATTCCTGTCTTTAAATTTTTCCAGGATTTCTTCATCACCACTTCCATGCTCCGCAGCAAAACCAACCAGGTACTGATTTTTCTTCTTTCTCTTACCTAAAAATTTAAGAATATCCTCGTTTTCCCTAAAGCTTATTCTGGATAATATATCATCTTTTTTCTTTAACTTAAAATTATATTTTTTTAGAGGTACTATGTCGCTTACAGCTGCTGCCATTATTATAATATCACCATTTTCAAAATACTTAAGCAGTGACTTCTTCATATCTTCTGTGCTCTCTACACTCTCAACTTTAACTCCGTAGGGTCTGGCAATACTCTTAGCCGCACTTATAAGAACTACCTCCCGGGCACCCCTGAAATAAGCTTCCTCGGCCAGAGCATATCCCATTTTTCCACTTGATTTATTAGAAATGTATCTAACAGCATCAATAAACTCCCTGGTGCCGCCGGCTGTGATTATTACCTTCCTGCTCCTGAGGTCTCTGCTGCAAACCAGCAGCTCTTTAAGTCTTTCAATTATTACGTCTTCATCTTCAAGCCTTCCCGTACCTGTTTCACCACAGGCAAGCCTTCCACTCTTCGGCCCTACAAAAAAATATTTTCCGCTTTCTTTTAATCTCCGGATATTATCCTGAATTATATTATCAAGATACATGCTTTCATTCATTGCAGGCGCTATCAGAACAGGACATCTTGCAGCCATTGCCGCCGTTGTAAGAAAATTATCCCCGACACCATAAGAGAGTTTTGATATTACATCAGCCGAAGCCGGGGCAATTAAAAAAACATCCGCACTATGTGAAATATATATATGGCCGATTCTATTTTGATTCGCAAACTGGTCCACAATTGTTTTATTTCCGGAAATTGAGCTGAATGTAATGGGAGATATAAAATTAAGAGCATTCGTGGTCATTACCGGAATCACGCTTGCACCCTTACCGGCCAATCTACTGCAAATTGAAGCTGATTTATATGCAGCAATAGATGCAGTTATTCCGAGGATTATCTTTTTATTGAAAAAAATTGATTTATCAGAAGCCAAATTTACGTATTTTCCTTTTTCTTATTAAAAGTTACTTTCTCTTCTTTTATTTCATTAAAAGCAATCTCCAGCGGGTCATGTGATTCAATATCAACCAGCGGCTTTATCACGCTGATTCTTTCCATATTCTTCTGTGCTGATAAATATTCACCAAGTTCTCTTGCTCTTTTGGCTACTGCTATACATAATTTATATTTGCTGCCCACGCTCTTTATATATTCATCAAGATACTGTATTTTCATTCTTTATTTAATCCTCCCGTTTGCGAGTATCCAACACTTTTTTTAAATTAATCAAAGCTTCATTATAATTGCTATTCACAATTATGCAATCGTAATATTTCTCATACTTAATTTCTTCCCTGGCAATTTCCAGCCTTTTGTTTAATTCCTCCGGATTCTCAGCTCCTCTTTTCTTGATTCGTCTTTCTAGCTCATTAAATGAAGAAGCTGTAATAAAAATAAGATAAACATCTTTTAATTTCTCAACAACCTGCATCGCACCATGGACCTCAATGACAAGTATAACATTCTTGCCCTCTTCCAGTTTCTCGGTTACGAATTTTTTAGGGGTCCCGTACAAACATCCTCCATAAGATGCCCATTCCAATAACATATCTTTTTCCACAAGTTCATAAAATTCATCCCTGGTTACAAAATGATAGTGTTCCCCATATTTTTCATCGGCCCTCCTGGGCCTTGTAGTAACAGAAATTGATCTAATAAAATCATCTGATTTCTTTACAATATCATTTACCAGGCTGCTCTTACCTGAACCGGAAGGTCCGGAAATAATAAATAATTTTCCTCTGCTTGCCATAGAAGTATTTAAGATGTCCCGGTTTAATTAATTTTGAAAAACTGATAAAAATTACACTTTTGATTTTTGCCCAGGCCCCCAACTGTTTTATTAGGGCTTATTTTTAAGCTCTTTAAGATCTTTAAAGCATTTACCCTTCCATTACCCGGTAGAGCGCCCACTAAATCCAGGACTTTCATATTGCTTATATATTTTTCAAAGAGTTCCCTGTCTTTGAAAAGCACTTTTATATCTGTTTTCCCTTCTTTAAGCATATCTTTTATCTCGGCTCTTTTTTTCCTTATCAACCTTGCTTTTTCCAGCCCCTTTTTTCTATCACCTTCGCTTAAATTATTTAAAGACATGCAGCTCCCTTTGAAATAAAAAAATTAGATACATTAGAGTATACAAATATATATATTTAATATCAACTTTTTTTACCAACCAATCCAATTAAATATTTTTTTTGCTACCGGGGTACTCCAGTGGATATTTTTCCTTACACAGTCTGCAATCTGAAGGTTCGTACTTATCAATATCTAACTTAATTAAATAATAGTATGGACACTTAAATCTCAATTTTTCCGAACGGTCTACTATACTTATTACCGCTTTTACCGTGGCACCATATTCCTCGCATATATCTATTACCTCTTTCACAGAACCGCCGGTGGTAATTACATCTTCAGCAATTATAACACTCTCCCCCTCCCTTATTCCAAAACCTCTCCTCAGTTCCATATTTGAATCTTTTCTTTCTGTAAAAATCATCCTTAGCCCTGCTACATATGAAAGCATATAACCCCATAGTATCCCGCCAATTGCCGGTGATATTATGGTATTTACCTTTTTTATATCAATTTCTCCTTCTATTATTTCCAGAGCCTTACCGGCGAGTTTAAAAGTAATGTAAGGATACTGCAGAAGCCGGGCACACTGTAAGTAGTAATCACTGTGATAACCCGAGGTTAATTTAAAATGACCTTTCATTATGGAACCTGTTTCCTTTAATATTTTAAATACATCAATTCCCTCAACCTGGCTTATCACTTTAATCATAAATGTATGCCCCTTTCTATCTCTACTAAAAACCTATCTATTGTTTCCGGTACATTCTTTTTAGTTGTAATAGAGCGACCCGCAATTATAAAGTCTGCTCCTCTTGATAGTGCTTCTCCCGGTGTATTTATTCTCTTCTGATCATCTGCTGAATCCCCGGGAAGCCTTACGCCGGGAGTGGCTATATAAAACCCACTGCCTATTTTTCTTCTTACCATTTCTACTTCATTGGGGGAGCATATTACCCCATCCATACCCGACCCAACAGCAATCTCTGATAAATTTAAAACCGAGCTTAAAAAATTATCCCTGAATCCCAGGTTTTTAATATCGCTATCATCAAGGCTTGTAAGTATTGTTACTCCAAAAAGAACCGGCTTTAATTTATTCTTTAATTTTGCCTGTTCTTCAACGGCCTTTCTTGTTCTTGCAAGCATCTGCCTTCCGCCGAGAGCGTGGACTGTAACAGCGCTTACATCAAGATTTACTATGGCCGCCGCTGCAGCACTTACAGTATTGGGGATATCCATAAGCTTTGCATCAAGCATTACACGGTAGCCAAAACTTTTTACAGTGCCGATAATGCCTGTGCCCAGACTGTATATTAACTGGAGCCCTATTTTTACAGTGGATACTTTACCGGATATATTCTTACACAGTTTTATAACTTCTTTCCTGCTACTGCTGTCAATACTTATAATCAACCTATCCTTTAATAATAATTTTTTATCTCTCATATTTTGAGCTTTCCTATTATTTCATTGATATCATGTATTTTCTTGTTTTTAAGATAATCTATTAATCCGTCCAGTATCCTGCTGCCTATATCATACTGAACAAAGTTCGCCGTTCCAATACCAATTGCACTCGCGCCTGCTACCAGAAACTCCAGTGCATCTTCTGTGCTGAAAATACCTCCCATTCCGATAACGGGAAGAATTTTTTCGCGTGACAGAGAGTACACGCTGGCAAGAGCAACTGGTTTTATCGCCGGCCCTGAAAGTCCTCCCGTAACACTGGCCAATTTCGGTTTAAATGTCTCAATATCTATGGCCATGCCCACCAGAGTATTTATAATTGATACTGCTTCGGCCCCACCTTTCTCTGCAGCTTTCGCAGCCTCAATTAAATTATGCTGATTGGGGCTCAATTTTGCTATTACTGGAAATTTTAAAATTTGCACCACTGATTTTACTATTTTCTTTACTTCCGAAGGTCTGGTACTAAAAGCCATGCCTCCCCTTTCAACATTGGGACAGGAAAGATTAAGCTCCACCGCTATAATTTTTTTCTTTATGTCCGAGATTTTATAAGCCAGCATATTAAACTCTTCAAGATCCTGGCCGAATATACTTAAAATGATTTTTAATCCCAGCTTTTCAGCCCCCGGGAGGTGATTTTTTATAAATTTGTCTATGCCATCATTCTGGAGTCCAATGGAATTTAACATTCCTCCCATTGTTTCACAAATTCTTGGTGGAGGATTACCGTCTCTGGGTTTTAGTGAATAACTCTTTGTGGTCACTCCCCCCAGTAAAGAAGTATCGTAAAAATTATGATACTCCTCGCCATAGCCAAAAGTACCGGAGCACATAACTACAGGATTATTTAACCTTATATCTCCGAGTTCTACCGCAAGCTTCGGGCCATCACCGGCATTATCTTCAATATAAGAAAAAAGCCTGCTTTCCTCAGTCAAATATTACCTCCCTTAAATCAAATGCAGGGCCATCCTTGCATACTTTATTATAGGAAAATCCTCTCTTCCCTTTTTTAATTTTCACCACACATCCATTACAGACCCCTACCCCACATGCCATCATCTCTTCCAGTAGTGCAGTCAATCTGTTATCTGTTTTTTCATAAATATTCTGCATCTTTTTTAACATGTTTACCGGCCCACAGCAGTATATATCATAATCCTTAAACACCTCAATATTTTCCCGTATATAATCTGAAACCAGACCTTTCTCCCCCCAGGAACCATCTTCAGTAAGAAAAGCGTAATTTATGTTTAGTTCAATCAGGTCTCTTTCCCACCTGATATAACTTTTATCCTTGAATCCTGCTACAAAAAAAACCTCTTTTTTTAACTTTTTAGCTTCTGTTGCTATAAAATGCAGGGGGGCTATACCAATACCCCCTCCTATTAAGAGAATAGATTTCCCGGCCATGTTTAAATCCACACCATTCCCGAGTGGACCAACAAAATCAAGATTATCACCCTTTTCCAGGTTTGATAGATATTTTGTTCCCTTTCCCCTGACAAAAAATAAAATAGAGAAAACATTAAAATTTTTTTCAACGTCAAAAATACTAAACGGGCGCCTTAAAAAAGGGTCCATGGTCCCCTCCGGCGAGCATTTTATATTGACAAATTGTCCCGGCCGGGCTTCATTGCATATATAAGGTGAAAAAACCCCTATTCTGTTCAGATTATCACCATATCTCTCATTAGAAATTATTTCTCCATTTAGTATCTTCATCAATACTCCTGTATGGGTTTGACTTTTAATTTAGAATTATTTTTGATTTCCTGTATTCCCTGTACTATGGCAGAAGCTCCCGATATTGTGGTTACAGAAGGTACATTGCGAAGAACTGCCGCAGTTCTAAGATAATAACCATCACTTCTGGCAACACTGCCTTCAGGTGTATTTATGATCAGGTCAATTTCTCCATTCTTTATCATATCCAGAACATTTGGTCTGCCCTCTCTTATCTTCAAAACTTTATCACATTTTATACCCTCTTTCTCCAGAGTGTCACCCGTCCCGATAGTAGAAATTATTTTAAAGCCAAGTCCGGATAATTTACCTGCAATACCCACTATAGCCTCTTTATCTTTATCATTAACACTAATAAAAACAGAGCCCGAGGTAGGAAATTTTAGGTTTGTGGAAATCTGTGTTTTTGCAAAAGCTATGCCAAAGCTTTTGTCAATTCCCATAACTTCCCCTGTAGATTTCATCTCGGGTCCCAGCACAGTATCAACTCCGGGGAATCTATTAAACGGGAGTACTGCTTCCTTGATGCTAAAGTAATCAAGCAATGTAGAGTCAACTTTTTTAAACTTTATCTCTTTTAACTTTTTTCCGGTCATTACCAGAGATGCTATCTTCGCCAGCGGCACACCTATGGATTTACTCACAAAGGGAACTGTACGGGAAGCTCTCGGGTTTGCCTCAAGTACATAAACCACAGAATCTTTTATGGCATATTGAACATTCATAAGTCCTATTACTTTCAGTTCCTCTGCCATCTTGTGGGTATAATCTTTAATAGTCTCAATGACTTTTTTACTCAGAGTAAATGGCGGTATTACACAGGCACTATCACCTGAATGTATTCCTGCTTCTTCTATGTGCTCCATAATTCCACCAATAAACATCTCCTCCCCATCATAGATTACATCAACATCTACTTCTATTGCCCTTTCCAGAAATTTATCTATCAGTACCGGTCTATCATTTGAAACTATTGCAGCATTTTTTACATAATCTATGAGACTGTCTTCGTTGTAGACTATATTCATCGCTCTGCCCCCCAGCACATATGAAGGTCTGACCAGCACCGGGTAACCTATCTTTTCCGCTATCTTTTTTGCTGTATCAACATCCATAGCTGTTCCATTCTCTGCCTGGGGAATATTTAATTTCCTGAGCATGGCGCCAAACCTTTTTCTGTCTTCAGCCAGGTCAATGCTATCAGGAGAAGTACCCAGAATATTTACGCCGGAATTCTGCAGCCTCTGGGCAAGTTTTAGTGGAGTCTGGCCCCCAAACTGCACTATTACCCCGTAAGGTTTTTCCGCTTCTACTATATTTAAGACATCCTCAAAAGTTAAAGGCTCAAAATATAAACGATCTGAAGTATCATAATCAGTACTAACAGTCTCCGGGTTGCAGTTTATCATTATGGTTTCAAAACCTGCATCATGCAGGGCAAAAGAAGCATGAACACAGCAATAATCAAACTCTATCCCCTGGCCAATGCGGTTCGGTCCGCCTCCCAGAATAATAACCTTATTTCTATCTGAGGACGAAGTCTCATCCTCGGTCTCATAAGTAGAATAATAATAAGGTGTATAAGCCTCAAATTCCCCGGCGCATGTATCAACAGTCTTAAAGGTAGCAGTTATGTTCATACTTTTCCTCAGCGCCCTTACCTCATCTTCGCTGGAATTGCAAAGATAAGCTATTTGCTCATCAGAATATCCATTTTTTTTAGCTTCATATAATATTTCTCCGGTAATACTTTTTAAACTGTATTTTTTTAAAGAATCTTCAAATTCAACAAGCTGCCTTATGTTATATAAGAACCAGGGGTCTATTTTTGTATATCTGGATATCTCTTCTATGCTCATTCCACTCTGGAAGGCATATTTAATATAAAAAATTCTATCCTGGTTGGGAATGGTCAGCTTGCTCTCCAGTAATTTTTCCTTTATGTCATCTTTTCCATCGGAACCAAGCCCATATCTATCTATTTCAAGAGATCTTATAGCCTTCTGAAGAGCTTCTTTAAAGGTCCTGCCAATTGCAAGAACTTCACCAACGGATTTCATCCTGGTTGTAAGGCTGGCGTCAGCTCCCGGAAACTTTTCAAATGTCCATCTGGGAAACTTTACCACTACATAATCAATTGAAGGTTCAAAACAGGCAGGTGTCTTACGAGTAATATCATTCTGGATTTCATCCAGGGTATATCCTATTGCAAGCTTGGTGGCAATTTTAGCAATCGGATAACCGGTTGCCTTGGAAGCCAGCGCACTGCTTCTTGATACTCTCGGATTCAATTCAATAACCGCTACTTTTCCATCTTCAGGATTCACCGCGAACTGGATATTTGACCCACCGGCATTAACCCCTATCTCCCTCATTATTTTAATACTTGCATCTCTTATATTCTGATATTCCCTGTAGGTTAGTGTCTGGGCCGGAGCTACGCAGATACTGTCACCGGTATGTACACCCATCGGATCAAAATTTTCTATGGAACATATTATAATCACATTATCGTTTATATCCCTCATCATTTCTAATTCAATTTCTTTCCATCCCGCAACCGATTTTTCTACCAGCACCTCGGATTTTGGCGAGATGTCAAGTCCCCTGGTGACTATGTCAATAAACTCTTCCTTGTTAAACGCAACTCCCCCACCCAATCCTCCGAGTGTAAAACTTGGTCTTACCACAAGCGGGAATTTTAATTTTCTACTGAAACTCAGAGCCTCTTTTAAACTATGAGCATAACTGCTGGGAGGAACATAGAGACCTATCCTGTTCATGGCTTCTTTAAATTGTTCCCTGTCTTCAGCTTTATTAATAACGTTAATATCAACTCCTATAAGCTCCACTCCATATCTATCTAAAATCTTTTCATTTGATAGGGCAGCTGCCATGTTCAACCCCGTTTGCCCTCCCAGTGCGGGGAGCATTGCATCCGGTCTTTCCTTTTTTATTACTTTTTCTACAAATTCGGGGGTCAACGGCTCAATATAAGTTTTATCCGCAAATTCCGGGTCGGTCATAATAGTGGCAGGGTTACTGTTAACCAGTACCACTTTGTAACCTTCCTGTTTTAAAACTTTACAGGCCTGGGTTCCTGAATAATCAAATTCACATGCCTGACCGATAACTATAGGACCCGAGCCTATCAGTAATATTTTCTTTAGATCTTTTCTCCTGGGCATATATTATCTTTCCACTATTTATTTTTTTAAATTCTTAATTAAACTAACAAACTTACCGAAAATATATCTTGAGTCATGCGGGCCGGGTTTCCCTTCCGGATGAAATTGTATGGTATATGCATTTATTTTTTTGTATTGTAATCCTTCAACAGTGCCATCGTTAAGATTGATATGCGTTATACCACAATCAGTACCCCTGATATTTTTTAATGACCCTTCACTAACGGCAAAACCATGGTTCTGGGATGTTATTTCAACTTTTCCCGTTTCCAGATTTTTAACCGGATGGTTACCACCATGATGACCGAATTTTAACTTATAAGTCTTTGCCCCCATAGCAATCGCCAGGAGCTGATGCCCCATACAAATCCCGAATATCGGCTTCCTGCCAATTAATTTTTTAATTGTATCAATTGCATAATTTAAAGCCGAAGGGTCACCCGGCCCATTGGACAGCAGTATACCATCAGGGTTATATTTTAATATCTCCCCGGCTCCAGTAGAAGCCGGCACAACAATTAACCTGAACCCTTCCCAGTCCAGGCATTTTAAGATACCCATTTTTATTCCGAAATCCATCACAACAACTACATATTTATAATCACTAATGCCGGGATTGTAAATATATGGTTTACTGCAGGTAACATGTTTTACCAGGTCACTTTTAATAATAGATGGATAATCATCAAGCTTTCTTTTTAATTCACACCTGTCGTCAGTTTCAGTAGAAATAATACCTTTCATTGAACCCTCAAGCCTGATATGTATGGTCAATTGCCTGGTATCAATTCCCTCAATCCCCACAATATTATTCTTTTTTAAATAATCCTGAAGATTGCCTTCCGCTCTCCAGTTAGAGTAGAAATCAAAGCACTCCTTTACAATCAAACCCCTGGCCTGTATTTTATCCGATTCAATATCCATACTATTTACGCCATAATTTCCAATCTCGGGATAGGTCATCACCACAATCTGTCCATAATAAGAGGGGTCTGTTAACACTTCCTGGTAACCGATCATTGAAGTATTAAAAACTACTTCACCAATTGTTTCTCCGCTGCATCCTATATTTTTACCCTTAAATAGCATCCCGTCTTCTAAAAACAAATTTGCTTCCAAAATTTTATCCTTCTTCCCTGATGTTGCTAACGTTATAAACTAGCTTACCCCCGCTAATCGTGCAGATTATCTTCCCCCTTAGTTTATGCCCGATAAAAACACTATTTTTACTTTTGGAGACGATATTTTCTTTTTTTACCTCTTCTTCTTTTTCTGTATCAACAACTGTAATGTTGGCGATCTCCCCGACTTTTATTTTCCCTGCATTAACGCCAATTATCCTGGACGGTGAGGCGGTAATTAAATTTATAAATTTAGACAGGCTTATCTTTTCCTCCACACATAATTTAGTAAAAGCGGCACTAAAAAGTGTCTCCAGGCCTATGGTCCCGAAGCTGGCAAGCCTGAATGTTGTATTTTTTTCTATATCCAGATGAGGCGCATGGTCACTTACTATAGCGTCAATAACTCCTTTTTTTATACCCTCAATAAGTGCCTGCCTGTCTTCCTCGCTTCTTATAGGCGGCTTAACCTTAAAGTTGGTATTAAAAGTCGTAAGGTAACTATCATTAAAAAAAAGATGATGGGGTGTTACATCACAGGTTATATTTACCCCCTCGTCTTTTGCTCTCTCTATCATTTCCACACTACCTCTGGTGCTCAAATGGGTCACATGAATCCTTGCACCGCTTTTTTTGGCCAGGGCGATATCCCTGGATATCATTAAATCGTCACTTAAACTGGATATGCCCTGCAAACCCAGCATAGTTGAGTAGTAGCCTTCATGAACAAGACCCTCACCAGAGATAAAATCATCCTCTTCATGTAAAATTAATGGCAGACCAAACTGCCTGGAATAGCGCATGATTTCATACATTACTTTACTGTCTCTCACACACATACCATCATCAGAAAAACCAACTGCTCCTGCCTCCGACAAAAGCCCCATTTCAGTAATATCTTTCCCTTCAAGCCCTCTGGTCATAGCAGCTACCGGCAGCACCCTGCACGCCGAACCTCTGGATTTCTCCAGAACGTATTTTACCAGAGACTGGTTATCTATAACCGGTCTGGTATTGGCCATACAGGCAACTGTAGTTACTCCTCCCTTAACTGCTGCCTCTGCCCCCGACTCAATCGTTTCTTCATCTTCAAATCCCGGTTCCCTGAAATGCACATGCATATCCACAAATCCCGGTGATATGACACAGCCTTTTGCATCAATTTCTATTACGCCATTTTCCGTGCTTTTGATTTCTTTTTTTATCCCGGTTATGATACCGTCTCTTATCAGAATATCAGAGTAAAGTTCCTTTCCCTGCAACTGGTCAATTATCCTGCCTGATTTTATAAGAATATTTTTATTATTGCTCATCATACCAATTAAAATGTAATTAAATTTTTAACTTAATATCAAATAAAGTATCGCCATTCTTACAGCTACCCCATAGGTAACCTGGTAGTTAATCACTATTTTTTCTCCCTGACTGCCTCCTGTTTCCATAACTTCATCACTGATTTCTATCCCCCTGTTAACCGGCCCGGGGTGCATAACTATGGAGCCGGGTTTCATTCTTTTCAGCCTATCCATATTCAGGCTTAAAAACCTGTTATATTCCATTATTGACGGATAAAATTTTCTATGCTGCCTCTCAAATTGCATCCTGAGCATATAGACGATATCAGATTCCTCTATTACATCATCTATACAGTGCTTCACGCTCATTTTTGAAAAATCCTCCGGAAGAAGCATTGTCGGTGAAACTATGGTTACTTTCATACCCATCTTTTCAAATAAACCTAAATTAGATTTCGCCACCCTGCTATTTATAAAATCGCCAACAATGGCTACCCTGAGATTCTCAAAATTTCCAAATCTCTTTTTTATTGTATATAAATCAAGCAGAGCCTGGGTGGGATGCTGATATTTTCCATCGCCTGCATTTATTACCGGAACTTTTACAATCCGGTCCGCCATTTTAATTGTCCCGCTGTCACTGTGCCTTATAATAACCAGGTCAACGTTCATTGAAAGAATCGTTTTTAAGGTGTCAATAATAGATTCCCCTTTGACAATACTGCTGGTAGAGGAAGAAAAATTTATTATATCTGCACTGAGTCTCTTGGCGGCTATCTCAAATGAACTTTTAGTTCTTGTACTGGGCTCAAAAAACAGGTTGACTATTGTTTTACCTCTCAGAGCCGGGACCTTTTTTACATCCCTTCCTGATATTTCAAGAAAAGAATCTGTATTTGAAAGTATTAACATAATATCTTCAGGACTGAGACTGTTTGAATCTATTATACTTTTTTTCCTTAACATCATTACTCCTTGCCCGAAACCGTAACACTATCCACTCCATCAGTTTCCTTTAATTTAACTTCCACAGACTCATTCCTTGAGGTAGGAAGGTTTTTCCCCACATAATCAGCTCTTATGGGAAGCTCCCTGTGCCCCCTGTCTATTAAAACTACGAGCTGTATTGACTTCGGCCTTCCAAAATCAATCAGAGCATCCATAGCCGCCCTTACTGTCCTCCCGGTATACAGGACATCATCAACAAGAATTACATTCTTGCCCTCGATATCAAAATTAATATCGGTTATCTGTGCGGCAGGTTTAATATTGTGCCCGATATCATCTCTGTAAAAGGTTATATCAAGCTTACCGCTCTGAATTTTTATTCCCTCAAATTTTTCAATATTTTCAGCTATTCTATTTGCCAGCGGCACCCCCCTCTTCTGAAGACCAATAAAAACAAGCTTCTCCGGCCCTTTATTCCTTTCAAGTATCTCATGCGAAATTCTTCTGATTACCCTGTCTATATCACTTTCGCCTAATATATATGCCTTTTCTTTCATAAAATTTCACCCAATAAAAAAACCTTCTTACCATAAAAGTAAGAAGGTCTGAATATCTTCCCTGTTAATATATGTTTCTATGTATATTTTTTTCATTCCTTTTTAGTCTCTCCGGACTACTTTAAAGGTCACAAAATCTTAATTATTGGCTATACTCAACAGCTACTATAGTGGATTATACCCAAAAAAACAAGCGTAAATCAAAATTTAACCAATATTTTTTCTCAGCTGCCTCAACTTGTAGTTTAAATCGCCCTTGCCTCTTTCTCCCTTATAGCCATGGCCGCCTTCACGGGAGTTAAAGTTACCTTTATTCTGAGTTCTCGCTTCATTGACTACAATAGTTCTTCCCTTAAATTCACTCTTATTAAACTTCTCTACGGCCGCTTTTGCCTGTTCTTCAGTTTCCATCTCCACAAATCCAAATCCTCTTGATTTCCCATCCATTCTGGTAATTACCTTTGAATAAGTAACAGTTCCTTCCTGAGAAAATAAATCCTCAAGTTCTTTATCTGTTGTGCCATAATCCAGATTACCTACATACATTCTTTTATTCACTTAAAAATACCTTTCTTTAAATTGCTTTTTTTATATATAAAAGAGAAGTAGAAATTATATTAATTTAATTGTGGAATAAACGAAACAAGAAGAATAAAAGAAGACTTTCTTCTATTTTATTTAATCACCCAATAAAAATCCCTACTACTCCATTTTAAAATTAAAAACTATTAAAGCACTGGTTAGTTATTATATAATATATTTTTAATTTGTCCAAAGATTATTTTTCCCATAAAAAATATACTTTTCAACCATACTTTTCAAAAAGCTTGATTTTTTTATTATCCCGGCTTTTTTATTACTGCAAATTTAAGGAGCCATTCAATGTTACATTTTTAAATTGATTTAAGCTTGATTTATTTATATCACCTTATTATGGTTCAACAACTTTGCCCATGAACAGGATAGCTCCACTCCTGTCATCGGCAATTACAAAGAAAAATGGCCTGTTTACTACAAACTCTATTACTTCCTCAACCGGTATTGCGGATTCCCTCATTTCCACAACTGTTGCTGCAGCCGCTTCGCTCCCCTTCTCATTTACCTCGATTACTGCTTTATGAAGCACCTGTGATATCCAGGGACTGTCACCGGGTTCACGGTAGAAAATACCGCTGAAATCTGCCATGCCCGGTTCAAAGGCAATCCCCATACCCATTTTAATCAATACATCATTTAAAAGCTTGATACCATATTCCATCTTATACCGGGGCATAACCAGAGAAACCTTATTTGCGTGGAACGAATTCTTTATTTCATTCCATTTCTCCGAATCCAGTGATTTAATTACCGCATCAACACTTATACCCTCATCGGGAAGGATTACATACATTGCCATCTTTTCCTGACCATAAGGAAGCCTTACACCTGAAAAGTTATCCCCCCTGCAGTAGCCAAAATTCTCTTCCTGTGACATCATGGGAACTTTGATGGTAGTTCCGTCACCGGGATAGAAATCATCGTCTGCAGTCAGGTTCTCATCAAATGGGAAAGTCCAGTTTCCTTTAAAATATATTGCATTTATAAGATACATGACCGCATCTGCCGGTATTTCTGGAATCATCTTATCAATCTTTCCTCTGGTTTCTTCCTCTATCCACCCATTTATAGTATCCAATGCACCCGGGGCAGAGAAATCAATTTCATTAATTTCGGAATTAAAATACTTGCTGTTTCTTTCAATAAAATCCTCTTTGACTTTATCGCCCAGTCTGTACCAGATGGAATTGGCAATAGATAGGTCGATATCACTGTCCGCATTTTTAACACTGGTAAGAAGGTCATGAAATCCTGGATTAAGTTCATCAGGGTCAAAACTCTTAAACTCAAGAACTTCTGCCATGGCCAGACCGGTATCACCCGCTGCCCCGTTATAAGTCATTGCCAGAGCAAGAAGTATGGACAGGGGGGATATAAAAACATTCTGGCCACTGTCTTCTAAGATAAGCTCGCTAAATATTTTAAATCCAAACCGGGTATTTGAATCAATAAGATTTTTATTCACTGAAGATGCTATCTCATCAGACTTTTCGGCTGTAATTTCTTCAACATGTTTTTCTTCTTCTGCCCCGTTTTCTTTCCCGGAGCATCCCGCAGACAGGGCATTACAGATAAGCAGTATAGTAATAAATAAAGCAGCAAGAAGCTGGAGAAATCCATCCTTTTTCATATTACCTCCCGGTTAAAATTATAAATTCATAATATATATACGATAGAAACTCCAGATAATTAAGGACGGGAATGAATCATATTTGTAAGATCAGGAAAAAATAAATTTATTTTAATCATAACTTGATTATAAACGGCAGAGACAAAATTCATGTAATTAACAATATGTTTGTTATAACTTTGTTTCGATTGCATACATAATTTCTCCCTTTTTCTGACAGTGTCCTCCTCTGACCGGGTGGTCACTGATTAATAATATATCAACCTGATGTTGTAGCCATGAAGAATCATCAATTAGACCCGGAAGAACCATAAGCGTATCCGGACACTTCTAATTTTAATTTTGTCTCTCCCGTTTTTAAGAATAATGGATGTTCTATGACTTCACCCGGTTCAAATTCCTCAAGGGAAATTATCTCTGTACTTGATTCACTATTATCCGGAAGTAACATAACCAGCTTCAAAGTTCCGTTAAAGTTCAATGAAGTACTTATATTATTTAATTTAACTCTCAAACTTATATTGTCTATAATTTTATATGAAAAACTTATAATATCACGGACATTATCTTCAGCTTCTTTCTGTTCGCTGAAAGAGTATGTTTTTTCGAAAAAAATATTTCTTTCTTCTATGGCTTCTGAACTGGCAGCTGCTTCGAAGCTTTCTTCCCTGGCTTCCCCGACTATTGTCTCATCTACTGCTTCTTCTACTGCCGACTCCCTGATAATTATATCCCCTGTTGTGAAAGTATCCTCTTTTGAAGCAGTATATTTCATATACCAGACTCCAAAAACAGATGCCGCAATCAAAATAATTGCCACAGAAGCTGCCATGGAAAAATTTTTAATTAATTTTATGTTAGATGCAAGAGGTTTATACTCATACTCCTCACTAACGGTAATCTCATCTCCCAGCTCAAATACCCCTGCAGGGATTCTCTGTTTTAAGAACTGACCATCCCTGGTCAAAACTATACAGTAATCCTTCCCTATTTCTATTATTATTGCTTTCATTTACCGCCACCCCTTGAGATTTCTACATAGCTCAGGTTATTTATAATTGCCAGAACCATTGCTATTATATATATTCGCCCCCGCTCCAGTTTTTTGCGGTGTACCCATAAAATATCTTCTATCTTTTTTAAAGGAAGCTTCTTTGTCTCCATCAGTATTTTCAAAATGTCTTTGTTATTAACAATGGCCTCCGCTACTTCCATGTATTCCTTTCTTAAGCTCTCATTTCCAGGGGAAATCTCTGCAAGCTCTTCAAGACTTATCCCCCACTTTTCTAATTCCTTTCTGTATTCTATTATTTCCAGCACTCTCTTCTGCCTTTCCTCGTCCATCTGATACTGCTCTAAAGAACCTGTTCCATCAACATTGAAACTGGTATAGGACAGGCCTGCTTTAATACCGGAAGCTCTGTTTTTATTTTGTTTCCGGTAATAATCAATAAGCCGCATATTTATTACCAGCCTGGCAAAACTCAGAAACTTCCCCTTTTCTATATTAAAGGAATCCATTGCTTCTTTAAAAGCGGAGAGCCCAACCGAAAGTTCTTCATCTATCCCATATTCAAGAAACCGTCCTGACCTTTTTTGGGCCACACTGGCAATAAATGGCTTAAATTCAGAAATTAATCTGCTTGCCTCATTTTTATCTTTTCTTATCTCAATTACCCTGCTCTCAAGAGATTGTCTGTGAAACACCTGATTATTTCTCCCTTTATTAATTAAAGTAACAATTTGTCTGATATTATAGAATAACTTTAACTTTTTATAAAACTAATCAATTGATATGTTATAATTAATGAATAATTAAAAAAAGGAGGATCTACCATGGATGTAAAACTTCTTATAACTTACGACCCGGCCCATCTTGAGAGCAGCAGAGAAAAAGTTTTAAATTTATTTAAAGAAATAAATTCAAAACCAACATTCCTGAAGTCAAAATACAGCGGAATTTTTCTTCTTTATGTTTCTAAACCAAAAAATGTCGTAAAGAAATTAAGAGAAATTTCAAAAAAGAATAAAGATTTATTTGGTAGAACATACCGTTATATTCCTGTAGATAAGTGGGTCAAGTCCAGTGTAGCCGAAATGCAAAAAGCAATAAAATCACTTGTCCCAAAAATAAAAAAAGAAGAGAAATGGATGATGGACCTGGAAAAAAGGCATTATGACAAGATGAGTTTTCAGGAACTAATCGTGAAGCTTACTGATGTGGTCAACCGTGAAAAAATAGATTTGAAAAAACCTCAAAAAATAATAAAAGTTGAAATTATAGGAAAAGACGCGGGAATATCACTCCTTGAGCCTGATGAAATACTTACAGTATCCTGATATTTATCTATTTTTTCTTTTTCTAAAATATTTGAAAAATCTGTCCTGGTACTGTTCAAACAATCCCCATCTATCCAGCTCCTGCTTCAGTTCAGGCGGCTCAATTTCTCCTTTTTCGAATAACTTAAAAAGAATTTCTATCTCATTTCTGGCTATAATCGGATATCCCATTCTATCACGGGTAATAACGGGAAATCCTTCACTGCCCACTTTTACCGTGCTGTTTCTCAGCAGATCGGGCAGCTGGGAGTAATATGCGCTTTTGGTAACGATCTCCTGAATAAACTTAGAAAGCGAAACATCCCAGAATTCATCCACTCCCTTAATAACTGCACTGTAAGAATCTTTTTTCCTTTCAATGTCACCGGTTATATTTCTGGCCACTGAAGCAATTGAATTAGAAACTATTTCCATTTTTTCAAAGTCGCGGCTCATTCTCAAACCATACAGAATCATAGCCAGATCGGCATCCTCTTCAGCAAGCATTTCAAAGGCTTTCCTGGCTTCCCCGCTAAATCCTTCCACTCTCAGCATATATGAAGGAGTGATAACCTTTGGCTTCTGCCATACTATTCTTCCTTCTCTGATCACCGTTTCAGCACCGGAACCCCTTCCCTCAAACTCAAGGTACATAGGAGTTGTTAGCATATAATAATGTATAGTCGTAGAATCAAATGAAGCCAGCATTTTATCAGGATGCCTTATAATTTCCGTATCCTCTATAACTTTTTTGATTTTTTCTTCCAGTTCCATAATATAACACCATTAAAACCTGAAATATCTTAGTACTACATCAGGTAAATTTCAACCCGGATAAATATCGCAGTCAAAACAAATTCCTGAATTCAAACGCCCACTTGAAAATATTAAGAAAAATTTATAAAAAATTAAAATCAAATTAAAATCTCTTTCTTATTTTATTACCTCCTTTTACTATTTACAATAGACAGACATTCCGGACAATACAAATATAAGAAAATATAATTCTTCCTCACGCCTTTATAACATTGGATCTGAGACACAGAAGAAGATATAAAATCTTTACTTCCAAATCTTTACTTCTTCTTGACAACTACCATTAAAATTATTAGAATTTTCATTTAGCTTCGGGTAACAATTTCAGGTTAGCTGTATTACTTAAAAAAACACATAAAAATTTTTAAAATTCAAAAAATTTTAAGCAATTTAACAAAGCTTAGCAAAGGAGAGATATAAATTGGAAATTATAAAAAGAAAGTTACCGGTATTTTTTATTATTTTGACTCTTGCATTATCAATTATTGCAGTTATGCCTGCAGCTTTACTTGCGCAGGAAGAAGAAATATCAGAAGAAGAATTTATTCCCGAGCCCGAACCGGAAGAATTGTCTTTCGAAACCACCCTTCCTAAAATTCAGGCCGAAGAAGGAGAAACATTTAATTTTGACTTCACTGTAATTTATAAGGCTGGAGATGAACCCTTTGGCCTTGATGAAGATACGAAAACAAAACCCTTTGACATAACAGTTGAATACCCGACAGGCTGGATTGCAGCAGTGGCAAAAGGAACCACAGAAGCACGTACCATTAATCTGGAATCAGGCAGTACGGAAAGCCTTAAACTTGTCGCAGCGCCAAGAACATCGCAGGAACCCGGAGAATATAACTTTACAGTTACTTTTAAGTCTGCTATCGAAGGAGACTCTCTGGAAGAATCTATGGAATTCACAGCAGTAATAACTGCAACTTATGAAATAAGCCTTACCACAAAAACCGGGAGATTGAGTACTGATATTACTTCCGGTAAAGATAATCATTATAAACTGGTCCTGGCCAATAACAGCTCTACATCTGTGGAGAATATAAGTTTAACTTCAACAGAACCCGAGGGCTGGCAGGTTGACTTTGATAATAAAGAAATTGATATAATCGAAGCCGGAGAAGAAAAGGAAATTGATGTAGTTATAAATCCTCCTGAAAAAACTATTGCAGGCGATTATATATTGACTTTCAAAGCTTCCAGCGAAAATAGTAACGACGAAATTGAACTCCGGGTTACTGTGGAAACTTCTACTATCTGGGGCATTGTAGGCATAGGAATCATTGTTATAGTTATAGTCGGCGTTGCCATAATCTTTACAAGATTGGGAAGAAGATAAAATATGAATGATAACAATAATTTAATAATTTCTAAAAATTTATCCAAAAAGTATGACCGGCACATGGCAGTGGATAATTTAAACATAAATATAAAAAAAGGAGAAATATTTGGACTCCTGGGCCCCAATGGTGCAGGTAAATCTACTATTATCCTTATGATGCTCGGACTTACGGAACCAACATCTGGAAGTATCAGCATCGGCGGCTTCAATTCGACCAGAGAACCTCTTAAAGTTAAAAGGATAACAGGATACTTGCCTGAAAGAGTAGGTTTTTATGAAGATATGAGCGCCATGGGAAATCTTTTCTATACTGCAGAACTTAATAATATTCCCTACAGGGAAATCCCCAAAAAAATTGACGAAGCTCTGGAAATGGTAAGCCTCTCCCAAAATAAAAACCAGCTGGTCAGAACATTTTCAAAAGGAATGAAACAAAGACTGGGAATTGCCGATGTTCTTATAAAAGACCCCATGCTGATAATTTTTGATGAGCCAACTGAAGGTCTTGATGTTAAGGTGGCAAATCAAATTCTACAGACCATACTCGACCTTAATACCCGGAAAAATATTACATTTCTCCTATCATCACATCAGCTAAATCTTGTACAGAGGGTATGCTCACAGGTGGGTATATTATCCAAGGGGAAATTAATCAACCAGGGAAGTGTTGAAAGTCTAGGGAGACAACTATTTGGTGGCGGAAAATATAGAATAGAACTGGAGCTTGAAAAAGTAACAGACGAAATAATTGAGAAGCTAAACAAACTGGAAGGAGTAGTAAGTGTAACCCTTACCGATAACCAGCTTAAGGTTGTTTGCGATAAAGATATAAGACAGGAAATATCACGGCTTATATCAAATGAAGGGATGCTACTAACCAGAATGGATATGAAGCAGGACGCATTAGAAGAAATTTATCTAAAATACTTTAAAGAGGAGTAAAATGAGAAGCATTTTAACTATATACAGGAAAGAACTTTCCGATCACTTTAGCAGCAATAAATTTTTAATTCTTCTATCATTGATTTACATTGCAGGTCTGTCATCAACTTATGTGGCTCTCACCAACATAAGAGGGGCAGCAGGTTCGCTGGATGAACATGTTTTCCTCTATTTGTTTACTACAGGAGGTGATGTGCTTCCCTCGTTTATAACATTCATTAGCTTTTTTATACCCATAATCGGCATAATATTTGGCTTTGATGCTATAAATAGTGAAAAAAACAGTGGCAATTTAAGCAGGATTCTTTCCCAGCCAATCTACAGGGACAGTCTTATAAATGGTAAATTTTTAGCCGGCGTCACCACTCTCGGTATAATAATTGCCAGTATCGTATTTATTATCTCGGGCATAGGACTTTTTTCCATAGGGGTTCCACCTAACACTGAAGAAATCTTAAGAATTTTTTTCTTTATATTTATCTGTATTTTTTATGGTGGATTCTGGATGGGACTTTCTATACTGTTTTCTGTAATTATGGAGAAAACAGCAGCATCAATATTAACTGCTATCGCGATATGGATATTTCTTATGTTTTTCCTTCCTATAATAGCCAATGCTATAGCAAATTCAATGGCACCGGTGACAGACAGCTCTTCTTTTTCTGAAATAGCAAGAAATTATAACATTGAAAATGCTATTTCAAAAATATCACCGGCTACTTTATTCAGCGAATCTATCATGGTGATACTTATCCCGGTAGGAGGAAATATATTATTTAATTCCGTTAGCTACCTGCAGTCATATAGCATGCTGCAATCAGGCGAGATGAAGCTTAACCCGCTTTCTCTCGGACAGAGCCTTTTACAGGTATGGCCCCAGCTGGTTGTTATTGTAGCACTGGCAATTATTTGCTTTGCCATATCATATATTATATTTATGAGACAGGAAATAAGATCAACCTAATCCTGATGGGTGGTAACTTCCTCAATCAGGCTCGTTCCTACTGATATCTTATCCAGGCTATGGATAGAAGCGCCGCTCTGTTTTATAATCTTTTCTACTCTGTCATAGCCTATTGAATCACCTTCGCAGGTTATTTTAACATTCTCAACTTTCTGGTCCATTTCAATTAATGATATATCAACTCCATACACTCCCGGAAGGTCGGCAAGTTTTATTGAAAGTTCTACCATGCCAGGTGAATGAGGTTTTAGTACATCCAGCACTATTCTTCTTATATTTGCCAATTTTATTATCTCCTTTTCTTAAAAAATAACTTAAAAATATAAAAACTTAAAATAATTTATCATTTATTCATATTGTAACTCCTCCTCAGAACTTCAAGGCACTCAAGCAAATCATCGGATAATTTATCTTCAAGTATCATCTTCTCTCCTGTCACAGGATGATGAAATTCCAGCCTGCACGAATGTAAAAACTGCCTGTCCAGTCCCAGTTCATTTGCCAGGCTTCTTGAACCACTGTTCCCGTATAGGTCATCCCCTATCACAGGGTGCCCGATATAACTTAAGTGTACCCTTATTTGATGTGTCCTCCCCGTTTTTGGAAATACATTTAATAATGTAGAGCTCTTGAATTCTTCTGCAACTTCAAATCTGGTTACCGCATCTCTTCCTCTGTCAATTGATATACTCATTTTCTTTCTATCCAGCCTGGAGCGTCCTATTGGAAGAATAATCTCACCCTTTTTCTCTGAGAACTTACTCCATACCAGCGCAGTATAAGTTTTTTTTACCTGCCTGTTTTTAAATTTCTCCGATAATATTCTGTGAGTATGGTTATCTTTTGCTATTATAAGCAGTCCCGAAGTATCCCTATCAAGTCTATGGACAATTCCCGCCCTATTTCTGCCAGAAAGGTCTGATAATTTTTCATAATGGTAAAGCAGTGCGTTAACAACCGTATCTTTATTTAAACCCGGAACAGGATGGGTTATCATTCCCGGCTCTTTGGATATAACAACAAGATACTCATCTTCATATACTACCTTAAGATTTATCTTTTGTGCCTCTATCAACTCATCAGACTGCTTCTCTTCAGAAAGATCTACCACAATTGCATCATTTTCAATAATTTTGTAGTGCTTACTTACGGATTTGCTATTTACTTTCACTTTCTCTTTGCTTATTATATCCTGAATGTAGCTTCTTGAGACATCTTTTATTTTAGAAGTTAAAAATTTATCAATCCTCTGGCCCACACTTCCAGTATCTACTATAAAACTTAAAACACTTTCGTCTTTCTTACTCAACTCCTCTTAATCTTCTTTTCACGAAATATTCTTTAAGTATTATTATTATAGTAAAACAAAAGCCTATATTAATAAATAGGTCAGCGACATTAAACACCGCCCCAAAAAAAGTAAAATTAAAAAAATCAGTAACTTTACCGGCGAAATATCTATCAACAAGGTTGCCCAGCGCACCTCCCAGAATAAAACCCAGTGATATATTATAGAAAACAGAATTAATCTTGAGTATAGTTTTTAAAAGAACTATTAAAAAAATAGCTATAATTGATATTACAGTCAGGACTTTTGTATACCCCTGAAACAACCCAAAAGCTGCACCGGTATTATTTATATGGGTTATATAAAAAAAACCTTTTATTATTTCTATTGAGTTATTAACCGGAAGCTTCTGGATTACAAGGTATTTAGTTACCTGGTCAATTACCATTATACAAATACCGGTAATTATAAAATATAAATTCATCAAAACATTTCTTCTTGTTATTCTATTCATCTTAACTTATACTTCCCACAACCTTCAGGCCAATTCTTATCTGTTTGCCATTCACATTTACTTTTTTTACAAACATATCTTCCTTAAAATCAGAACCAATTGATTTGCTCAGTGTTTCCTTCATTATATAATTTCTGTATTTCTCCAATATGCTTTCTTTTATTCCGGACCCCAGGGCAAGTTCTATAGTATTTTCTATCTGGAAACCTGCTTCCTTTCTTAAATTCTGTATCTGGTGGACCAGCTCCCTGCAAAACCCTTCTTCCAGCAAATCCTCCGATATCAGGGTAGGAAGACCCACATTAAATACACCATCACTCTCCACACCGAAACCTTCTTTATTCTTTATCTCAACAATTACCTCTTCAGGCAATATTTCTATCTGCTTTCCATCAATCATTAAATTAATATTTTTATTATTTTTAACCCTGAGCGCAGTATTCACTGGATTTTCAGAAAATAACGCCTCCTTTATCGAGTTGACCATGCTACCATACTTTCTACCCAGCAACGGGAGATTTGGCTTTATATTATAAGAAACCAGTTCATTTATATCTCCTACAAACTCAATATCCCTGACATTAAGCTCACTGGTAATAATATTCTTAAAATAATTAATAGCCTCTTTCTTCCTGTCATCTTTCTCAAAATAAACAAGCACCTTCTCAACCGGCTGTCTGACTTTAATATTTACCTTATTTCTTATCGCCCTGCCAAGATTGACCACTTTTCGCGCCGTATCCATTTTAAAACTCAGATTCTCATCTATAACACTTTCATCAGCCTCAGGATAATTTTCCAGGTGTACACTATCCTCGCCTTCCCCCAGACTTCCTGTAAGGTTTTTATAAATTTCTTCGCTCATGAAGGGTATAAAAGGAGCACACAAAATAGAAACATTTACCAGGCATTCATAAAGAGTTTTATAGGCACTTATTTTATCCCTGTCTTCTTCACTTTTCCAGAATCTTCTCCTGCTTCTCCTTACATACCAGTTTGAAAGAGTATCAACGAAATTTTGAATTTCCCTCCCGCTTTCAGTAACATTAAAATTATCCATTAAGTCATTAACTTTTCTTATAGTCCGGTTAAGTTCGGACAATATCCACCGATCAAGTTCGAACCTGTCCTTTACTTCAAGCTCGTAATTGTAAGGATTAAAATTATCTATATTGGCATAAATTACAAAAAAAGTATAAGTGTTCCAGAGGGTAAGCATAAATTTTCTTATCACATCATCAACTGCTTTCATTGAAAAGTTTTTTGGCAACCAGGGGGACACGCCGGTAAAGAAATACCACCTCAGGGCATCTGCTCCCTGTTTATTTAAAATATCCCAGGGGTTTATAACGTTTCCCCTTGATTTGGACATTTTTTGTCCTTTTTCATCATTTATCAGACCAAGACACAGTACATTTTTGTAACAGGATTTTTTAAAAAGCAATGTTGAAATGGCAAGAAGAGTATAAAACCATCCCCTGGTCTGGTCAATTGCTTCGCATATAAAATCTGCAGGAAAACTTTCCTTAAATAACTCTTTGTTTTCAAAAGGATAATGATACTGAGCATAAGGCATTGACCCGGAATCAAACCACACATCTATTACTTCGGGCACTCTTTTCATATCTTTGCCGCATACAGGACACTTTATTATGATATTATCCACATAAGGTCTGTGCAGATCCAGATTTTCGGGCAGGTTAACTGCCTTCTCTTTTAATTCCTCTATGCTTCCTATGCAAATTTTATGGCCTTCTTCATCCATCCATACAGGAAGTGGTGTACCCCAGTATCTTTCTCTTGTAAGAGCCCAGTCAACATTATTTTCAAGCCACTTCCCGAACCTTCCATATTTTATATGCCCGGGATACCAGTTTACTTCTTCATTAGATTTTAAAAGTTCATCCTTTATCTCGGAAGTTTTTATGTACCAGCTCTTTTTTGCATAGTACATAAGTCTACTGTCACATCTCCAGCAATATGGATAGGAATGTCTTATTTTTTTAACATCAAAAAGCAATTTCCTTTCTTTTAGGTCTTCAATTATTTTAGAATTTGCCTCTTCAGCATTTAGGCCGGCAAATTTTCTGACCTCTTTTTTGAACCTGCCTTCTTCATCCACCATCTGTACAACAGGCAGATTATTTTCCCTACCGGCGTTCATATCATCTTCACCAAAGGCAGGGGCAATATGAACAATTCCTGTACCCTCTTCAATTGATACAAAATCCCCCGCAATAATTTTAAAAGCATTGCTGTTACCACCGGCATAATCATAAACAGGTGTATACTTTGAGGAAATAATTTCACTGCCCTTAAAAGTAGAATTAACACTATATCCTGAACCTTCTCCGAGAACTCCCTGCAGTAAATTCTCTGCCAGTATTAAATTTTTACCATTAAAATTGACCTCTGCATAATTAGATTCCCGGTTCACTGCTGCAGCCGCATTTGATATTAAAGTCCATGGAGTTGTTGTCCATACAAGAAAATATGTATTCTCTTTTCCGTCAAAGGGGAATTTTACTATTATAGAGAGATCTTCTACTTCTTTATATCCCTGGGCTATCTCATGGGATGAAAGTGCAGTCCCGCACCTGGGACAGTAAGGAACAATTTTATAGTCCTGGTACAATAAGTTATTCTCCCATATTTTTTTCAATATCCACCATACAGTTTCAATATACTCATTCTTATAGGTCAGATAAGCATTATCCATATCCAGCCAGAATCCTATACGTTCGGTAAGTTTTTCCCATTCCCCTTCATATTTCATAACATTCTGTCTGCACAGAGTATTAAATTTCTCTATACCAATTTCTTCTATTTCTTTTTTTGAGTTAATGTTTAACTTTTTTTCAATCTCAATTTCTACCGGAAGACCATGAGTATCCCACCCTGCTTTTCTCGGCACATAATAACCCTTCATAGTTTTATATCTGGGGAAAATATCTTTATAAACACGTGAAAGGACATGATGAACACCGGGTGCTCCATTGGCAGTAGGTGGCCCTTCGTAGAACACAAATTTTTCTTTAAATTCATTTTTTTTCAGGGTTTTTTCAAAAATATTACTTTCTTTCCAGAATTTTAGAATTTTTTCTTCCAGTTTTACCAGATCTACATTGCTTTTAACTTTTTTAAACATACCCTTTTACCTTATTGTCAAATTAATAAAATTAAATCCCTGAAACCGTTTAATAGATTTTATATAATTAGTTTAATTTTGTGAAGTAGAAATATCACTGTTATCAATAAGCTCCTGGAGGATTTTTGCAGACCTTACAGCCTGTGCTCTGTAATGGTTGTTAAAATATATGAAGGTTTTTTTTGTGCCTTCCGCCATTTTCTTTATTCTGGGTACCCATTCCGCCAGCTCTTCTCTGCTATAAAGATAGTCATACCTCTGATAAGAGTATTTTGGTCTCCACCAGTTAATTTCATTTCTTCCATGAAACCTTACATAACCAGTTTCACTGGTTATAATACTCGTAGGTGGAAGTAAACCTTTAAGCCCGGGCTCATCTAAATTACAAAAACCTATATTTAAATCTTTTAGATATTCTATTGTTTCTTTTCTTAACCAGCTAATATTCCTGAACTCCACGCTGAGCTCCAGTTCACCGAAATCTTCCCTGAGACGATTTAGATACTTCAAATTTTCTTTGCTGAATTTGAAGGCCCAGGGAAACTGAAGGAGTATAGAGCCCATTCTGTCTTTCTCAATAAAGGGCTGAAGAGAAATTATAAAATGTTTGATCCCTTCAATTTTAAAATCCCTGGTATGTGTCACGCTGCTGTGGGCTTTTACCGAAAAAACAAAATCCTGACCCACCTTCTCCGACATTTTCTTAAATATATGGGGATACGGGAGAGCATAGTAGGTAAAATTTATTTCCACTGTATCAAAAAACCTGCTGTAATATCTTAACTGTTCTTTTTTGTCAAGTTCAGGGGGGTAAAAATTAATATTCCAATCATCATAACTGTACCCTGACGTGCCTATAAAAACCCTTTTCATTAATTTATAAGAATGGTGAAATTTCACTCAATATTCTATCTTTGGGCATAGCTCCTATAAGTGTCTTGACAAGTTTTCCGTCTTTAAAAAATAATAATGTAGGTATATTGTTTATGCCATATCTTATTGCTATATATCTATTATCATCTACATTGAGCCTTCCGATTTTCAATTCATTTCCTTTTTCTAATGCTAATTTTTCAAGTTCAGGCTCTATTAACCTGCAGGGTCCACACCATACAGCCCAAAAATCCACCAGAACCGGTACATCCGAATTAATTACTTCATTGATAAAGTTTGATTCGGTAAATTGATGAACAAGTTCAGACATTACTCCACCTTTCTAAAATTACTATTATTTTGCTATTATTTTTTTTTAACCTAGAATATACTTACAAATACACTGCATGGAATACACTGCGAAATCATAAATACTCTATCATCTCAATCTTTTCAACATTTATAAAAACAATTTCTCTTCTGGCTTTATTTTCATCCATGATTTCCCCGGTACCATCTATATAGTATACTTCTGCATCAGCTACCGGTATGAACTTATTCTTCTGAGATGTTATATAATCACTCAACCTTCCGTCAACCAGTGTGTAGACCGTACCTTTTACTATGGTAGATTCCGTTTTAATCTTTACCCTGACTTTTTGTTTTTCAATTCTCATTTGCATGGCACTTAAAAAACTAATAATAATTATTAAAAGATATTATCAGAGGTATTTTTTTTAGTCAAATATATTCTTATTGATTTTATGCAGCCAAAACCACAGTACTACATTTATAATTTTATAACACTTTTATAAAAAATTTATTTAAATTGTATTGATAATTTATTGTTTTTATCTGATAATATACTATAATAACCTATAATAACAAAAATTTATTTTTAAATCACTTCGGAGGGTAAAAAATGTATAAATGTCTGGAATGTGGTAACACTTTTAAGTTCGTCGGCACGGTAAAAGAAGAAGGCAACGCACTGATATACCAGAATACTGACAGTAAAGATGAGAAAGATTCTCTTACATGGGCCTTTTTAGTCTCGGATAATAGCTGGAAAAGCTCCCATCGTGTATTAAGATGTTTTTACTGCAATTCAACCAGAGTAGTAAAATATTAATATTTTTTCTTACAGAATACCGGCTCGCGTCAAATACTACCTGAATGATGGCAGATTTTTACTCTCTAACGCTTCCCTGACAAGATGGCTCGCCCTGTACAGCGACTCAAATGTTCCGGCATCACTCCACCAGCCATTAAGAATTGAATATGCCATGGTTCCTCTTTTGATATATTCATTATTAACATCTGTTATTTCAAGCTCACCTCTATCTGAAGGTTTAAGATTTTCAATTATTTTAAATACATTGCTGTCATACATATAAAGACCGGTAACAGCATAATTGCTCTTCGGTTTCACGGGTTTCTCCTCAATATTTATTACCCTGCTGTCATTAATTTCAGCCACTCCAAATCTTTCCGGGTCATCAACCTGTTTTAAGAATATTTTTGCACCCTCTTTTTGCTTCTCAAACTCCTTAATCGAATCCGTTACATCATCTTCGATTATATTATCACCGAGCATTACTATTACTTTATCATTATCAATAAAATTTTCTGCGAGCTTAAGCGCATCGGCTATTCCACCTTCTCCTTCCTGGTAGGTATAACTTATATCCTTGAGCCCGAATTCGCGCCCGTTACCAAGAAGTCTTAAAAAGTCCCCGGCATAGTTTCCACCTGTGACAATCATTATATCCTTTACCCCCGCATTCACCATAGTCTTGAGAGGGTAATAAATCATTGGTTTATCATAAACCGGCAACAAATGCTTATTTGTAACTTTAGTACATGGCATGAGGCGAGTTCCCAGCCCACCTGCCAGAATAACCCCTTTCATAAGTTAAATATTCACTCTCCTTTATATAAATATATTTATTACATAGAAAATAAGAACAGCCAGTGCAAGACAGATACAGTATATCGCAAAAATATTTAAATTTCTCTTTCCTGCCAGATAAACAATAAATTTTACCGCAAATAATCCTGCTATATAAGAAGAAATAAAACCGGCTACCAGGTTATGGATAATATCCGGGCCACTCTTAAAAATAATATCTGACGAGTTCCATAATTCAAATATGAATGAGCCAAAAATAATTGGTACCGAAAGTAAGAACGAAAACCTTACCGCTTCTCCTCTTCTTATCCCAAAAAATCGCGCAAAAGATATCGTGGCTCCCGACCTTGAAATTCCGGGTAATATAGCTAAAGCCTGGCCTACACCAGTTATTAATGCTATTGGAAAATTAAATTTTATCCGCCCGGTACCATTTTCTTTAATACCAACTTTAGCAACAGGATAGCCACCCCCTGTATCTTCCTTTCCGTTTAAAATATTCTTACCCTCACTTATATCCTGATCCCCTGACATTTTTGCTTCAATCTCTTTTCCCCTAAATTCACCCAGCCATAGAAACAATGCCGTAATAAGTAAAAAACCTGATGCTGCAAGAGGCTCCGAAAACAAATTCTCAACATAATCATCAAGTAAAACCCCCACTATCGCTGCCGGGATACTTGCGACTATTAGTAATATACCAATCTTAAAATTATATGAATTTCTTTTATTTCTTATAAAAATACCCTGAATAACTTCTTTAACTATTTCAAAGATGTCCCTGTAAAAAATTGTTACTACGGAAGCAAGTGTCGCAAAATGAACCACTACTGTAAAATATAACGGAACATACTCCCAGCTAAAAAAATAAGGAAAGATAACCAGATGACCCGAACTACTTACGGGCAAAAATTCCGTGGCTCCCTGAATCAGACCTAAAATAATTGACTGTATTATATTCAACTTATATAATGGTTAAAATTATTTTTGATAATTATCAACTAATTTTAAAAATATAGCATAAATTAAATAAAAATAAAAAAATAATATGGATTCATCTGGCTTTCTTGAATTTATATCACCAAGAATTGCAACTTTTCTCACAGCAATGACTCCTATTGGCGAGCTGCGGGCATCAATTCCCATTGCCCTTTCAAAATACGGAATGAACATCTTTGAAACTTACATAATATCAGTACTGGGAAACATAGTTCCTGCGATTGCCATATTATGGATTCTTGAACCCGTATCAGCATTTCTTATGAATAGAAGCAGTCTTGCCAGAAGGTTTTTTACCTGGCTTTTTAATCATACCCGCAGGCGCCATTCGAAAAGATTTGAAAAATATGAAGGTTTTGCTCTGATAGCTTTTGTGGGAATACCGCTCCCCGTAACCGGCTGCTGGACAGGAGCATTGATTGCTTTTGTTTTTGGCATACCCCCCAAAAAAGCACTTCTTCATATAATAATCGGGATACTTATTGCAGGAATTATAGTAACCATAATCTGCCAGACGGTCGGGTATGTAAAATTTATAATAGCCGGTTAAATAAATTAAAAATTCCGGCTTACTTTCCGCTTATAGCAACACTGCTTACCAGAAGTGAGGGGCAGCCGACATAACCGCCGCCGGGTATAAATCTAATGTCGCTTCCTATCTCCTTTATGCTTTTACAAAAATTTAAGATATCGGTAGCTATAGTTACTTCTTTAACCGGATATGCAGGCCTGCCATTTTCTATCCACAATCCTTTGGCCCCTACACTGATCTGCCCGGAAACAGGATTTACTCCTGAATGCAACCCTATTATATCAATTACGTAAAATCCATTTCCCATATGCTTTAAAAGTTTATCAAAACTGATGCTGGACGGCTCCATATAAAAGTTGGAAATACCTACCTCCGGCGTAGAGCGGTATGAAGCTCTCGCCGCATTACCTGTTGATATAGTTTTATCTTTCCTTGCAGTAAATGTATTGTAAAGATAAGTTTTAAGATATCCCTTTTCAAATACACCGGTTCTCCCCTTTATAACACCCTCACCATCAAACGGCATGGAAGAAAGCCCACCGGGTAATGTTCCGTCGTCAAATATATTCAGGTCAATAGAAAATATCTTTTCCCCTATCTTTCCTTCAAATACTGACTTCTTTTTCTGTACCGAATCTGCTTTAACACTATCAGCTACTATACCCAGAAACTGCGCAGAAACAGCCGGGTCCATGAGAATATCTACTATATTTGATTTAATTTTTTTCCCTCCCAGGATTGCAACAGACCTCTCTGCTGCTCTTTCTGCAACTTCGTTAATATTAATATCAGAAGGTGAGCGGCCGCATCCAAAAAAATCACCCGTAGAAGTGTCTTTGCCTTCCTTTGAAATTGCATTTATATATACCATACAGCTTGTCGTCCTGTATTTGTCGCAAAAACCGGCCGAGTTCAGTATGGCCATTTCATAAATGCTGTCTTCATACATAACATTCTCTATATCCGTGATCCTTTTATCTTTACTCCTGGTAAGGCTCTCCAGTTCCTGTGCAAGAGCAACCTTATCTTCTATACTATAATCAATCAAATTCTCACTGAATAATAACTCATCGCTTATAAGCTTTTTTTTAATATTAAACTCTTCTCCCCGGGGCAGATAATTATATTTTTGCCTTCCGGTAACTTTGCTATTAGAAACAGCCCTGCCTATACACTCCTCTATGCTGTCATTCTCAAGAACAGTAGTATAAGCATACCCGATTGATTTATTCTTAAAAACCCTTATTCCGATTCCGATTGAATCTGAAAATGTTAATGTTTCTACTTTCTGTTTGAAAACTCCCAATTCGTTTTCAACAGAGCTTGCAGTAAAAACCTCAAACTCGTCCACACCATACTTCTTTATCCTGGCAACAGCATTCTTACTTATATCAAGAAGCCTGTCCCCCCTAATTTTATATCTATTATTATCCATTCCCGTTCTTTGTCCCCCCCACAGTAATTTTACTTACCTTTATAGTTGGCTGGCCTACTTCAGTTGAAACTGTCTGACCATCTTTTCCACAGAACCCCGGTGCGTAATCCAGATTGTTCCCTACCGCCTCTATTTTATTTAAGATATCCGGTCCATTTCCAATTAAAATCGCATCTTTTATCGGAAAACTTATTTTTCCATTTTCTATCAGGTACCCCTCACTTATTCCAAACACAAAATCTCCCGTTGCCGGATCAACCTGCCCCCCGGCAAATTCTTTTGCATAGATGCCTTTATCTACAGACCTTAAGATTGATTCGGGTTTTTCATTTCCGTTATCTATATAAGTATTGGTCATTCTCGGGATGGGTATATTTCTAAATGATTGCCTTCTACCATTTCCAGTTTGTTTTACGCCCATCTTTTTAGAAGTCTTCAGGTCGCAAATATAATTTTGTAGAATTCCTTCTTTTATCAGTACCGTTTTATGAGAAGGGAACCCTTCTCCATCAAATCTATATGAGCCCCACCTGTATTTAATGGTGGAATCATCAACAGCAGTTACTAATTTACTTGCAATTTTTTTCCCTATTTTGTCTTTAAACACCGAAGCATCCTTTAAAATTGCATCTGCTTCCAGCCCATGGCCGCATGCTTCATGAAAAATTACGCCCCCGAAAGCAGGACCTATTACCAGAGGAAGTTCCCCCGTCGGAGCACTAACGGCATCTAGCATTGTAACAGCAATTTTAGAAGCTTCTTCAGCCAGAGTAACCGGATCTTTTTCCTCAAATGCTTCATAGCCTTTTGTCCGGGCCATTGATTTATAGCCCGTTCTTGCATTATTTCCTCTCCTGGCCACTACATTTACAGCCAGAAATATTTTTACCACTTTCTCGTAAGAAAAAGCTCCATACGAATTTGCTATAAATATTTCTTCTTCAAGGTCAGAAAGAAGAGATGTAACCTGTATTACTGCCGGATTAAAATCTCTTGAACTCTTATCAACAAGCTTTAGAATATTTTTTTTCCCGCCAGTATTAATTTGGGAAGGAAGTTTTTCTATTTTTATATCATAAGAGCTGCTAGTCCCGGTGAGGTCTAAAACTTTTATTGAGCTGCTTCCATTAACTACAGAGCTCAATACCTTTGCTGCATTAACCAGCTTATCTTTCTTTATTGAATCCACATAAGCGTAGAAAGTACTTTCTCCGGCCCATAATCTCAGTCCACACCCCAGCTCATACCCGCTGGTAGAATTTTCAATTTTACTGTCTTCTAACCTTAAATTGTTTACAGCTCTCTTTTGAATAAAAATTTCTGAAAAATCGGCACCATTCTTCAGCAATATATTTAAAACTTTCCTGGCAGTCTTCTCATCAATCAATATAAACTATTTTTCCTATCTAGGACAAATCCTCTTCTACTTTTTTTGCTTTAGCCTTCCCTTTTTTGATTACTTTTTTTACTTTATCACCGGCTTCTTTAACTCCCGAACCTGTAGCTCTGGATATATCAGTTATTTTTTCCCTGCTTTTCTCTATAAAGTCTTCACTCCTGCTTTTTAATTCAGCAAGTTTAACTTTACTCCTGTCCATATACTCTTTTGTTTTATCTGTAACTTTACCCAGTTCTTCTTTACCTTTACTTATTGCTTCCTCACTTTTTTCTTTTATTTCCTTCCTGGTCTCTTTTCCTGATTTAGGAGCAAATAAAATACCCAGTATAAAACCTGCAGAAAGTCCCACTACAAGTGATGTCAATATCCCGGTAAAATAATTTTTTCCTGTTTCCTCATTTTGTTCTTCATTCATCATTTTCCTCCTTGTTTTTATCCAAGTCATCATTCTTTTCTATTAAACTGCTTATAATTCCCGCTGAAGTACTGATTATCTTAATTACAGGACTGGTTATCAGGAATCTCCCCAGCCGTATAATTTTTTCCAGCTGTTCCACTATCGAGCCTATGCTCTGGGTCAGGTCAGTAATCGAACTGACTTCAGTGTTTAAATTAGTGACAGTATCATTAAGTTTCTCTGCCACTGGAATAATATTATCGTTTAATTTCCCGGCCATAAATTTTATTTTATTTATCAGCTTAAATAAAGGTATGGCAATGATTATTCCGATTAATGCAAAAACTGAAATCAAAATTATTGCAACCAGGCCCACTATTTCTAATGATGTCATATCGCCCTCTTCTGCTAATTATAAAAATAATCAATAATCATTATATATTTTTTGTTTCTTTTATTCAAAAAATAAAGGATTTAAATTATAATTATTTATCAAATTACTGAAAGGCATCTAAAAAAATAATAAAAAAGTGAGGAAAAGGAACATGAAACATAAAATTTCCGGAATTAAACTATTTGCTGTAAGCATAACATCAATTTTTCTAACTTTTCTTTTTATCTCCTGCACACCAACACCGGCAGAAAAAATAGATGTGGACTCAGATATCACAGAAGAAACAGACATTTCCGAGGAAGAGATCGCTGAACTTGAGGAATTTGTTGAACCTGTTGATTACGAAAACGCTCAGATCGGTGCCGAGATAAAAGGTTACATACCTTCATTTTTATGCACAGATATTGATAACTATATAAAAATTGAAATTACCAATACCTCTGATTTTGCCTGGAGAAAAAGCGGCCAGAATATGGTAAGAATTGGCTATCACTATTATGGCCAAGATGTTGATTATTCAGATTATGACCGGACAACAAGAACAGCTCTTCTGGATAATTTAGAGCCCGGCGAGAGTGCCGTCGTAGAAGTATTAATAAATGACATAACTAATAAAGGAACCTATGTGATACAAATTGACCCCGTGGTGGAAGGTGAGTTCTGGTTTTCTTCAAAAGATGTACCCATACTCCAGGGCAAGGTTTATTTCGGTTCCTGTATGGATTAATTTTTAATTAATATAAAATAAATAATGTATAATAGCAGTTTATTTTAACCAGATTAAAAAGAGTTGACTCTATATTTTAAACTTTTCACCAGTTATTTTCTCGTAAGCATCAATATATTTTTCGGATGTCTTTTTTATAACCTCCGGTGGCAGCTCAGGTGGAGCTGACCTTCTGTCCCAGTCAGTACTTAGAAGATAGTCCCTTACATACTGTTTATCAAAACTTTTTTGTTCCCTGCCTGTTTTATATTCTTCCAGCGGCCAGAACCTTGATGAATCAGGCGTTAAAACTTCATCGGCAAGTATTATCTCATCATCAGTTGTTCCAAATTCAAACTTCGTATCCGCAATTATTATACCCTGTCTCATAGCATATTCAGAAGCTTTTAAATAAAGCTCAATACTTTTTTCCCTCAGGAAATTTACTACTTCAGCACCAAATATTTTCTTTGCCTTATTTATAGTCAGGGTCATATCATGTCCCGATATTTCCTTGGTAGTCGGAGTAAATATAACTTCAGGAAGACGCTCGCATTTGGATAAATCTGACGGGAGTTTAAGATCCCCTATCATCCCGGTTTTTTTATATTCCTCCCAGCCAGAGCCTGTTATGTATCCCCGAACCACACATTCAATAGGAAAAATTTTGACCCTTTTCACTATTACGGACCGGTTACTTAGAATATCTTTATGTTTTTTTAAAAACTTGGGGAACTTTTTAACATCTGACTCAATTAAATGATTCCCTATAATATCTTTAAGATAATTAAACCAGAAAACCGATATCCTGTTTAAGACTGTGCCTTTAAATGGGATTAAAGAAGGCAGGATAAAGTCAAAGGCAGAAATTCTATCCGTAGTTACTATTAAAATCCTGTCATCAAATGAAAACATTTCCCTGACCTTGCCACTTCTTAATTTTTCTAGCCCTTCAATTTCCACATCTCCAATTACTTTCATAAATCTTCTCCTCTTATACTATTCTCCTGAATATCTATACAGGAACAAAAATTTATATATTCTGGTAAATCTTTAATTTATTGCTGCATCCTTTAATGCATGCGAGCAAATACAATTCCTTCTGTCAGGAATTTTTGATATAGCTTTAAAAAGAAGGTCTTTTACTTTTTTATTATTTTCTTTAAAAACTCTCACTACCTCGCCGATTGTCACCGGTTTTATTTCAGGATGACCTTCCAGTCCAGTGTCATAATCAGTTATAAGAGATATATTTACATAACATATTTCCTGCTCCCTGGCAAGATACATTTCTGGATACTGGGTCATATTTATGACCTCCCAGCCCTGTGCCGAATACCACTTACTCTCGGCTCTGGTACTAAATCTCGGACCCTGAATAATAACCACTGTACCCCTGGGATGGCATTCAATCTGCAGTTCATCTGCACTTTCTATAACAATTTTTCTTAACTCCGGACAGTATGGTTCTGCCATCGCCATATGAATTGTTTTTGGACCATCATAAAAAGTATCAATTCTTCCTTTTGTTCTGTCCACAAACTGGTCACATACTACAAAATGGCCCGGCTTTACATGCGGTTGCAGACTCCCTGCAACACATGGTCCGAAGATACGTTTTACGCCTAATTTTTTCATAACATAAATATTTGCCCGGTAATTAATTTTATGGGGAGGTATGGTATGATTCCTGCCGTGACGGGGCATAAATGCCACTCTTTTACCTTCAATGGTTCCTATGACTACTTTATCCGACGGTGGGCCGTAAGGAGTATCTATTTCATGCTCTTCCGCTTTTTTAAAAAAAGAGTAAAACCCCGAACCTCCAAATATACCTATATCAGCTTTCTTGATTCCAATCATATTTTTCCCTTTCATACTCTTAAACATATCATTTGTTTTTAGAAAAAATTTAAATTAAAAAACCTTTTTTATTTAACACTTCAATTACATGTATTTCAAGGCGTGCGCCAAACTGGCTCAATATTTCAGATGCAATTATACTGCCCATTTCCCCGCAGGTTTCGGGGTCCCTTCCCCTTATAAGACCATGGAGAAACCCGGCCGCATAAATATCACCGGCCCCTGTGGTGTCAATAACAGCGTTGTTCCTGCGAGCAGGTATTTTTCTCACTTCTCCATTGGATATCACTACAGAGCCTTTCTCTGACCTGGTAATTACACTTATATTTTTCATTTTTGTACATTCATGGATCGCAGTTTCCAGACTTTTTACTTTAAATAATGATTTTATTTCTCCTTCATTTGCAAAAAGTATATCTACATAATTTTTAATGAGATTTAAAAATTCATTCCTGTGACGCTCCACACAAAAAGAGTCCGAAAGACTAAAGGCAACTTTACCACCTGTTCTTATGGCTATTCCTATTGCTTTTCTAAATGCTTCCCCGGCTTCCCTGCTATCGCACAGATAGCCTTCAAGATAAATAATCTCCGACTGCGAAATACTGTCTTCATCAATATCCCCGGGACCCAGCAGTCCCGATATACCCAGATAGGTGTTCATGGTTCTCTGGGCATCAGGAGTGGTCAGGACAACGCAGCACGCTGTTGGCAGTCCACCGCCGGGATTTAAAGTACAATAATTAACTCCCAGATATTTTAAATCCTTTTTAAATGATTCTCCGAGAGCGTCATTTCCCACCTTTCCTATAAATGCAACCGGGTTTCCCAGTGAGGACAGGGCTGCAATAGTATTGGCTACCGAGCCCCCGGATACTTCTTTTACTGCTTTAACAGCTGAATAGAGCTTTTTTATCTCATATTCATCAACAATTCTCATAGAACCTTTCTGGAGATTAAGCCCTTTAAGAAAATCTTCTTTCACGTTAACCATAATATCAACTATAGCATTGCCAATCCCCAGTACTTTATATTTTTTCCCCTGCATTAGATATTATATCCCTCTCCCTGTATTTTTTTAAAATAAATAAATTTATTTTAAAAGCTAACACCCATAACATTTAATAGAATATTAAAAATTATGTCAATTGCTATTAATTTAAAAACAGTACCTTTATAAAATATTCTGTTTTAACTATAATTTTTGTAATTATTTAACAACCACTCTGTTAGAAAGGGAAGCAGTGTTTGATAGTTTTACCGTCAAAGCCAGAACCAGAATAAAGATATATCAATAACCATATTTCATGGGAAAATCTACACCTGCAACTCTATTATGACGGAATACTCATACCCATCAGTAAAATTGATTTATAATAAAAATAATAATAATATACCTGTGTAGAGTAATATTTACCTGATTATTCATTATTTTATAACATATTATGAATTTATTTGATCAGATTAAGACCGGTGAGACCGGTGATATCATATCCAGCATACCCCTTGCTGACAGGATAAGGCCACTAACTCTGGATGAATTTGTCGGGCAAAAACATCTGGTGGGAAAAGGTAAAATTTTAACAGGGATTATTGAAAAAGACAGGTTATATTCCATAATTTTCTGGGGGCCTCCCGGTTCAGGGAAAACTACTCTGGCCAGAATCATTGCAGAGAAAACCAAAAGCAGATTTATATCATTTTCTGCAGTTACCTCTGGAATAAAGCAGATAAAAGAAATCATGGAGATAGCAAGTTATAATAAGAAGGTACATAATATAAAAACCATATTATTTGTTGATGAAATTCACCGCTTCAACAAGGCCCAGCAGGATGCTTTCCTTCCATTTGTTGAAAAGGGAACCATAATTTTAATTGGAGCCACAACTGAAAATCCATCTTTTGAAGTTAATTCCGCACTTCTCTCCAGGACAAAAACTTTTGTGCTTAACAGGTTATCATCTGAAGATATAAAAACATTAATAAAAAGAGCAATAACTGACAGAGAAAGAGGTCTGGGAAAATATACCATAAAAATCAGTGAAGACACTATTGATTTTATCAGTCAATCTTCAGATGGGGACGCAAGAATTGCCTACAATATACTTGAACTGGCCGTTAGTGCATATTCAAATCTGGACAGTCACAAAACATTAAAAATAGATAAAGCTCTTGTTGAAAACGTAATACAGAAAAAAGCGCTCCTCTATGATAAAAGCGGTGAGGAACATTTCAACCTCATCTCAGCTGTCCACAAAAGCTTGCGTGACAGTGACCCCGACGCAGCAGTTTACTGGACAGTAAGAATGCTTGAGAGCGGTGAGGACCCGCTTTATGTAATAAGAAGACTTGTGAGATTTGCATCTGAAGATATCGGCCTTGCTGACCCCAGTGCGCTGAATGTAACAATATCAGCCAGGCAGAGTTTTGAATTTATCGGACCTCCGGAAGGATACCTGGCCATCATAGAAGCGGTGATTTATCTTGCCCTGGCTCCAAAGAGTAACTCGGTGTATACAACTTATAAAAAGGTTAAATCAGATGTTGAAGAATTTGGGGCACTCCCCGTTCCCTATCATATACGAAATGCCCCCACAGGGCTTATGAAAGATATAGGTTATGGCAAAGGATATAAATATGCGCATAACTACGCTGACGCAATAGTCAGCCAGATTCACCTTCCTGGCAGGCTTTTATCAAGGAAATATTATAATCCTTCAAACAGAGGGTTTGAAAAAGAACTTACGGATAGAATTAAAAGGATTGATATATTAAAGAAAAAACAGAAGTAATGATTGGTAAAATATCTGTAATAAATATTATTATAGAACTATCTTAATCTGTTTATTATTTTAGTTATTTTTTATTAATACTTCGGCAATCTGTATTGCATTAAGCGCCGCGCCTTTCCTCAGCTGGTCCCCTACTACCCACATGCTTATACCGTTTTCCACAGATATGTCCTCTCTCACTCTTCCAACAAATACATAATCCCCGTTTGAGGAGTCAACGGTAGTAGGATATACCGCATTCTTAAAATCATCCTTTAAAATTAAGCCTTCTCCACTGGCCAGCGCATCTCTTGCCTTTTCAGTCTCTATTTTCTTTTCAGTTTCAATAAGCAGAGACTCAGAATGGGAAGTAAAAACGGGAACTCTTACTGTGGTCGCAGAAATCATAATATTATCGTCGTTAAAAATTTTACGGGTTTCATATACCATCTTCATTTCTTCCTTTGTGTAGCCATTATCAAGAAATACATCCACATGGGGAATAACATTAAAGGCTATCTGCACGGGAAAAACTTCGCTTTTGATATCCTTTTTACCCTCACATATTATATCCCTTGATTGTTTCTCAAGTTCAGCTATTGCCTTTGCGCCTGCCCCGGAAACAGACTGGTATGTAGAAACCACTATGCGCCTTATCGGTGACAGGTCGTAAATGGGCTTTAAAGCTACAACCATAATAATGGTTGAACAATTAGGATTGGCTATTATACCATTATGCCCGGTTATTTTATCTTTATTTATTTCAGGAACAACCAGCGGTACACCCTCTTCCATCCTGAATGCACTGCTGTTATCTATTACTACGGAACCACTTTCCACCGCAAATTTTGCAAACTGCCTGGAGGTTGAAGCACCTGCCGAAAAAAGCGCTATATCCACATTGTTAAAAGAGTCCTTCCTTAATTCCTTTACCTCAAGTTCTTCACCTTTAAAAAGAATTTTCCTACCTTTAGACCTGTAAGAAGCAAGGGGAACGAGATTTTTTACCGGAAATTTCCTCTCTTCCAGTATTGATAAGAATACCTTCCCTACCGCACCTGTTACTCCTGCCACGGCAACATTATATTCCTTACTGCTCATATAAAAACCACCACTTTTTAATTTTTTCAGTTTATATGTTCAATTTTAAGGGTTAAAGCTCTAAGTGAATGAAGGATATATTAAAACAATATTAAAATAAATACAATAGGAACTACTGCCGTGTTTCTAACTACTATGATTCGAGGCCAAAACCAGAGTGCAGCGCCTTTACAGCCTCTTTAATCTTGCTTTTACTAATTACACAGGAAACTCTTATAGGAGAGGTGCTTATCATCTCAATATTTATGTCTTTTTCCGCAAGAATCTTAAACATTTTCGCCGCCACACCGGGATGTGACTGCATTCCGGCTCCCACAATAGAAACCTTTGCCACACCGGCATCCATCTCCACACTTACATTCTTTATCTCTCCAAGGGTTTTCTCTGCAAGAGGCATATCTTCCCTTTTTATGGTAAAAGAAATAGAAGCAAGGTTCTTTTCACTAACATTCTGAACAATTAAATCAACATTTATATTCTTTTCGGCTAAACTTCCAAACAATTCAGCAGCAACTCCGGGTTTATCCTCAAGACCAAAGATAGATACTTTTACTTCTCCTATGTCATAAGTTACACCGGTTATTACCGGCCTTTCCATCATTTTGTCGTTCCTGAAATTATCCATAACCCACGTCCCTTCACTATCATTAAAACTTGACCTTATATGTAATACCACATTGTGCTCTCTGGCAAATTCTACCGCTCTCAGGTGAATTACTTTCGCTCCTGAAGATGCGAGTTCAAGCATTTCATCATATGAAACCGAATCCAGCTTAATTGCTCCTTTTACTATATTTGGATCCGTAGAGTAAACGCCGTCAACATCAGTATAAATTTCACAGTACTTTGCTCTCATTGCTAAAGCCAGCGCAACAGCAGTTGTATCTGAACCTCCTCTACCGAGGGTTGTGATATCATTTTTAGCATTGACACCCTGGAACCCTGCCACAATTACTATTTTGCCATCTTTTAATTCCTTTAATATTCTATCAATCTTTATATTTAAAATCTTGGCATTAGAATAAAATTCATCTGTTAAAATACCTGCCTGCCCCCCGGTAAGAGAAATAGATTTGTATCCTCTTTCCTGAATAGCCATTGACAGAAGGGCACCCGATACCCTCTCACCGGTTGACATTAACATATCCATTTCACGCCTGGATGGATTGCGGGTTACTTTACCCGCAATGTCAATTAACCTGTCGGTAGTATCTCCCATTGCAGAAACAACAACCACCACATTCTTACTTTCTTTTCTGGATTTTATTACCCTGTCGGCAACTTTTCCTATCTTTCTTACATCCCCGACAGAAGTACCGCCGAATTTTAAAACTATTATATCCTTCTTGCCCCTCATCATTATAATATATATCTTTTAATAAAACTTCTTTAAACTCAGCTATTCAGACCCGGCCATTGCTCTATATTTCTCGTACTTCTTCCTGGCTTCTTCTTCTGCCCTGCTAAAAAGTTCTTCAGCTATATCGGGAAAAGACTTGGTAAGCGATGCATATCTTACTTCACCCATAAGGAATTCTCTAAATGATTCTTTTGGCTCCTTTGAATCAAGGATAAAAGGATTTTGCTCGGTCTTTATAAGTTCAGGGTTATATCTGTATAGATGCCAGTATCCTGAATTCACTGCCTGCTTTTCTCTGCTCTGTGTATAATCCATACCGGCATAAATACCATGGTTAATGCATGGACAGTAGGCTATTATAAGTGAAGGCCCTTTATATCTCTCTGCTTCCACAAATGCCCGGAGCGTTTGCTTCTGACTTGCCCCCATTGCAATCTGGGCGACATATACATAACCATAATTTATGGCCATAAGTCCAAGGTCCTTTTTCTTAACTTTTTTGCCCGAAGCAGCAAATTTTGCAACAGCTCCCAGAGGAGTTGACTTTGAAGACTGGCCTCCCGTATTTGAATATACCTCCGTATCAAATACAAGGACATTTATATCTTCCCCTGATGCCAGCACATGGTCCAGGCCGCCATATCCTATATCATAGGCCCAGCCATCTCCACCAAAAGCCCATACTGATTTTTTAATCAAGTAGTCCCTTAGATTTAGTATTTTATCCTTTAGCTCATTAGCTTTTTTATCCTTAAAATTCTTCTCAAATAACTTTAATATTTTTCTGGTAGACTCTCTGTTTGCATCAACATCTTCTTTTCCTTCAATCCATTCATTTAAGGCTTCTTTCACTTCGGAATCTATAGCCATCTCATATAACTGCTTCATATAGTCCTCTATTCTGTTCCTCATATACTTTATAGCCAGAAACATTCCATATGCATATTCGGCATTATCTTCAAATAGAGAATTTGCCCATGCCGGCCCTTTTCCCTCATCGTTAACTGTATAAGGAGTAGTGGGAGCAGAGCCACCCCATATAGAAGAACAACCTGTTGAATTGGCTATAAGCATTCTATCCCCGAATAATTGAGTTACAAGTTTTGCATAAGGAGTCTCACCACACCCGGGACAGGCACCAGAAAACTCCAGTAATGGCTTTCTGAACTGACTTCCTATAACCGTATCAATTTTTGCAACATCTTCTTTGACAGGAACTTTTGAAGTAAAATTCCAGTTCTCAGCCTCCTTCATCTGTGAATCAAGGGGCTTCATAATAAGTGACTTTTCTTTTGTGGGACAAACATCCACGCAGTTTCCGCATCCCGTACAATCAAGCGGGCTTACCTGGATCCTGTAAGAATACCGGTCCATACCTTTCCCTCTTGCCTTAAGTGTCTTAAAATTATCCGGGGCATTTTTTAATTCTTTGTCGGTAAGAAGCACAGGCCTTATACAGGCATGCGGACATACATATGAGCACATGTTACACTGAATACAGGTATCCTCCTGCCATTCAGGAACATTTATGGCAACGCCTCTCTTCTCATACGCTGCTGTACCCTGCGGGAATGTGCCATCTTCTGCACCTACAAAAGCACTGACCGGAATGCTATCACCCTCCTGCCTGTTCATCACTCTTAAAATATTCTTTATAAAATCAGGCTCATCTTTCCCCTCTTTTTCTTTCTTTTCTTTTGCATCTTTCCACTCATCGGGAATCTTCACTTTTCTCAGTGCTCCCATACCATTATCTACAGCCTGATAATTCATATTTACAATTTTTTCGCCCTTTCTTCCATACGTCTTTTTTATGGCTTCCTTTATATATTTTATTGCGTCATCTATGAGTATTACTTTGGCCAGTTTAAAGAAGGCTGCCTGCATAATCATATTTATTCTGTTTCCCAGTCCAATTTCACCAGCTATGCTGGTGGCATTAATTATATAAAAATCTATATTGTTTTGAGAAAGATATCTTTTCATATCTGCCGGTAGTTTTTTGTCAAGCTCTTCTTCGCTCCATTTGCAATTCAATACAAAAGTTCCGCCTTTTTTTAACCCTTTAAGCAGATCATACTGTGTTACATAAGCCTGATTATGACAGGCTACAAAATCTGCGCTGGTTATAAGGTAGGTTGATCTAATGGGATGTTTCCCAAATCTAAGATGGGAGACAGTAAGTCCTCCTGATTTTCTGGAATCGTAAGCAAAATAACCCTGGGCATATAAATCAGTGTTATCCCCGATTATCTTTATGGCATCCTTATTTGCACCAACTGTGCCGTCACCACCCAGCCCCCAGAATTTACATCTTATAGTACCTTCCGGAGTAGTCTCAATCTCTTCTTTTACTTCAAGAGACTTATGGGTTACATCATCATTTATACCCACGGTAAACCCATTTTTAGGATTATCTGATTTTAAATTATCAAAGACAGCTTTTATCTGCCCCGGAATTGTGTCTTTTGAACCAAGCCCATATCTTCCTCCAACAATAACCGGCCTATTTTCAATATCAGAATATATGGTCTTAATATCCATATAAAGAGGTTCACCTATTGAACCCGGCTCTTTAGTTCTGTCCAGAACAGCAATTTTTTTAACTGTTTCCGGTACTGATTCCAAGAAAAACTCCGCAGAAAATGGGCGGTAAAGATGCACTTTAACTACCCCTACCTTTTCTCCTATTTTATTTAAGTAATTCACAGTCTCCTCTATAGTATCAGTAACAGACCCCATTGCTACAATTATATATTCTGCATCCCTGGCACCTACATAATTAAATGGCCTGTACTCTCTCCCGGTTAGTTTGCTTATTTCTTTCATGTATCCTTCAACTATTCCGGGAACCTTTTCGTAAAACCTGTTTGATGATTCTCTTGCCTGAAAAAATATATCAGGATTCTGGGCCGTACCTCTTGTGACCGGATGTTCAGGGTTTAAAGCCCTCTGGCGAAACTCCTTTAAAGCATCTTCATCAAGCAGTTTCCTTAAATCTTTATAATCTATTAATTCTATCTTCTGTATCTCGTGCGAGCTTCTGAATCCATCAAAAAAATGTAAAAATGGCACCCTTGACTTAATTGCGCTCAGGTGCGCCACTCCTCCCAGGTCCATTATTTCCTGTATTGAACCAGAAGCCAGCAATCCAAAACCAGTCTGCCTCACCGCCATAACATCCGAATGGTCTCCGAATATAGAAAGAGCATGTGTTGCAAGAGTACGGGCACTTACATGAAAAACAGCCGGAAGAAGTTCCCCGGATATTTTATACATATTGGGAATCATCAAAAGAAGTCCCTGTGAAGCAGTAAAAGTGGAAGTAAGGGACCCCGCTGCCAGTGAACCATGAACCGCCCCTGACGCACCACCTTCAGATTGAAGCTCACTTACGCTAACCACATCACCAAACATATTCTTTCTTCCATGTGCGGACCATTCATCAACATATTCTCCCATAGGGGAAGACGGCGTAATGGGATAAATAGCGGCTACCTCGGTGAAGGCGTATGCCACATAAGCCGCTGCCATATTGCCGTCCATTGATTTCATAACTTTCATAATTAATCTACTCCTTTATATGTAAATTCTATATATCAGAATTATAAATTAAAATCACGTTCATAATTCAGACATAAACTGCAGAGATTCCGAACTTTGCATAATTTAAAACAAAAACAAAAATCATTGAATTATAGCATATTTAATTTACTTTTTTAACAAATTCAGATTTATATTTTTAAGATAATATCCCCGGGGAGCTAGAGCTCTCTTCTATCTGCTATTGCCCTCCCTATAGTCACTTCATCGGCATATTCCAGATTTCCACCAACCGGAAGACCGCTTGCCAGCCTGGTGACCTTAATCCCCAGAGGCATTAATATTTTTTTCAAGTATGCCGCAGTACTCTCCCCTTCAATGGTAGGATTTAATGCGATCATTACCTCTTCAACACCATAAGATTTTACACGCTCCAGCAAACCGGGTATCCTTATTTCCTCAGGTCCTATATTTTCTATCGGAGATAAAAGACCGCCAAGAACATGGTATAGCCCCCTGTATTCACCTGTTTTTTCAATGATATCCACATCACTTGCTTCCTCTACTATACAGATTTTTTTTCTGTCTCTGGATTCATCCCTGCAAATGTGGCATACATCTTCCTCGCTAAGGCCATAGCACTGACTGCAGAATCTTACTTTCTCCTTCATTTCAATTATGCTCCGGGATAATTTTAAGATATCGCTGTGAGGAAGCTTTAGCAAGAAAAATACAATTCTCCTGGCAGATTTTGGCCCTATCCCGGGGAGCTTTTTAAACTCATTTATTAAATTTTCAAAACTTTTTATGTATAAAGACATAAACAATATATAACTTACCTTATTTTATAATACATTTAATCTGGATTTTCTTTAATATCTTAAATAAAAGTTATCCAGTGTCATAAAATCCTGAAAAACACAAACTGCATTTAAAACAAACCGGGTATACTCATTCCACCGGTAAGCTCTGACATTTTATTTTTTGCTTCGCTTTTTGATTGGTTTATCGCATCATTTATGGCAACCATAATTATATCTTCAATCATTTCAATATCATCCAGGTCGATCACTTCACGGTTAATTTTTACTTCAATAATTTCCTGCTCACCATTTACTTTTACCCTTACCGCGCCCCCTCCAGCAGAAGCTTTGAACTCCATCTCTTTTAATTCCTTTTGTATTTCCATCAATTTTTGCTGCATAATCTTTGCCTGTTTCATCATATTTCCGTAGTTAAAACTCAATTTTACTCCTTTATATCAAATTTTTTTTCAAAATAACTTATTACATCTTCCCCATCCCCTCTTTTGCGGCCTTCTTTATTTTTCAGATTCTTTCCATCCCCGGCTCTACCGTTTATCACTTTATCCTTCTTTATCGCTGCGGACTTATTTTCTTTACCTGACTTAATATTATCCCCTGTGCTATCCTCATCCTCTTTTTCTATAATCTCAAACTTAACCCTGTAATCCCTGCCCGTAATCTCTCTGACTACATCTGATATTAAGCCGGCATTAATACTTTTATTTAAATGGTCCCTATGCCAGCCTTTCTTTCTGCCAAGACTAAAATACAATATACCGTCTTCCAATCTATCGAGCTGCGCTTCTACAAACATAGCGTAAACAGAAATTTTTTTTCTTTTTAAAGCCAGGGAAATTTTCTCCAGATTGCTGCATATTAGTAAAAATTCATCATTTCCCCCGCCATCTTCTTTTTTGATAGAATTAGCTTTTGCTGCTTCCTCTATATCTTGTTTCTCTATCTTCTTGCTACCGGCTTTATATTTCCCGTGGGTTTCAACTTCATCAACCATTCTGTCGATTTCATCGGTATTAATAATATCAAAATCATCTTCCTGGTTATTGTAGCCGTTAGCGGTAGATTCCCTGCCAGGTATATAGGACTGTTCTGCATTTTTTCTTTCTAAGTTGATTTTATTAATTTCCTTCCTTAAGGATTCCAGCTGAGCTTTTATAAGCATCGTTTCTTTTTCTACCCCCTGTTTATCAGAAGCTATAAAATTTAGCGCCTTTATTACCGATGCTTTAAAAAATACCCTGGAATCCTCACCCCATTTAATCTGTCTGAGTAAATCCGTAAAAATTTCCATATAGAACTCTATTTCTTCCTTCTGCAGCTCCGCAGACTGTTTCAGATATTTTTCTTTATAATCTTCGCTTATGTTCACCATTTCAAAAGGTCTGGAATAATTTTTCATAACATATAAATCATACAGATAATCCAGAAACTCCGACACGAATATCTTAAGGTTATGGCTGCTTTCTATAATCTTTGACGTCAGAGAAAGCCCTTCAGCCAGATTTTTACTGATTAAAACATCGGTAAATCTAAATAATAAATCCAGATCCGTAATCCCCAGAAGTGATATAACATCCTTAGCTTCTATTTTATTCTCACCAAAAGATGCTAATTGTTCCAGTATCCCATCCGCATCCCTCAGGCTTCCGTCTGCGTATTTTGAAATTAAGTCTATGGCTGATTTGCTTATGGATATCTTTTCACTCCCGGCAATATTCTGTAACCTCTCCTTTATTTTATCCATAGGGATGGGCAGGAAATCAAACCTCTGGCATCTTGACAATATAGTTGGAATAACTTTATTCGGCTCGGTGGTCGCCAGTATAAATACTACATGCTCGGGAGGTTCCTCCAGAACTTTAAGAAGAGCATTAAAAGCTTCGGTCGTAAGCATGTGAACCTCATCAATAATATAAACTTTTTTCCTGAGTACATTTGGCAGGTACTTAACCTTTTCTCTCAGCTCCCTAATTTCATTTATCCCCCTGTTTGATGCTGCATCTATTTCTACCACATCAACACTGGTACCATTAGATATGCTTACGCAATTCTCACATTTATTGCATGGGTCCGGCGTTACTCCCTTTACGCAATTGAGGGCTTTTGCCAGTATTCTTGCAGTTGAAGTTTTACCCGTGCCTCTTGGACCACAAAATATATAACTATGCGATAACCGGTTATGTGATATAGCATTTCTAAGGGTCTTAATATTATATTCCTGTCCGATTATCTCATCAAAACTCTGGGGTCTCCATTTTCTATAAAACGAAATATAATTCATACTAAAACATACTAAAAACTTTATTTTTATAAATCATAAATGACCGTGCACCGGATTTCGATTTAAAATAACAGGTGCTTACCACACAGTTAGCTCCAGTCAGGTTTCCTTATGGCACCCGGAGAATGTTACTTACCGCTGCTTCCTCTCGGATCTGACGGGGTTTGTAACCCTCCGCCGCATAAGACCCGACCTTCAACACCACTTATGCAGCAGCCAAACCCTACTACCATAAACCTCATATCCGTTAATCAGCCTCACTATAGCGGATTGTGAGTTACAGGGCACCGCTGGCTCCCCACCTAGCACGGTCAAATTGATTATATAAAATTAATTAAAAAAATTAAACCGGCTATATTTGAGTTTCCAGTTATTAAATAAAATTTTTATTTAATAAAACTTACCTATCTAAACTACTTATTTTGCAAGTTCCAGTATTTTAACCACATCAACTTTATCCAGCCTGATAAAATTTCCTACTGGCCCATTCTTAGTACATTTCCCGGCCATCTCTTCAAACCTGTCATAGGATATACCTGTTTCTTTAAAAGTGATTGGCATACCGATTTCCTTAAAGAAACTGGCTAATTTCTCTATTCCTTCCATAGCTGTTTTTTCAGGGTTATAGAAATCAGGCTCCATGCCCCATACCCTCACCGCAAACTGGGCAAACCTGCTTATATCCTTCTTGTACACATATTTCATCCATGCCGGAAAAATAATAGCCAGACCCGCACCATGGGCAATATCATAGATAGCGCTTATTTCATGCTCAATTTTATGAGAAGCCCAGTCACCAATTCTACCGGTACTCAGTAAATTATTATGGGCAATTGACCCCGCCCACATTATCTCAGCCCGGGCAGCGTAATTTTCGGGCTCTTTTAACACTACAGGGGTATTATCTATAATTGTCTTCAGTACTGCTTCACACATTCTATCAGTGAGCTCTACATCCTTTACCATGGTAAAATATCTTTCCATTATATGGGCCATCATATCTGTAACCCCGCATGCGGTCTGATACGGGGGGAGAGTAAAAGTTATCCCGGGATTAAGTATAGCAAATTCCGGCCTGGACAATTCACTGTCAAAACCCTTTTTATACCATCCATCTTCATTGGTAATTACGGCACTTATGCTGGATTCACTGCCAGCAGCAGGAATGGTGAGGACCACGCCAACAGGAACTTTTTTCTTTAATTCTGCCTTACCAGTAAAAAAGTCCCACACATCTCCTTCATAATATACACCGGCTGCTATTGCTTTGGCTGTATCAATCACGCTTCCGCCGCCCACTGCAATTATAATATCAGCTTTTTCTTTCCGGCATAGATCAATTCCTTTTTTAACCAGTGACAACCGTGGATTGGGCTGTACGCCTCCGAGCTCAATTACCTCCAATCCTGCTTCTTTTAAGGATTTTAAAACTCTGTCATACAGCCCGTATTTCTTAATACTCCCGCCACCATAAATTAACAATGCCCTGTTTCCATACCTGGCTGCTTCCTTCCCAACCTTATTTTCTGTATCCTTTCCAAAAATTATTTTTGTAGCATTTCTGTAGGTAAAATTATTCATCTATCCTCCCTGTTTTTTTACTTTTCATTAAATTCTGTAAATAAAATAAAACATAACAATTAATTTAATAAATTTGACCGATTCCTTAAGATATAAGACCAATTATAACCCATACACTAAAAAATATTTGAATTATTTTTAAAATGATTTAATTTATTTTAGCTACCTCTTATCATTAAAAATTTTTATAAATTAAAAATAATTTAAAAAACTACTGCTTTCTTTGTTTAAAGTAAAGAATGATATAAAATAATAAAACTATGATTTTTATTACAAAATATGTAACTAATTAAAGCACTGCTTTTAATATTTAAATTATTATAAAACTTTTACTATCAATAAAATCTTTTATTTTAAGCATTTTTGCCACAGTATGACAACAAAGTCATTAAAAACCTTATGGCGGTACAGAAATGGAATTGCAGCGGCCTGGCTGCATTCTTTATATATGGCAATAAAAGCAGAAAAAGTATCGGGTCTAACTATATTTTAAAAAAAAGAAAATTTTTCTTAAATACATTCTTATAAATATTAGAATTCTTCTGGCAGAATTAAAAAGGTAAGGATAAAAAATGAAAAAGAAAAAATGGTTAATTCTGGTTAATTCAATAATATTTCTGCTCCTTTTAGGTATTATGGTTTTTGGCATTATTATTGTCAGTAAAAACATAGAACCTCTTACTGACTTAACTCATCTTTCAGACAATATATGCAACCTGGAACCCCGGAAGGTATCTATAGAAGGAGTAAAAATTTATACCCAGCCCGGTGATTCAACCTGTGGAATCGCAACAATAAGTACGGTAGTTTCATATTTAAAGGGGGAGGAAGTATCCCCGGAAGAATTACTTATAAAGCACAGTCTACAGGAAAAAGGCGGGATGGGCTATGACGGATTTCTTAAATATCTATCCTCTGAGTTACCTGAATTCGAGATAGAGTATGCAGGCGGACTGGATGATTCTGAACTGATTGAAGCTATTCATAATCAGCTTGCGGGGAATATTCCTGTACCCGTTTTTTTAGGTTCTCCGAACCTCTACAATGAGCCCTTCTATGATTTTCATGCTTCTGTAATTACGGGAATTGACCTTGAAAGAAACAGGGTTAATATTGCCAATGTATATGGATATGAAGAAGAGATTTCCCTTTTAGAGTTTTTAAACAGGATGTCATATCGCGAAATAGATAAGTATCCTTTCATGCAAAAACTAATAATTAAAATGGAGCTTATTGATAACAACTCCATCTTTTTTATAAAATAGAACCAAACATCCAGTAAGAACTTATAGCCCTGTCTAATGCAGTAATGGTTGACTGACATTAATGATTAAAATACGAAAATAATGATGGAAAGGAAGCAAAAGTTATTTAAAAACCATTGACTCTAAAATATCATGATATACGGACTCTCCCATATCAAAATAATCCTGCATTACTGTACTGAATAAAATATAGAGCCTTTCATTAACCTCAGAGAATGCAATTGCTAAAGCCCATTCAGTATTATCAGGGTCATTAAATAAATATATAAAGTCATGGTAAATTACATCATTTTCAGTTACTGATTCATTTTCCTGTACATCAACTAACTTCCAATTATTATCTTCTGCAATCCCGGAACTTAGCTCATCTGCGAAATCCCCGTATTTATCATATGGAGGATAATCACCAACAGGACTCGCAAGGAAAACAAAAGCGACCGGTAAATCATCAGACTGCGCACTCAGATTCACTTCAAGACTATCATCAATCTCTGATTCTTTAAATGTCCAGTTATCCGGTACTGCAAATGATACGCCATATTTGTCACTGGTATACATAATCCCCATAGTAAAAATGTCTTTCCAGCCATCTGCTGCCCTCGCATCACTAACTTCAAAACTATATGTGTTATACAGACTATCATTTAGATATATCTCTACTTCATAGGTATCGGCCGGTAAATCTCTATTTTTTCCCTCAAATGTAAAGGTAACCCACTCTGGTTGGAATAAATCAACATCTATGCCATTTACTGTTTCCACCATTAAACCTCCATTACTGTTATACCATTTTGCTTTTAAGCTATTTCCTGAAATATGATAATTAATCTTAACACATGCATATACAATTTCTGTGGAATAAAATTTTATGGTTTCATTTGCAGGATCATAATTTTCATCAATCTGATTTGCAAGAATTACCTCTGAAATCATTACCCGGGGTTCCTTAACCATAAAGTCTGCAGCACTTTTTAATTCACCATTATGATAAAACTCAACTTCATAATTTCCAGGCGGTATAACTTTTATTTCATCGTTCGTCTTAATAAATGACACGGCATATCCCTCAAAATAATCACTACTACCTTCTGAATATTTTAAGGTTTCATCCAGAATATTTTCCCCGGTATCAAGATATGTCCACTTGAAACGGTAATTATCTCCTCCCCTGACACCGTAATAATCTATAGTTGCATATATCTTTTTTGTTTCAATATCAAATTCATCTTTTTGAATTACAGGCTCAAATGATTCCTGATTTATTTCACCGCAAACTATTAAATTCCCAAAAGAAAGCTCCGGCGCGCAGGAGGCGGTGGAAAATAACAGACCGGAAATAATAACTGTTAATAATAATATCATTAAAGAACTCTTAAAATTTACTTTTCTCATAATTCACTCACCATCCCTCCTTTTATTTCTATGATGCAATTTTATTATTAAAATTATTTATATTTTTATTATATATATATGAATATTTATATCAATATAATAATATTACTTTGTCTAATATCCAGATAACCTGAACCACTACTATTTCCAGCTTAAGGTCAGGGGCCATATTTATTTAGAGCGGTAAAAAAATACTATTTAACTTTTAAAAAGGAAAACCAGAATACCTTTTAAGCTTTCAAAAGGTAGATTTCATCAGCTTTGTGGCGGAGAGAGTGGGATTCGAACCCACGGTACCGCTATAAGCGGTACACTCGATTTCGAGTCGAGCGCTTTAGACCATCTCAGCCATCTCTCCAGGTTACATTATACAATAAAAATAAATACATATTTTAGTATATTATATTTTTATTTATTTTTTTATTTTCAAATACAACCATGAATAAATTTCATAAAAAAGATTTTTGTCAAAAACAAAAAATGTTTTTAGTTGTTGATTTTTATACAAATAGTTAATATAATAATTAGAATATTGATAATAAAAGTATATAATTAGTAATTATTTTTTTATAAATTTTTATGTCAAATTTGTTATTTATATCAATATTTATATCTTTATTTATACTTCTATACACTTTGGTTATAGGAATATTGAACACTGTAAAAAATACTTTTGGTAAAAATAAAATATCTTTTACCATTCTTTCGTTAAACATACTATTTCTTTCAACCGGTAGCCTGATTCTTCTAACTTCCAGTAATATAACCTTACTTACTGTATGGTCCAGGGTCATAGTATCTTCTATAGTAATTATGCCCGCTATCATTTTTCACTTCACAATCCAGTTTACAAATGATGGGGTTAAAGAAATGCATAAGATTTTTATAAGGATATTTTATTCCATATCACTAATTCTCAGTGCATTACTGATAATCTTTAGCGGCATTGAGATACAGAGTATTTCCTATGGCCATGTTATTAATGTTCCTTCATTAATATTTATTCAATTATTTTTTATTACCCCGGTAAATTTCTTTACCATTTTTATAATAAGTAACCGTATCTATCAAAATATCAGATGCAACAAATCTGTAATAGCCCTGGCACTTCTTCTGGTAGGATTTATCTTTAATTTTGCCGGACAATCTGCATTGAACTATTTATTAGAAAACGGAATATCACAGCCAGTACTGATGGCACGGGCCCCGGATTTTCTTTTATATTTCTTCATTTCTCTGGGCATGCTAATATCTAACTACAAGATATGGAGATTTACACAGGACAGAATACTTGGAAGTATTGAAGATGCAGTATTTGCTATTGAAAACAGTGGGCATATAGTAAAAATCAACAAATCCGGTTATGACATTCTTAAGTTTGATGAAAGCATAGATAACAAAGAAAAAATAAATTTAGTATACATACTGGATAAAATATCCTCGTTTATAGTAAACGGCAGACAGAGAAAAAAATTCTTAGAAATACTAACCAGCACAAAATCAACCAATTATAAAGAAGATATTGAATTCAATATAAATGGTAAAAGAGAGTACTATAAAGTAAAAATATCACCGGTAACTGATAATTTTAAAAGAGCTCTGGGAAGATTATTAATTTTAACCAATATAACCACTATAAAAGAAAAAGAAAACCAATTATATTTTCAGTCATATCACGATAAACTTACCGGTATTTACAATAGATTATATTTTGAAGAAGAGTTAATCAGATTAAACACCAAAAGACAGTTCCCGCTCTCTATTATAATTGGCGATATAAACGGGTTGAAACTTTTAAATGACGCCTATGGTCATGATAAAGGTGACGAAGTTCTGAAGAAGATAGCAGGCTTACTCAAGAAAAACCTGAGACATGAAGACATTTTAAGCAGGTGGGGTGGTGATGAATTTGCCATAATACTTCCAAAAACTGACAAGCAAGATGCCATAAAAATAATTAGCAGAATAAAAGAAAGCTGTATGGAACACAGTACATCTACCATGCCCCTAAATATATCCATGGGATTTGCAGTCAAAAAAAATAGCAGAAAAAAAATTAACGATATAATAAAAAAGGCAGAAGATATCATGAATGAATACAAGCTTCTTGAAAATGAAAGTGCCCGGAGCTCTATTATATTATCATTAAAGAAAGCCCTTGAGGAAAGAGATTATGAAACCGAGGAACATGCTATGCGAATGGCCAGCCTGAGCCTGCTTCTGGGTAAAAAACTAAAATTAAACTATAATGAATTGAACGAACTGAAATTGCTCGCCATCTTACATGATATAGGTAAAATTTCAATATCAGATAATATTATTTTAAAACCCGGTAAATTAACACCTGAAGAATGGGAAATTATAAAAAAACATCCAGAAGTTGGTTACCGCCTTGCAAAATCATCCCGGGATCTCGAGCAAATCGCTACGGGAATTTTGTACCATCATGAAAGATGGGATGGCAAGGGTTACCCGGAAGGCCTAAAAGGTAAAAAAATACCGGTAATCTCCAGAATTGTATCCATTGCTGATGCTTTTGATGCCATGACCAATGATAGGCCTTACAGGAAAGCGCTGTCAAGATGTGTGGCAATAGAAGAAATAAAAAGGGAAGCCGGAGCACAATTTGACCCTGACCTGGCAAAACTGTTTATAGAAATTTTAGCCAGTGGAAAGAACTTCGAAGTTGAAGCATAGTTTTAAATTAATATTACCACCACTTGCAGTATCTTATCATTTGTTTATTTTTCAGACTGATAGACGATGATATTTCTCTATTACAGATTCTATATAAGACTTATTTTCCTGAGAAAATAAAATCGATATCTCTTCTTTACTGGATAAAATTATAGATAAAATTTACAGATTTACCCGCCCATGTTTTTAACATCCTATTATTCATGGCAGAATTTTAACTTATTTTTAAAAAATAAAAAAGAATCTTCAATTCAAACGGGAGTAATTTTTATAACAGGATTTATTTATGTTCAATATATATATATCTATTTCCAAATATTTTTGTCTTTATGGCGGAGAGAGAGGGATTCGAACCCTCGAAGCAGCTTACGCCACTTACACGCTTTCCAAGCGTGCGCCTTAAACCGCTCAGCCATCTCTCCTCAATCAAGTATTATAACATACAGGTTATGGAGAACATTAAGATAAAATGAAACCAGCACAACTTTTATTCTTTAATCTTCATGCTTTTATTTATCACCTTGATTTCCTTTACCAGAAATATAACCGTTATTAAAAAACAGCTAAAATCAGTAACCGGCAAGGAAGCCCAGACCCCCGTCAGGCCAAAAAATAAAGGCAGAATAAAAATAGACGGGATAAAGAAAAATAGATCCCTGGATAAAGTTATAACCAGAGAAGGCCTGGCTTTACCTATGGCCTGGAAGAATGCACTCCCAAGAATAGGAAAACTCCAGAGGGGTGCCAGCATTGCAATAAATCTTAAAGGTGCGGCTCCCTTTTCAATTACGTCCACGTCACTGGTAAATATGCCTATTAAGAATTCCGGAAATACTACCATTACGATAAACCCTGACAAAGTTATAACCGAGGCCCATATAAATGCTTCTCTTAATACTCTCTTAACCCTTGAATAAAGTTTTGCTCCGTAATTAAATCCCACGAGGGGAGAGAACCCCTGGCTTATTCCAACAATAGGCATGAATATTAAATCAACAATTCTTATACCTATTCCGGTTATGGTGATATAAACATCTCCACCATACCGGCTCACAAATTTTATGAATAATAAAAATACCACACTCCCGACAATCTCCATTAAAAATGAGGGGGTTCCGAGTTTCAGAATTTCACCTGATATAGATTTATTTATTTTAAACATATTTAATCTCAGGTGGAATATACTGCTTCTGGACATAAAAAATATAAAGATATAAGCAGCACTTGCTATATGGCTTATAACAGTTGCCAGTGCGGCTCCTTTTACCCCCCATCCAAATATAATCACGAAAAAATAATCAAGGATTATATTTAAAATCGCTCCTATCAGCATCTCATACATTGAGGCTCTCGGTCTGCCTTCAGCCCTTATTAGGTTAGTGCCATTAACCGAGAAGGATAAAAATATAAAACCCAGCAGCATAATATTTAAATAATCCCTGGAATAGGGCAAAACCTGGCTTGAAGCACCAAGAAATTTAAGTATATTCTCAGAGAAGATAAAAATAGGAATAATTATAATAACATTAAGAATGGTATTCAGTATAATACCATCACCACCGGCGGTTATGGCTTTATTATTGTCTCCCCTGCCAAGAGAACGCGAAACTATGGAAGCTGAACCCACTCCGGTTAAAAGACCAATGGCTACTATAAAAATCATTACAGGCAACACTACTGTAAGTCCGGCAATAGCATTCGGGCCCACCGCATTTCCTACAAAAAGAGTATCCACAAAATTATAAAGAGCTATTATAACCATACCGGTTATAGTTGGGGCCGAGAATTTAAATAATAACAGCCTTAAATTTTCACTTAAAATTTGCCTTTTCTGTTCTTCCACTTCTGTTCCTCCGGATTGCCCGAAAATTTTTATTTTTCTGAATAAAAAATAGCAGAAATTCTAAAAATGAATTAAATCTAATTTACCTTTTTTAATCCAGGAAATAGCATAAGCCTCAATTATATTTTAGGTAAATTAATTGTCAAGAATTACTTAAGAGATAAGCTGTTTATCAACTTTTAGTCTGTAAGTTAACCGAAGAAAATTTTTCCCGCTATTACAGAAAAGTTATTGACCAGAGCTAAATAAGTATCAGAACTTATACCTGTAGACTCATACCGGAATTATCTTTTATATCTCTATCCAGTACCCTCAATTCCAGCGCGACAAAAACTATGGTAACCAAAAAAGAAAGAAAATCCGAAACCGGCCAGGAAAGCATAACCCCGTTCAAACCAAAAAAGATAGGAAGAATAAATATAGCCGGAATAAGAAAAATGACCTGCCTTGAAAATTGAATAATCAATGCAGGTATGGGTTTACCTATAGCCTGGAATATAACCCCGCCTACTATTAAAAAACCCATTATGGGCATAAACAAAACGATAATCCTCATGGGTAGAACTCCTATATCCATAAGCCTCAGATTATTAGTAAAAAGATTAAGCAGCTGACGGGGGAAAAACATTGCCGGTATAAATCCTGCTGTTGCAATTAATGTTGTCCATAATATCGCTTCTCCAAATGCTCTTTTTACCCTCTCATATAATTTAGCTCCATAATTAAAACTGGCAATTGTAGAAAACCCGTAGCTTATCCCGATAATCGGCATAACTGCAAGGTCAATTATTCTAAAAGTGATTCCGGCTACAGCTATATAAAGGTTATTCCCATGGTAAAGAATGGCCCGGTTGTATATTAAAAATATTACGCCATCAATAACGGCCATTAAAAATGAAGGAAATCCTATAAAGAGAATTTCTTTTGCTATTTTTTTATAGGGTTTAAACATAGAAACTCTTAATTGGTATAAACTTTTCCCATAAATACAATAAAAAATCACATACACAGAGCTGCAAAACTGACTGATAACAGTAGCTAAAGCTACTCCCCTTACTCCCATTCTTAATACAAATATAAATATAGCATCAAGAATTATGTTGAGCAGGGCTCCTATGATCATAGGATAAATTGCAGCCCTGGGTCTGCCTTCAGCTCTTATAATATGATTTGACGAAAGGGAAAAAGAAAAAAACACAAAACCAAACAAAATAATTGATAGGTAGTCGCGGGCATAGGGAATAACATTACCATCTGCCCCAAAGAACATAAGAATCCTATCAGAAAATATAAAGGCTATTATCATTAAAACCGTATTAATTAAAACATTAAGGACAAATGCATTCCCAAACGCTTTTCTGGCAGTTTCATGGTCATTTCTCCCAATGGCACGGGAGATAATAGATGATGTGCCTACTCCAATCATCAGACCTATGGCCAGCATAAAAATCTGAACCGGAAGGACTATGGTAAGAGCTGCGATAGCAACGGACCCGACTCCTTTGCCCACAAATATGGTGTCAATAAAATTATAAAGGGCGCTTATAATCATCCCCGCAATACCGGGTAATGAGAACTTGAATAGCAGCAATCTTATATTCCCGGTTAATATTTCTTTTCTCGGTGAGTCCATAAATTATAATAAAATAAAAGTGTAATATAACTGTAATTCTACCCAAATAAAACATTAAAAACAAATATAAATTTAAAAATTATAAGTAATACTATAATTTTATATCTATGGTTACAATTAATTATCCGTATCTGCTTTTAGATCCAGCAAAACTTAATTTTTATATTAATTTTATAAGAAAAATAACAGCCTTGCCGGTAGAATCTATCACCCAATATTTTAATTTTACTGCTATCGGGCTTTTAATGAAGAGTTAATGACCGGAGGAAAATTTATGTAAATAAATTTTTAATTCTCCTGATAATCATCTTTTAATTTATAACCACAGTAAGGGCAGAAAATAAAATCCTCTTTTATTTTTTTACCACATTCAGGACATATATCCAGGGGCAGGGCTTTCTTAACTTCCTTTATGTCAGGAATTTTCTCCAGGCCCATATCTATTTCATTCAATTTAAATGAGCTTTTTAGTTTATTAAGGACTGCTATGCTTTCTTTTTTTAAGCCACCCTTTTCACCCGATAATTTTTTATAGACTCTTTTAAAAAGGTCCTTTATATCTTCGTCTTCAAATTTCTTAAGAACCTCTATTTCATTATCCATAAGCTCCCTGTAAATTATTATATTATCCTCAATATTATCAAACTGCCTGTCAAGCTTTTCGTCACACTCTTTACAGTAAGGCTCATAAGTTTTATCTTTTAAAATTTTTCCGCATTCTATACATCTCTGGACATCCTCTTCCCCGGATTCCTTTTTCTTTTTAAATATCATATTAAACTCCATCTATCTATATAACTTTTTTACTTGATGATAATTTATTATATCTGGCAATATTACCATAAAAAAAATAAAATTAAAGTTCCGTATTGCCTTTTCTTAAGATATATAAGAGAGCTTCACTTATCTTAAAGTTTCCCACTTCCGCGTAAAGAGTTTTCACATTTATTATCCGGTATCCAGATTTATCATCCGGTTAATGTAGCCAGAATAAAAACCTGTTTAATTAATGGAAATTCCCTAAAAAAAATTTTTTATTACTATTATTTAAATGGCGGAGAGGGAGGGATTCGAACCCTCGAGGCAAGCTTACACTCGCCTAACCGCTTAGCAGGCGGCCCTTTTCGACCACTCAAGCACCTCTCCGCAT
>CAZRML010000004.1:0-4690 GCA_964601205.1 uncultured Actinomycetota bacterium | reverse complement strand
TCGCGACTTCGCAATACTCCCTCGTCACTGGGGTTTTCCAGAGTCTTATCTGTTACTATTTTATGAATCTTAAGAAAATCTTTTACAGTAAAAGGATTTCTTTTTGCAAAATCCGGCAACATTCCCAGTGCTTTAAGATAATTTAATACTTCCTGCTTATCTTTTCTACTAACCATTATATCCCTACCTGCAGCAAGGTTACTTACCTCACCCAAAGAGAGTGTATTGCCTTCTATTGCAGTTGAAGAATGAGCACTTTTTAGTGTTGCTTCTCTTCTTAATTTAACTTCCCATTTTGGAATTAAACGGGCATTCATAATAAATGTCCTGGAAGCTGTAATTGCCGTTAAATTTTTAACTATTTTATTTGTATATTTAAAATTTGGCTTAAACATCTATCTTTAATTCCTTAAGGTAATTTGCAATCTTTTCCTCAGTTTCTGAAAGTCTCTGATTAATACTTTTTATATCTTTCCATTCTTTTGCTATGTCTATTTCCTCAACTTCTTCTTCCGGATAAACATAAAGGGTGACATTTAAGTTATAGTCATTTTCTTTTATCTTTTCTTTTTCAATAAGCTCGGAGAATCCTTTTTGCTCATCGCTGCTTTTATATGCTTTTACTATTTTTCCAATATTCTTATCCCCGAGACGGTTAAGCTTTCTTACTTCAGGATGACTCTCAAATTCTTTGCTGGCATTTATAAATTGAATTTTATTCTTTTTATAATCGGGCTTGTTTTTATTTAAAATTATTATGGCTCCGGGGGCTCCTGTATTATAAAAAAGCTTTTCGGGAAGAAGAATAATGGTTTCTATTAAATCTTTCTCAACTATCTTTGACCTTATAGCTTTTTCTCTGCCCCCTCTAAACAGGCAGCCATTATCAATCACTACCCCGACTTTCCCGGTTTTCACGTCTGCTGAGGCCAGCATATGCTGAATCCATGCCCAGTCAGCAGATTGCCGTGGAGGAAATCCATAACCAAACCTTTTTGACCAGAACTCTCCTTTTCTTAAAACTTCCTCGTCGTAACCGTCCTGATTCCAGGGAGGATTGGCTATAACAATATCAAAAGTATTCATTTCACCGGATTCATCTTTAAATTTGGGGGAATTTAACGTATCGCCATAGACAATATTGGCATTTATAATATCATGGATATTTAAATTCATCTTTGCCAGTGCCAGCGTCTTATGATTTGCTTCCTGCCCATAAAGAAATAACTTATTGGCAGGATCCTTTCCCAGCTTATCTTTTATATGCCTGTATGAACTTATAAGCATTCCTCCCGAACCGCAGGCAGGGTCATAAACACTCTGGCCGGGCTTCGGGTCAAGCATTTCAACTATTAGTTTTATAACTTCCCTTGCAGTATATACTTCTCCTTCTTTTGCTTTCTGGGGAGCAAAATATCTTAGAATCCATTCGTAAGCATCACCTAAAATATCAGGGGAAACATTGTGAAGTGACTTTTCACTGAAAAGCTCAATAAGCTGCCTTAAAATCTCCGCATTTTCCCTGCTTGTGGTAAACTGAACAAAATCTATATTTTCAAATACGGTTTTCAGATCAGGATTGGTTTCTGCAATTGCTTTCATTGCGGCAGAAAAATTTTCAGGGACTCTTGCTGGGTCTTTCTTTCTTAGATTATTCCATAAAAAATCTTCTGGGATATTGTAATCATGATAGGCGGAATTCTTTGCCTCTTTTTTAGCTTCTTCTTCACTGAGGCCGTCAGAAATAGCTTCTTCATAAGCAATTTGATACTCTGTCTCCCACTTATCACTCATTCTTTTATAAAAAAGAAGTACCAGTATAAAAGAGTAATCTACCCTGGTTCTTATAAGGTCTGCTGCTGATTTTAATATTCTTTCAAGCTCGCTTCTGGTTATTTTCCCTTTATCAATTGATAGAGTATCAGAAATCATATCTTTTTTACTCTTAAGCCTGTATATCCTTTTTCTGGCATCTTTAGGGTCAAACTCAACTTTAACCATACCTTCTTTTCTTAGTTCGGACAGTACTACAACAACCTCATCTCTTTCATCTTTTATACCACTGGTTCCCTTTCCCAGTTCAATGGCTGCTTCTTCCAGACGAAAGGGATTTGATTGAAATGATTCCCATAAAATCTCGTATCTTTTATCTATCCAGTCCGGTAACATAGTTTTATCGGCTTTCTATTAAAAATAATAAATAAGTTTTTTTAATTTTACTTATCTTATAACTAAAAAGCATATATGTCAATAAAAATGTACAAAAATCAAAGCGAAATTAAGAAGTTTAGCAGAATAATTCTGCCATCTTTTTTCATGTCCGGCTCTTCATAATGAGAGATTAAGCACTGTTGTTTCATATTTTAAAGAAGAAGAAATCTATCCAGAAGAGTTAGCCAGTAAATACCATATCCCCGAAAAGGGAGGAATGAATTATGAACGGTTTCTCAACTATTTATCTTTGGAGTTACCGGAATATGAGATAAAATACTCCAATGAATTAAATGATTTCGAGCTTATCAAAGCTATCCACCAACAACTGGCAGATGGGATGCCTGTGCCGGTCTTTTTGGATCACCCAATCCTTATAACCAGCCTTTTTATGATTTTCATTCCTCGGTAGTGACAGGAATCAATCTTGAAGAGAAACAGGTTGACATTGCAAATGTATACGGATATGAAGAAAGGATTCCTATCATAGACTTCCTAAACCGTATGTCATATAGTGAAATAGATAAATACCCTTTAATGCAGAGAATAATAATCAAGCTGGAACTTATTGACACTAATTCTGTTTTTCTTATAAAAAAGAAATCTTAAGTGTAATATTATTCCACCTTATTCCACAATACTTTTTTAACTTATAAAACTAAAATAATTAAAAACTGTCAGAAATTCTTCCCTTTATATTTTTATAATCTTTCCTGCTCCCCCATCAATATATTTTCCGGGATATCTTGATTTTATCTCTTCCTTATACTGGGTACAATGTGTCGCACAGATCATTCTTAGATCCTCCAGCAGGCCGAACTCATTGAACCCGTGCAAACCTCCAATAAGTACATCTGGCCTACCGAAATCTGATGCTGCTTTTATAATATTACCTACACCGGGATGAGAACAACCTGCAATTACCGTTAATTTATTTCCAGTTCTTATCACCATGGATTGCTCTAAATTTTGAAGTTCTCCTGTAGAAAAAATATTATTATGAATTTCTGTAGCATCTTTAATCTTAACAACTTCCGAAGCACCTTCAGGTTCCGGGCACGAGAAGGGAATATAAACTTTAACCTTATTTCTCTTAAGAAAATATGAGAGCCCACCGATATGATCAAAGTGGCTGTGAGAGATAAAGATTTCTTCAACTACCGCAGGGTCTATCCCGAGCTTTTCCATATTGCCAACTAATATAGAACCATTTGCACCCGTATCAAAAAGTATTTTCCTGCCATATACTTCCACAAAACAGGAAAAGCCCCAGTCAGCTTTTAACCCCGCTTTCAGGACTTCATTATCATAAATAATAGTAATCTTCATTTTTATCCACTCCTTTCTGCGCATCCCGGATATAAAATTGCCAGGCTTATAATCCTAACCCCTAATATAATTTTTAACATTAATTCAATTTAGACACACCTTAAACCTGATGCGCTATATGCATAATTTCTTATCAATGATCCCTTTAATCTGATAATACAGATTTCCAAGCCTCACTCACATTATAATTCTATCCATTTTTTATTCAATAATCCTCTCTGATAAAACCTTATTTTGGAACAAACCTGGTGCCGCTTACAATCTAATGAAAGTACCTTTAACTTATGACATACACATAAAGTTAAGGCAAGCACATTTATACCGTGGATCCACCACGTGTGCTAATTTAACTTTACTGCTGGTTGATTTATATATATCTATTAAACTGGCGGAGAGAGTGGGATTCGAACCCACGGTACTGCTTAAAGGCAGTACACTCGATTTCGAGTCGAGCGCCTTCAACCGGACTCAGCCATCTCTCCATATCTTATTGGACTTCAGTGAGAAAATTTACAAAATTATAATATAAAAAACTGTGATTATTAAGTCTTTGAAAAATTATAAAATCCGGAAATTATAGCTATAATATGAAATAATTTATTTATATATTTTGTAGGCAAAACAATATTTTAATCTTTTTTATATCTTATTCTATTTTCCGTACCCGGCATTCTATTTAACCCTGATAATTTTGGACATATAAATCTATTTATTATCTATTTAAGTATTAAAAATAAAAAATCTAATATTTGCTTCGTTCAAAAATACTGGTCACCTTTTCCGCTACTGCTTTACCCAGTTTTTTATGAGCATCTATGTCAAAATGTATTCCATCTATCCTGCTGGATTTTATAAACTTACCCGCATCAAGGAAATTACATCCAGACTGTTCTGCAACCATATTGTAATAAATTGAAAATTTTTTGGATTTATCTATTCCATCTTCAAACATTTCACCAAATTCTGTCAATGGTCCAATGGGAGGGGGGCTTACAACAAGTATATCGGGTGATCCGCCTTTATGCCCTGCACCACTTATCCTGGCCACATCTGTAAGGGCTGCTATGCTCATTGCTATATCATAAGCTGTTACTGAAAATCTTTTTTTCAGGTCATTTGTCCCCAGCATTATGATAACAAGGTCTACAGG
>CAZRML010000003.1:0-16664 GCA_964601205.1 uncultured Actinomycetota bacterium | reverse complement strand
TAATTAACTATCCTAATTACCTTATCTTATTTTTTAATCCAGCTATTAAGCTGGTACCTAATGTCATTTTTCTTCTATAGTAAATCTTCAATCTTTTATATCTTTTTTAAATCAGTTTTATTATTTTTTAAAACTAAACTTGAATATAATTAGGAACCCCTCCTATTACGACCATCTTGCCTCATAATAGGAGGGTTCCTTCATTCACTACGACTGTAATAAACAGTTTATTTTAACTATACCAACAACTTCTGGATCATCAATCATACAGAAGTTGAGCTATGTCAGGATCATCCATATTGGTAGAGTCATAGAATTTACAGCCTGTATCTACAAATTCTGAAACAGTTTCACCGTTCAATACTTTAACAGCAAGCTCGACAGCCAGGTAACCTATCATAAATGGATCCTGTGTTATTGCACCAGTGAAGTAGTTACTCTTAATAGCAGCTTTCAGAGACGCACCTGCATCAAATCCAATAACTATCAAATCCTTATATTTTCCAGTATCACGATCAAGGTCTGTTCCATCTGTCGTAGCAGCAATGACACCTTCAACAGAGGCTTGATTGGAGCAAAATATTGCTATAAGGTTATCCATAGCCAGAAGAGTCTGAGAGCCAGCTAGAGAGTCTGTTGGGCTTGTGGATGGTGGTACCATAACATATATAGTTACCACTGGTTCATCTGAGGTTGCAGCTTTCTCCCATTTAACATGACCTGTAATTTCTACTTGTCCCGGATAAAGAGTTTCACAAAGCTCGTACATCCTGTCAGCAAATCCTGTTGTACGACCAACAATAGAAGCCGATGTTGCATCCTGTGACTGTAAACCTATTACAACTGGATTATCTACTGATGCAGCTTCGATAGCAGCTTTAAATTTCTCGTTTTTAAACATTTCTTCAGCACCAAGTGCCCCTGCTGCTTCATTATCAGTAGATGCAGTAGAGTAAATAGTACCTTCTGGAGCATTCGGAACTCCGGAGTCAAAACCTATAATCGGGATACCTTTATCTTTGGCACTATTCAACTGATCTGCTACAGATTCCGTATCAAGAACAGCAAGACATAATGCTGCTGGATTCTTGGCTATTGCAGCATTTATCATATCAACCTGAATAGCAATATCAGATTCAGTCGGAGGACCTTCAAATGTCATCTCTACTCCATACTTATCTGCTGCGTCAACAGAACCAGCCATAACAGTCTGCCAGAACTGGTGCTGAAAACCCTTGGATATTACGGCAATATAGGGCTTTTCCTCTGTTGCTGCTTCTTCTACTTCTTCAGTAACTTCCTCTACTTCTTCAGTAACTTCTTCTACTTCTTCAGTAACTTCTTCTGCTGCTTCTTCTGCTGCTCCACATCCTGCTAGAGCAAATGTTGATACCATTGATATACATGCTAACAACACTACTATCCACAATAATGATTTTTTCATCCTACATTACACTCCTTTCTTTTCTTACTTTTTTAAAACTTTACCTTTTTTTATAACTATTTATCGCCCCCCTTCATTTTTTCATTTTGCATTCTCTTGCTTTTCATAAAATTACTTTTTTATAATTAAATTGTTTCTAATTTTTATTTTAACATACAATAATTACGATAAGATAAGAACGTTAAGATATTTATCGTCTAGAAAAACGGTATTTTGCTATTTTTTTATTTAACGCTTTTCTTCCAAGCCTTTTCTTACTTCGCTTGCTTTTTTAATTCTGTAGTTATCAAGTACAACCGCTGCTATAACAACTATTCCGGTAAAAAATGTTTGCCACTGGCTTTGCATATTCATCGACATCAAGCCCTGTCTTAGTATACTCATAATATATACACCTATCAAAGTGCCTGAAATTGTACCTATGCCACCAGTAAGCGACGTACCCCCTATGACGACACCTGCTATTGCAAGTAATTCCATACCGCTACCGGATGCAGGTATAACAGATGAATAGGCAGCAATAAATAAAATTCCTCCAAGGCCAGCAAATAAACCTGATAAGGCATAAACAGCAAGTTTACATCTATCGACTGCTACACCGGAAAGAAGTGTTGCTTCTTCGTTGGAGCCTATTGAATATATATATCTTCCGAGCAGTGTTTTGCCAAGGATTAAAGATGCTATTACAATGAACAATGTCAGCCATAATGCTCCTACAGGGAAGCGGTTTGCAGTTTTATAAAAAACAAACTTAAACCATCCGTCAGGGTCAGTTATTGCTGGATAATGCACGGTCATCACCTTGGAGACGATTGCACCTGTCCCCATTGATATCATCATTGTTCCCAGGGTCGCAACAAACGGTGGTATTTTGAGTTTTGAAACAAATATACCGTTTAAAATCCCAAAAAGTGTTCCAATAACTATTACAAGCACAAGTGCTATACCGATAGGCCAATTCCATTTCTCCCAGGCAACACCTCCAATAAGTGCAGAGCATATCATCACAGTTCCTACAGATAGATCAATGCCCCCTGTAATTATTACAAAAGTTTCACCTATCGCCAGAAATCCAATGTAATAAGACGCAGCAAGTATATTGACTAATGTTTCAAGTGATGCGAAGTTACGTCCAAAGATCGCAAAAAATATATAAAGGATAGCGAGTGCACTTATCGCCAATATTTTTTGTAGACCGTCTGATTTTAATCTAAATGAAAGATTATTCTTTTTTACCATTATTAACTAAATTAAATCTTTTATATTGGCTCTTATTTCTGTAAATTTTTTATTTAATAAAATAGAAATCTTAACGTTTTTATCTTATCGTGTTAAAATATCTTAAAATAAAAAAAATTGTTTGTCAAACATATATTAGATAATCTGAAATTTTAAAAAGTGCTTAGTCATATTGACATATAATTTATCAGATGATAATGTATAAAATCATCTTAACGTTTCTATAATAAAATATCTCAGAAATACAAATAAAATATAAAGTGTAAATTTAAAATAAGTACGGGAGATTTCTATGGTTGAAAATAATAAATATATCCTTGAAGCTATTGGAATAAAAAAGCACTTTGGTGGAGTTTATGCATTGGATAATGTCGATCTACAATTAAAACATAATGAGATATTAGGAATAGTTGGAGATAATGGTGCTGGTAAATCCACTTTGATAAAAATAATTAGTGGTGCCCTTAAAAGTGATAAAGGGGAAATATATTTTGAGGGTAAAAAGGTTAGGATCAATAATCCAAAAGATGCTCACAATCTCGGTATAGAAACAGTTTACCAGAATCTCGGCTTAGTGGATCTTCAAAATCCAGCAGCTAATGTTTTTTTAGGACGTGAAGTATGTTATTGCGGAATATTAAAGCCTTTCTATCTATTAAATACCAAGATGATGCTTAAAGAAACAGAAAATCTAATGGATAGGCTTAATGTCAAATTAATCGATTTAAGAAAGCCAATAAAGGATTATTCTGGAGGGCAGCGTCAGGCAGTTGCCATTGGTAAAGCAGTATATTGGGGTAGCAAAGTAGTGATACTTGATGAGCCAACTGCTGCACTTGGAGTAAATGAATCAAGAAAAGCACTGGAATTAATAAAGTTACTGAAAGAAAAATCAAATATTTCAATCATAATTATCAGCCATAATATGCAACATGTATTTAGTATTGTTGATAGAATTATGGTTTTGAGAAGAGGCAAATTAATAACTGTTCAAAATGTTCATGATGTTACCGCAAATGATATTATAAAATATATTACTGGCGCAGAAAAAGTTATTGAAAGAGTATAATTGTATGTCTTTATTCTTTAATAGAGTAAGCATTACCTTGTTTAAATTAATAAAGCTTTCTATTTAGGTATTGGCTGTTTTACTTTTTTTGTAGAATCTCTTATAATTAATTCTGTATTTAAAATCTTTCTTATGGGTGTTTTTTCTATATCTTTATCACTTTTAATTTCATTAATCATCATTTCCATAGCAGTTGACCCAATCTCGTACACCGGTTGCCTGATTACTGTAATAGGCGGGCTAAAAAGCTGGGTTAAATCAGAATCATCAAAAGCTACTAATCCAATATCTCCAGGCACTTTTAATCCCATTCGTTTAATTACAGTCAAAATACCCTTAGTAATTTCTAGATTTGTGGAAAATATTGCATCTGGTTTATTCCTGCCCTCCAATAGATCAATTGATAAATTTATACCAGTCTCTCTCTTGAAATCTCCGATTTTTATTAAATCAACATTTTCTTCTAAATTCGCTTTCCTTAAAGCCCTTAAGTAACCATTAAGCCTCTCTTTGCCAGTAGTTATATCCACACTACCATTTATAATCCCTATTTTCTTGTAACCCTGGTCTATTAAATGTTTTACTGCTTTATATGAACCATTCTCATTATCCACTACTACTTCATTACATTTGATACCGTCTATTAATCTATCAATAAAAACAATTTTTATTCCTGACTCAATGATTTCTTTTATATAATCTCCATTTTTACAGGTCGGGGTTAATATAATCCCTTCTACCCTGGAAGATTCCAATACCTTTATATATTCAAGTTCCTTTTGAGGGTCATCGTCTCCATTACACAGAATAGTGCTGAAATTGTATTTTCTTGCAGTATCTTCTACAGATTTTGCAATCACAGAGTAAAAATGTGAAAGGATGTCACCAACAATGAGCCCTATAGTATTTGTTTTTCTTTTCCTTAAGCTTCTAGCTATAAGATTTGGTTTATATCTGAGCTCTTTTATTGCTTCTTCAATTTTTTTAGCAGTTGCTTTATTAACCGGAGCTGATTTATTTAAATATGCCGACACTGTTGTAGCCGATACCCCGGCTCTACTTGCAACATCTTTTATGCTAACACTCATTTTTATGAATTATTCATTAATAAAAACATAAATCTTAACGATTTTACTTTTTTTTAGATTAAGATAAAATAACTTACTTGTCAAACATAATTTATCTGATAACATCAAGTCTCAGCAATTAATCACCTAAATATAATTTCCTAAAAAATCCTGCGATATCGGGCTTTAAACAGCCCGTTTTTTAAAAAAACAACTTCTCTTTGAAGAACTATTTGAAAATGAATACTGATTGTAGTTGTAGACAGACATGAATAGATCACCTCTGTCTATTTCATATTATTACTAAATCAGGCACTAAATATTGTTTTATACAGACATAAATGATCGTTCATACTTCTTGCCTAAGCATATAACATTAATTACGCACTCTGGAAAAACTAAAACTGGAGTCCTGTAATAATCTTAAACAAAATCTCGCCCGCTCTTTTTTAACTTAAAATTCTATTTAGATTGCCACATCATTTTTTTGCTATACTCTTCCTATCTATAATCTCTGTCGGAAGCATAATATTCTTATTTTCTATACTCTTACCTTCTATTATATCCAGCAAAAGATTAATGGCAGTTGCACCCATTTGTTTCTTGGGCTGCTTTACCGTGGTCAGGAGAGGGTCGGTATAAAGACTCATTAATATATTATCAAAACCCATCACTGAGATTTCTTCGGGAATTTCGATATTTAACTCTTTTAACGCTCTTATTACACCGACAGCAATAAAATCAGAAGCATTTAATATTACTCCCGGGATTTTTTTGCGATCGATAATTTTTTTTACTACCTCGCGTGAACCTTCAAGTTCATTTAGCCTTAGAGTTTCACTTATTATTACCATATCGGGGTCATAATCGATCCCGTTCTCCTCCAGGCCCTTGCAATAACCCCGGTACCTATTTTTAACCGTAGTCTGGTTATCATAGGTATATGAAATATAACCTATTCTTTTATGCCCCAGTTCATATAAAAAGTTGACCGCTTTCCTCATGGCTTCAAAGTTATCTATTAAAACCGATGGAACATTCTTATCTTCCAGTTCCCTGTCCACCACCACGACAGGAACCCTGTCATTGTTTAATGACTTTATGTGCTCGAAGCTATTATAACCGGAAATAAACAGGAAACCGTCAACAAATTGTTGTTTTAATACCTCTATGCTTCTCTTTTCCTCCAGGACATCGTAATAGCTGCAGGTAAGAAGGACATTATACCTGCGCTGCTTTGCTATTTCCTCTATCCCCTTTATAACCTGGGCAAAAAACTGATTGGATATATCGGGAACTATTACAGCTACCGTTCGGGTGCTTCTGGTTTTAAGCCCCCTGGCTATTATATTCGGTGTATAATTTAAATCACTGGCAACTTCAAAAATTTTTTCTTTGGTTTCTTTTTTTACATACCTTGAATTATTCAGGGCATTTGAAACTGTGGATATCGATACCCCGGCCTTCTTTGCTACATCCTTAATCGAAGTAACTCTTTTCTTTTTCCTCAAAGTCCAATCTCCTTTTAATGAACTTATATTTCATATTCTATAAAACGATTTTATATTTTATTTTAATCTAAGTCAAAATAATAAAGATTGGCAATACTAATAAATCTTCCAATCACTTTTTATCCAGCTTTCTTCTGAATAGTTCGATAACCCTGTATCTTAAATTTATAATCTTTAATTTGAATCTTCTCAAAGGGTTAGTACTGTACCTGAAAAGGAAGTCCTTCGCAGCAAACTTTATAACTACGTCCCTGCCATATTTCAGGCTTAAATATCTTTTATGTTCATTTATCCATATATAGAGGTCGGCTTCGGTCCTGTTCGGAAATTTTTCCAGCAGCCCATAACTTCTAATTATTTCAATAGCAGGAAGGTATATATTATCATACCAGATAAGAGAAGCCTGCTTGAAGTCTATAATCTCCTCATCTATTTTTTTATTTTCATTCAACTGAATCATCAACTTATTTATCTGCCCCAGCAGGAAGCAATATTGACAGGGTGCGGTTATTTCTACTTTAATGTCACGCTGGTTTTTCTCCAGCCCGGTCATATCAAAAAACCTCTTCCTTTCAGCCAGAATAAATATTTCGCCGGGGTCCATACCGCGCTTTAGGGGTAAATCGGTCATAAATTCCGTCACTTCAGCATCGATGTATTTGACTCCGGTATTTTTTGATACGCTCACCCGATGATTTCCATCAAGAACAAAATACATTTCCCCTACTTTATACAGACTGACCGGGGGTAAAATAACATCGCTGGAAATAAGGTTGTGTATTCTTGCCCATCTCTGCTGAAGATGTACCTTTTTAGGAAGAAAATATCTGTCAAAATCCCTATATCTGTCAAGACTTCCGACTATATCCTCCACCTTTACCGTCCTTATACCCAGATATCTCTGTTTGTAAAGCTTGAATTCTTTTCTTATTTTTTCAAACGACAGCAATTCGTTATTTCTACCAACAAGAAAATATTTAAGGTTGTTTAGAAGAGACTTAAACCTGGCACTTTCGAATTCCTCTTTTGAAATAATATAAGATGCTCTGGTTTTTCCCATCCGGCCCTCCATAATCAATAACCTGATTACGAATAATTATAATACTTATAAGCATAAAAAGAGTTAAATTTCAATAACTCTATAACCGTAAGCATTTATTACTTTGGTGCTGTTTTTGATAGTCAGCCAGTCATTTTCAGTACCATAGGTGTGAATATGACCATGAATTAGATATTTAGGACTGTATTTTTTTATGAATACATTGAAAGAATCAAAACCCCTGTGGCATAAATCATCCCTGTCATGTATCTTGAAAGGCGGAGCGTGTGTGACCAGAATATCGACATACCTCTTTTTCAATATTTTATTAATGAATAACTTTGGCGCCATTCTTTTAATCTTCCACTTCATCTGATTTTCGGTATACTGGTACATTCCGCCACTGTATTTAATTGACCCCTCCAGGCCCATCATTATCACGCCCCGGTATTCAATTATGTGCTGGTCTAAATTAATACATCCTTCCGGTATGCCCGATCTGAATCCTTTCTCGGTCAGGATTTTGCAGCCATCATGATTCCCCATAACGTAAAATAGGGGCTTATTAAGGGTAGATACTATAAATTCAAGATAATATGGGGGTAAATCTCCGCAGGAGATAACAAAATCAATATCGCTCATTCTTTCCGCGATAGAGTTACTGTATATATGCTCGACGACTTTATCACTTATTAATAATACTTTCATATTAGCCACTAAAATAATAAGTATTTTAGCCGGGCATTGCAACCGGTACTAATAAAAATAATTTAAGAGACCAGCCTTTTAACCGCCTTTATAATATCACTTTTTTGAGGTATTGAAGCTTCCTCCAGCAAAGAATTATATGGAATAGGAGTATCAAGCCCGGCTACTATCATAACCGGCGCCTTAAGATACGAAAAGGCCCTCTCAGTCACCCTTGCACTGATATCTGAAGCAACAGAGCCCCTCCTGCATGCTTCGGTTACTATTACAAGTTTTCCCGTTTTCTTAACAGAGCTCAGTATAGTATCAATGTCAAGAGGCACAAGAGTTCTGGGATCAATAACTTCACAGCTTATACCATCCCCGGCTAATTCTTTTGCAGCTTCAAGTGACTTTAAAACCATATCTGAATAAGCAAAAATGGTAATATCCTTACCTTTCCTTTTTATATCAGCCTCCCCGAAAGGTATGAGATAATTTTTTTGGGGTATGCTGCCCACGGTAGAATAAAGCATTTTATGTTCTATAAACATCACAGGGGTATTATCCCTTATAGCAGTCTTTAAAAGTCCTTTTACATCGTAAGGCGTGGAGGGCATTACTATCTTTAACCCGGGAACATGATAGAACCATGCTTCAAGGCTCTGGGAGTGCTGTGCCCCCAGTCCTTTACCAACTCCTCCTTGGGTTCTGATTACTAACGGAACGCTTACACCTCCACCACTCATAAAACTTATTTTTGCTACCTGATTTACAATCTGGTCCATGGCCAGAGTGGTAAAATCAATAAACATAATCTCGGCAACCGGACGATAACCCGTAAGCGCCGCGCCGAGTGCTGCGCCTATTATTGCACTTTCGGAAACAGGAGTGTTTATTACTCTCATGGGTCCATATTTATTTAAAAGCTCTCTATATGCCTTGAATGCTCCGCCGTAAACCCCGATATCCTCACCTATCAAGAAAACCCTATCATCCCTATCCATTTCCTCTGCTATTGCTTCTCCTATTGCTTCTCTGTACTCAATTTTCTTCATAAATATGCCCTCTTATAACCTGAATATCTAAAAACATTTACTCTTTCCGGCCATTTAATTTTTTTATTTCTTCAATAAATTTACTTGGGTCCGGCTCCGGACTTTCTGAAGCAAAAATAACCGCATCTGTTATTTCTTTAGCTATTTTGTTCTCAATAGCTTTTATTTCCCCTTCAGTTATCAGGCCTTCCCCGAGCATCTTTTTACAAAAATTGGCTACCGGGTCTTTTTCACTGGTATAATACTCTACCTCTTCTTTGCCCCTGTACTCCGCAGGGTCATTTGGATGATGGCCAAAAAAACGGTATGTTTTAGCTTCAATTAGAGATGGGCCTCCGCCGGTCCTGGCATTTTTTACCGCATCTCTAACCGTTCTGTAAACCTCAATCACGTCACTGCCATCAACAATATAGCCCGGAATCCCGTAGGCATGGCTTCTTACGGCCACATCAACGCAGGATACTGAATCTTTTGACCTCATTGATATGGCATACATATTATTTTCACAGACATATATTACCGGTAACCCGAGTATGGCAGACATATTCAAAGCTTCATGAAATACGCCGTTGTTTGAGGCTCCATCACCAAAAAAGCACACTACTACACTTCCTTTATTGTCCATCCTGCACGACAGCCCTGCACCCACCGATACAGGCAATCCGCCACCTACTATTCCATTTTCACCAAGTATTCCAAGCTTCCTGTCAATAATATGCATTGAGCCACCCCTGCCGCCACAGTAACCGGTTGACTTACCAAAAAGCTCTGCCATCATTTTATTTATATCGCCTCCCCTGGCGATACAGTGGCCATGCCCCCTGTGGTTGGAAATAATGTAATCCTTTTTCCCGATTGCATGACAGGCTCCAACCGGAACAGCTTCCTGACCGATACACGGGTGAAGATAACCACGGATCTTCCCCGCCCTGTAAAGCTCAATAGCTCTTTCCTCAAATCTCCTTATCTCTATCAATTTTTCCAGCATCTCTGCCATTGCCTTTTTTGATAAGGCGGCCATAAAAACTCCTTAACTTTCTAAATTCATATTTTTACATAATTTAAAAAGCAGCAATGAATACTCACCGGTAATAATAATATAATAACAGGAAAATTAAAACGAATTACACAAGGGTTCAGACAACAGAAAAATTAAAAAAATAAATAATGCCCGACAGGAGTATTTAAATAATCCAGAATAATACAATAGAGTGCCGGAATCTCTGTATAATAAAAAAGAAATATGGTAATATCTTTTACTTGAAATATAAGTTATAGTTTTAAATTAGAAAATTAATTAACAATTTTTTTAAATTTAGATTTATAGTATTAAAATACTAAAGTCCCAATTTTTGGATTTAATCCGGGTAATTAATAATAAAAAATATTTTATATACCGTGTCCATATTAAGAAAAAAACATAAAAAGAAAAAATTTTCCAGGGTAATAATAGCTATAATAGCAATCATCCTTGGAACTCAGTTATTATTTGTGTTCGTGTTTTCGGGAATTATTATCTATTCCTTTAAAGCTTATAACTCTTTCATGGAGGATTTGCCTGAACTTGAAGATTATTCAGTCTCAGAGGTTGCTCTCACTTCAAAGATATATGACGCTGACGGTAACCTTTTAGCAACCTTTCACGGTGAGGAGAATAGGGAGCTGTTGTCATATGAACAGATACCCCGTAATCTTATAGATGCAGTTATTGCAATTGAAGACGAGAGGTTTTACCAGCACCAGGGATTTGATATTGAGGGAATAATCCGTTCATTCATTATAAATTTAACATCAGGCGGAATAGAGCAGGGCGCCACCACCATAACCCAGGGGTATGTAAAAAATGTATACATCCCTGAAGAAAAATACGAAATTACATATGAGAGAAAAATAAAAGAAGCTGCTCTGGCATACCAGCTGGAAAAAATTTACTCCAAAGAAGAGATACTGGAGATGTATTTAAACACAGTATACTTTGGAGAAGGGGCATATGGTGTCCAGGCTGCAGCAAAAGAATACTTCAATAAAGATATAGAATATCTCAATCTTGGCGAGTGCGCCATGCTTGCCGGCCTTTTAAAATCCTACCTATTTTCCCCATATCTTGACAGTAAGGCAGCTCTGGAAAGAAGAAATATAGTTCTTTATAAAATGTTTGAGCTCGGATACATAGACCGGGATGAATATGACAATGCCATAAATATGCCCATAATCACACAGAGGCCGAGAGAGGAAACTGAAGATATTTTTGCCCCTTATTTTGTAGAATACGTTAAACAGGAACTAATTGAAGATTATGGAGTGGAAAAAGTTTTTAAGGGTGGTTTTGAAATTTATACCACTCTTGACCCCGAAATGCAGATTGCCGCCGAAAATGCTATTGCAGAAGTACTGACTGACTCTGAAGACCCTGAAGCTGCCCTGGTAGCCATGGACCCAACAAATGGTTATATAAAAGCTATGGTGGGAGGAAAAGATTTTACAGAAATGAAATTTAACCTGGCCACCCAGTCTAAAAGGCAGCCCGGCTCCACCTTTAAGGTTTTTGCCCTGCTTTCTGCACTGGAGCAGGGAGTAAGCCCCTATATGACTTTTAACCCCAATGGAGATGTCATATTCAACATTGAAGGCAGCGAACCCTGGAAGGTTGGAAACTATAATAACCAGAAATATGATATAAATGAAATGACAGTGCTGGAAGCAACGGTAAAATCCGTAAACGTTGTATATTCCCAGCTTATTATGAAAATTGAAGCTTACGGTATGGCCAAACTTGCCATGGACATGGGAATTGAAACCTATATGGACCCATACCCGGCAATGGGCCTTGGAGGGCTTACAACCGGGGTATCCCCCCTTGAAGTCTGCACTGCATTTTCCACCATAGCAAATTACGGTGTAAGAAACGACCCGGTAGCAATACTAAAAGTGGTGGACAAAGACGGCGATATTATTAAAGAACATCAGAAAGAAAGCAGGCAGGTTGTCACCCCTATTAATGCCTACCGGGCAATTGAGATTATGCAGCAGGTAATGCAGAGAGGGACAGGTACCAGGGCAAAGCTGGAGGACAGGCCCTGTGCCGGAAAAACAGGAACCACAGATGAAGCTGAAAATGCATGGTTTACCGGCTTTACCACAAATCTTGCAGCCTCTGTATGGATGGGTTATGCAGAGGCTAACGTAAAAATGGGAACCCTGCATGACATGAGGGTTCAGGGTGGTGCCCATCCGGCGCTAATCTGGAAATCATTTATGAGCGAAGCAACAAAAAACCTGCCGGCAGAAAATTTTGTCAGGCCACAGGATGACATTATAAATGTACAGGTGGTTATAAATCCAGAAACTGGAGAAACTATGCTTCCAAACAGGCTTACACCTCTTGACCAGATAATTGTAAAAGAATACCATTACGGACAGGAACCCAGGGTGCAGATGCCCATTCCCGAAGATGCCATACCCATAATGCCCATGGTAGCGCTTATGCCCATAGATGAGGCAAATCATATACTTATTGAATCTGGCTATACCAATATAGAATATAGAAATGAGGTTTACACGGAGGTGCCCTCGGGATTCACCCACAGGCAGGATCCTATGTGGGGACAGCCGGTTGAGACCACAAGAAAAATTACCGTCTGGGTAAATCCCTAAGCATTTAACTTAACAATTTATTTATTATGACAGGAGAAACTAAAAAAATAAGATTGAGATTCGCTCCCAGTCCCACCGGCTATCTGCACGTTGGAAGTGCCAGGACCGCTTTCTTTAACTGGCTCTATGCCAGAAAAACCGGCGGCAGATTTATATTAAGAATTGAAGACACCGATATCGCCAGGCACCAGGAAGAAGCGGTAAATAAAATCTTTAGCGCAATGAAATGGCTGGGCCTTGACTGGGATGAAGGTCCCGGTGCCGGAGGCAAGTACGGTCCCTACAGGCAATCACTAAGAACCAACATCTATAAGGAATATGCCCAAAAACTAATCCAGAAAAAGAAGGCGTATCCCTGTTTTTGCACCCCTGAAGAACTAAAAGAAAAAAGACAAATTTCACAGGAAAAGGGAGAACCATTCAAATATGATAGAAAGTGCCTGAAACTATCACCGGAAGAGGTTAAAAACAATATTGATAGCGGCAGGCCCTATGCCATAAGATTTCTGGTGCCCGATAATGAAGTAATTAGTTTTAAGGATACCGTTTACGGGGATATAAGATTTGATTCAGACAGTATTGATGACTTTATAATGATAAGGTCAAACGGTCTGCCCACCTATAACTTTTCGGTAGCCATTGACGATGCCCTTATGGGGATAACCCATGTTATAAGGGGAGAGGACCACCTTTCAAATACTCCCAAGCAAATTTTAATTTATAGAGCTTTTAACTTTAAGGTTCCCAATTTCACCCATCTTCCCATGATACTGGGTATGGACGGCCAGAAATTAAGCAAAAGACATGGTTCTATCTCCATTGAAAAATACATAGAGGATGGTTTTCTAAAAGAATCAATACTCAATTACCTTGCACTCCTCGGGTGGTCATATGACGAGAAGACAACCATTTTCTCAATTAATGAACTGATAAATAAATTTGAGCTTTCTTCCATAAATAAGAAACCGGCAAAATTTGATTATAATAAACTTTTATGGATAAACGGCCACTACATAAGAAATATGCCCGATTCACAGCTAGCAGAACTTATAAAGGACCGGATAAAAAATTACCTTGAGCCAAAAAAGAAAAGCGAACTGGAAAACACTTTTTATACCATTGACCAAAAAATTACAGAAATAATCCCCATTATAAAAGAACGTATAAAAACATTAAATGACAGCATAGACCTTATTTCTCCATTCTTTTTAAAAATCTCCTTCAGCAGTGAATATAAAGATTATTTTAATAACAAAGATATTGATGCCGCCGGCATCCTTAAAAGTGCCCGGGTAGCATTCAGCAAAGAAGACCAGGAACTCAGCAGCGAATACGTCGAAAAAAGCCTTCGGTCAATATGTGAGGAATTAAATATCGGTTTAAGAAAAGTCGCCGAGGTTATAAGGATTGCCGTCTGGAACAACAAAGTAAGCCCTCCCCTGTTTGATACCATCGAAATACTGGGAAGAAAGATAACCCTGGAAAGAATAAATAAATATATGGAAGTTATAAAATCTTCATAATTTATTTTTTATTTTTTATAGCTTTTATTTAAATCCATTCTTAATGCTTTTATTTCCTCTACTATTTCCTTTAATATATTTATTACAGTACCATTAGAATTAAATAAGTTCTCACCCGCACTTCCGGTACCCAGATTATTAATTTTTTCTCTTATAAGACAGCTTATAAATAAAGACAGAGATATATCCATATCTCTTGCAATCTTTCTGGCACTATCTATTAATTCTTTATTAAGCCTGAAACTATACATCTTTTTAGTCATAACATTTTAATACTAAAATTATGTGACTAATTTGTCAACTACTTTAAATAAAATAATCTACTCCCACGATAATTTAAAATTATTATGATAATAATCATTATTTCCAGGAAAATAATAAACCCATCATAAAATGCTGCTTTATTTTAACTACACTTTGCCACGGGTAAAAATTTCTGATAGCATTATTATGCTATTTAAGTATAATGGTAATGCTTTTTAGAAATTTTTTTACTATGGGGAGTCGTCTAGAGGTAGGACATGCGGCTCTGGACCGTAGAGCGGGGGTTCGAATCCTCCCTCCCCAGCCAAATGATAAAAATCCGAACTAATCTATTATTAGCTTTTCAATAAATACCAAATATTTCTATATAAATAAAATATCCCTTGCAATTCTGTCAATTAATTATAAAATGTATAATTATATTATAGAATGCTATAGTCGGCTATAGTGCTTAATATAATATTAATTATAAATGGTGAAACAAAATGGCAACAAGTATACAAATAAGTGAAGAACTAAAAAAGGTATTGATTAAAAAGAAGCTTTTTGAAAGAGAAACTTATGAAAATATCATCTGGAACTTGCTTGAAGATAGCATGGAGCTTAACAAACAAACAAAAAAAGAGCTGGAAGAGTCAAGAAAAGAGATAAGAGAGGGCAAAACCATAACACTTACTCAATTAAAAAAAGAGCTAAATATAAAATAGATACCCCGGTGATTTTATTGTATGAAATAATATTCTCCTTAAAAGCCAAAAAACAACTCATGAAACTGGAAAGAAACATCCAGGAAAGAATTATTTCTTCGCTTGAGAGGATAAGAATAAGACCCGAAGCTTTTATAACTAAGTTAGTTGGCGATCACGGTTACAAATTAAGAATCGGTGATTACAGGTTTATAATGGACATTGATAAAAACAACCTTATTATTCTCGCTATTAAAGTTGGTCATAGAAAAAACATATATAATATTTAGCTTCTAAAGATATCTATCAATTTAATTAATTCCTTCAATAAGTGGTTCGAAATTTTGTAACCCGGGGCAGCTAACCTGTAGCGCTATAAACTTCCTTTGTTCCAACAGCAGAAATTCTATGTTATACTTCACCCATAAAATGTCAGAGATTAGTTCTTTGATAACCAAATAGATTGAGCAGCAGAGTTGCTTTAACTGCCTATGGTTTACAGGTTTATTATGTTATATTTATTTCTAATCTGTACTGCTACTTTAATTCTAAGAGGTATTAAAAGATAGAACCATTTTTTTTCCGGGCCGTTTATTTTTCTAAAGTCTTTTGTTTACTGTAAAATTTTAGTGGATTTAATCTTTGACTACGCATCAGTGTTATTTTATCGTGATATAATCACTTAAAATATATTTACCAGAAAGGCAAATTATGAAAAGCATAAAACTTCCAATTAAACTGATAATTATTATTATAACTGTTATTGGTCTGGCCATTGCTCCCGCCTGTCAAGCTTCAGAACCCGAGGTTGTAGAAGAACCTGTTGTCGAAGAAGAACCCTTGGTCGAGGAAGAACCGGAAGCTATGGAAGAGCCGGAAGTAGCAGAGGAAGAACCAGAAGTTTCAGAAGAGCCGGAAGCTGTAGAAGAAAAAGCTACCGAAGGCGAACCTGAGCTTCTGTGGAGCGTTGAGCACGAAGACCAGGATTTTAAACTCTATTCCCTGGCTGCATCGCCTGATGGTGAGACCCTGGTAGTGGGTTCATTATTTACAACTTATACCCACCTGCTCTATGACGGCAGGATTGTAGACGCTAATACTTCATACCGTCATTCTGTAGAAGATATAGATTTCTCTCCCGACGGGTCGGTAATGGGAGTAGGCCTTGGATATTTGGGGGCAGTTCTTACAGATACGACTGACGGTTCAGAGCTTCACCAGCTTCATGGCGGCTTTAACAACCGTATCGCCTTCTCCCCTGACGGAGAACATGTTGCCACCGGCAACCGGGATGGCATTATATGGATCTGGGATACTGAAAGTGGGGAGCAGGTGGCTGTCCTTGAGGAGCCTGATGCTGATTTCATCATGTCCATTGACTATCACCCTTCGGGAAAGCTTTTAGCAGCTACGGATTTTGACG
>CAZRML010000002.1:0-7651 GCA_964601205.1 uncultured Actinomycetota bacterium | reverse complement strand
GGTTTTGCTTCAAAATCATTCGGGCTTTCAAAGTTTACCCTGATTCTATCATTTCCTGTATAAATGACCCTGGCTATATTGACAGGGCCGGCTCCTTTGTAACTACTATGATGGAATTACTGGTCACGGGCTCTGATTTAACAGGTAGAGCCACTTTCTTTTTTAGTCCGATAAGCTCTTCTATTAGAACCCTGTCAAAAACAATTTCACCGGCATTATTACTTAAATAAAAATATTTGCGGACTCATCCAGTGATTTTCTGAATTTTTTGTAATCATTAACTCCAATAACCTCCCGTGCTACAAAATAGGCAGTGTCAGACCTATAAGCAGGAGAAGAATAATAATCTAACCCAGACGGCATGTTAGATAGAGCTTTATCTGGCTATACTATGATTATTCATGGACTGAAGATTGTAACCGGAATTCTTATAGTTCTGCAAAAGGGTTAAGAAACCATGGAGATGTTAAGGTCACGAGGAAGAATACCTGAGCAAGGCCGGTGGGTTTATTCCTTAAAAAAGCAGGAAATTTTAAGATTGGGTTAAATGTTATGGTATAATACTAAGTTATGAAAAGGACTATTTACATATTTATTATAAAATACTATGGGCTTTAATTTTGAGTTTAATGTCGTTCTTGCTATTGGAATATTTCTGGTAATTGGTTTCTTTGGCGGGCTGGCAGCTCGAAAGGTTAACTTCCCGACTATAAGCGGATTTATTATAGTAGGCATAATTTTAAGCCTGTTAGATATTATCCCCGGAGAATTAATTGAAGGGGAATTAAACATAATTACAGAGATTAGCCTGGGGATAATTGGATACCTGGTAGGAGGGGGATTATATCTTAAAAGGCTAAAGCAGTTTGGTAAGAGTATTCCCATAATTACATTTTTCCAGGCAATAGGAGCGTGGATATTTGTCACTGCAATAATAGCTTTTCTCGGTCCGTTTTTAATAAGAGTTGATGTGGGCGGTACTCCTTCTTTTATTTCATGTTTGCCGATTGCTATAATTATTGGAGCCATATCCTGTGCCACTGCCCCTGCTGCAACTATAGCGGTTATTCATGAATATAGGGCAACCGGTCCGTTTACGACCACTCTTTTAGCAATAATTGTGCTGGATGATGCTATAGCAGTTATAGCTTATTCCATTGGTGCGAATATTGCTGATTCTTTAATAATCGGATTAAGGAATATCTCTCTTTATAAAATGTTACTGGCTCCTATTATTGATATATTTGGAGCAATAGCTCTGGGTACCATTTTAGGATTTGGGCTGACTTTTGTAGGCAAATTTATAAGAAAGGTGCCGCAGATGATGGTTATAGTCCTGGGTACAGTTTTTTTATGCACCGGCCTGTCCAGTGCTCTGGGGCTGTCGAATATCCTGGCAAATATGGTTATGGGCTTTATTGTGGTAAACAGAATGGTTGATAGTGAAAAAATGTTTGAGGCAGTGCACAGCATTGAAGGGGTAATTTTCGCCATGTTTTTTACTTTAGCCGGTGCACATTTTGATTATACCATATTAAAAACTTCTGGAATCATAGCTGTAATTTTAGTTATCAGTAGATTTATAGGAAAATTTGTAGGGGTTAATATTGGAGTGTCAGTTTCTAAATCACCGGAAAGCTTTAAGAAATATTTGACCTTCGGTCTTTTTCCCAAAGCAGGCGTAACCATGGGTTTAGCACTGCTGATAAAGGAGCATGTTCCCCTAATTGATGCTAATATCGCCAATGTATTCATAAATGGTATAATAGCATCAGTTATAATAAACGAGCTGGTTTCGCCGCCGTTAATTAAGTTTGCTCTGGTTAAGTCCGGCGAGGCTTATAAAAAAGATTAAATAATTATATGATGGATAGGTGAATTAAGGATAGATGGGAGAACTTTTTGCAAAAGATATTATGACCAAAAAAGTAATCACCATAAACAGGGATTCTACAGTTGGTGACCTGGCAAACCTTCTTATAAAGAAAAAGATTTCGGGAGTACCTGTTGTTGATGAGAAAAATGCTATTGTCGGTATCATTACAGAAGGGGATATCATCTTAAAGGAATCAAGTATGCCCCTGCCTATTTCTTTTAGTTTCAGTTTTATGAATAAGTATGACACTTATGCGAAAAGTACAGAAGAGTACTTAAAAACAAAAGTTGAAGAGGTAATGACCAGAACTGTAAGGACTGTTAGAGAAGATGAACCATTATCTAAAGTTGTAAATATTATGCTTAATAATAAAATTAACAGAGTACCGGTTCTGGATAAAGAAAATAAACTGGTAGGAATAATAACCCGGGCAAATATTATAGAATCTATACTGAAAAGCGAGAAAAAGTATAAATAGTATATTATGTTCCGGGGTGTTTAAGAAATCTACCAGAGCATAATTTCTCTCTCTTCCAGCAAACTCTTTTTAATTGTGTCTTCATTTCTTCTCAGGATTATGTCTCCAGAATTTATTCAAAAGCGTTAACTTAACCTGCTAGCAATACAGAATATTATTTTAAATACAGAATATTATTTTAAAATTCCAAATTTTCAGTATAATTTGATTCAATTTAGTTATGAATTTAGAAAGGTCGCAAATGATTAAGGCTGTTTTTTTTGATATGGATGGAACAATTGCAGATAGTGAAAAGATACTCTGGAAAGTTACAAGGGATTTTATGGCAAAAAGGAATATTATTTTAGCCTCCTCAGAAGAAAAATTATTTTATGGGCTGATATGGAAAGAATCAATAAAGATAATACTGGAAAGCAGGGGTATTGAGTATAAACAGAGCATAAAAAATACGTTAAAGGAGCGTTATGTCAGGAATTTAAGGAAAGAGGTTGTGCCTGTACCTTATATACACGACCTTCTTGAAAGAATAAAAAGGAATTTTAAAATAGGGCTTGCCACAAACAGCAGGATCAGGGAGGTTGATATAATATTTGACAAATTAAACCTTGCCCAATACTTTGACCTCAGGCTTTCAAGGAATGATATAAAAAAAGTAAAGCCTGACCCTGAAATCTACTTACTGGGTGCAGATATTTTTAACGTCAAACCTTCTGAATGTGTTGTTTTCGAAGATTCTATAGCAGGTGTAACAGCAGCAAAAAGTGCCGGCATGAATTGCATAGCAATAACAAATACATATGCTGCAAAAGACCTGGGGATTGCCGATTTTGTAATTGATAGCTATAAGGAAATAGACCTTGAAGTAATTAAAAGGTTTGGTAAGTCTTAAATTCAGCTTTTCTTCTTGCTATGTCCGGCTCTTACAGTTAGAACACTACATCCTGAAGCTATAATAATCATTTCGTCTTTCTTTACTGCAGTAATGGCACCCGGCAGGCCTGTTCCACAGTCAATCAATATACTGACAGGCAGGGGCTTTTAAAATCTAAAAAAGACTTGACTTTAAATAATTTTATATTATATTATCAATTATTGATATCAATAATTGATAATAGCAGTAAACTAATATGAAAAAAAATATAGATTTAAAAAATTTTACCCGGGAATTAGAAAGAGGTTTGTTCTGTCTTTATATCCTCTGGAAAGCGGACGAGCAGCCGGTTAGCGGAATTGACCTCTCGGAACTCGAGCATGACCATGGCCATGAAGTAAGCGCGGGCAGACTTTATCCAAAACTTCACGATTTGACCGAAAGAGGTTATCTTGTCATGGAGAAGGTTAATGAACATGGAAAGGTCCATAAATATTATAAGACAACTGAAGAAGGCAGGGAGCTTTTAAAAAAGGTCAGGGATGAACTGGGCGAGCCCATGAAGGATTTTTTAACCGGCTGGATAGGAAAGCTTTTTTACAATATTGATATCGGGAAAAGGGAAGAAGAACGTTTCAAGAAGTCTGAAGAGTCTATTCTCCAGATGGTTAAGGACGATATTTTGCGTATATGTGGCGAACATAAGAATGCCAGGGTTTCATTAAAATTCATAGAATCAAATATTAAGGCTTCTATCTCTTTTATTTCCAGAGCAAGCCGGGAGCTCGAGAAGGATGGTTTGCTCCAGCTTAAAAAAGGTTCTGTTGTATTGACAGAAAAGGGAAAGAAAAAAGTAGAATATATAATTAAGAAATATTCTATCCTTGAAGATTATTTTAAGGAAAGGCGAGATAAAAAAAACCCGTATAAAAAAGTTGATTTTCTGGAGCATTATATTTCCGGGGAAGCTCTCAACAACATAAAAAAGTTATCAACATTTGATGGAACAAGTACTTACCTTGAAGAGTTCGGGCTAAATGAAGAAGGCTTAATCACTGATATTGAGTTTTCTGTTGGAGGGTTGTTTGAGAGAATGGTAAGTATGGGAATATTCCCGGGAGAGAAAATTAGAGTTATGCACAAGACCCCGGATGGTTTTGTTGTTTATGTAAGTAACAAAAAAATTGCCATAGGCAAAGATATAGCGAAAGGTATCAGAGTAGTAGAACATGAAGAATCTTAAAATACTCTTAATCGGCCAGCCGAATGTGGGAAAATCAAGCCTGCTTAATTCTTTAGTGGGTCCAAGGGTTATAGTATCAAACTATCCCGGAACTACTGTAGAAATTATCAAGGCAAAAAAGACATTTAGCGGAACAACGGTAGAGTTTAAAGACACTCCCGGGATATACTCTATCTCTGACAGAAGTGAGGAAGAGAAAGTTACGGAGAGAGCCTTATTTGAAAAGGATATAGATGGGGCGATAGTGCTTGTTGATGCAATTTCTCTTGAAAGGAGTCTTTATCTGGTCTTTCAGGTATTGGAAGCTAAAATTCCCGTTATTATAGCCCTTAATTTTATTGAGGGCGCTGAGAAAAAAGGAATTATAATTGATTACAGGAAATTGTCTAAATTATTGGGTGTTCCTGTAATTCCAATCAATCCATTAAAAAAAACAGGAATAAAAGAACTTATAAATGCATTTTTAAAGTTAAAGGAAGCAAAAAGAATAACCTTTAATGTTAAGTATGATGATGACATTGAAAGGGCGATAGAGGAAATATCCAGTCGGGTAAAGGGCAGACTGCCTAAAAGGTTTGTTTCGTTAAGAACTCTGGAAGAAGACGAAGATTATTACGGGTACTTAAAGGATAAGAATGTAATTGATAAAGCTAAAGAAAACCTGAAAGAACATCCAAAAGTTGCATGGGATATATCTATAACCAGGTATGGCACGGCTGCATTTATAGCAGAAAAAATTACTCAATTGGTTCATATAGAGGAAAAATCCAAAAGCCTGGAAGAGAAAGTTGACCGGGTCCTCCTGCACCGGGTGTGGGGTCCATTTTTTACTATTTTAGCTTTTGTGGCAATCTTTGGGATATTGCTTTATCTTGGTGGCTGGGTGGAAGAAACCCTTATGGGTTTTGCTGAAGAAACAATTTTACCTGCAATTGACCTGGGAGGCGGCTTTTTAGGCATGGCTCTGGAAGCGGGACTAACGGGAGTGATGGCCGGTGTTTCTATTGCTCTGCCGTATGTTTTTTTATTTTATGTAATTTTTACTTTGATTGAAGACAGTGGACTTCTTTCAAGATTTGTTATAAATGCCGAGAGGTTTTTAAGGAAATTAAGCCTGCCCGGTAAAGCAATTATCCCGCTGGCGCTGGGTCTGGGCTGTACTGTCCCCGGTGCCAGTGCTACGCGAATTTTATCTTCGGAAAAAGAAAGATTTTATACAGTATCTCTTTTTACTGCAGTTCCGTGCTCTTCAAGACTTGCTATAATAATGGGAATAGTTGGTCATTTTGGCGGTAAACTTCTGGCAGTTTATGTTCTGGCATCTCTTGTTGTGGCTTTTTTAATCTTTGGTTATATCATGAAAAAAGTAATGCGAATTAAAAAGAAACCGATTTTTCATGAATTACCGGAGTTGCCAACTTACAGGGCACCTTTATTAAAAAACATAATTACAAAGAGCTGGATCAGAATGAAATCCTTTGTTTATGTAGTAATACCTTTTCTTATTGTTGGGGGGATAGTCTATTCGGGATTGGATATTCTGGGTGTTACTAAAATGGTGGTAAAGCCTTTTTCTCCTATTACATGGTGGCTGGGATTACCTGATGTAGTTGTTGTTCCATGGCTTTTTAGTTATCTACAAAAGGACCTCTCTTCTGTAATGCTTTTCTCTGTCCTTGGAAGCAGAATAGCGGAGGTCTTAACACCTCTTCAGATATATACATTTGGTATGGCAACTACGCTCGGAATCCCCTGTATGATTGCCACGGGAATGATATGGAAGGAATTTGGAGCAAAAAAAGCAATTGTCTTAACTCTGGTATCAGCGGCTTACGGCCTTTTATTTGCCGGTGTGGCCTTTAGGATAGCGTCTCTTTTTTTGAAATAGCCTGCTTTGAGTAAAATAAAAAAATAACAATTACCTGAAATTAAAACCTTAAAAAATTTATTGGTTTAATAATTATTTTTTAAGCTCCTGCATCGTTTAGCCATGCCGGTTATGTATGGTATTTTTGCTTATTGACAATATATTGGGAGTATATTATCTTTATTAAAGAGGTCTTTCAAACTGTTTATTTTCTATATTTAAAATTAATTTAAGCTTAACGGGAGGGGAATAAGATGGGAACAAGAGCAAAGGATATAGTTAAAATGGATGTAGGAAAAGTTATCGAAATGCTTAATAAGGCGTATGCAGATGAGTGGCTTGCATATTATCAATACTGGGTTGGTGCAAAAGTTGTAACAGGCTCACTGAGGGGTATTGCAGAAAGTGAACTCATTGAACACGCTGCTGAAGAACTGGGGCATGCAGAAATGATTGCCGAAAGGATAATCACCCTTGGTGGCACTCCAATTTTAAACCCGGATGACCTTGCTAAAATGTCTAATTGCGGTTATGATGCTCCGGAGGACCCATCGGTAAAGGCTATTGTCCAGCAGAATGTAGAAGGTGAGCAGTGCGCGATTGATGTTTATAATAAAATGCTGGAGGTTTTAAAAGATAAAGATGAGGTTACTTATAAAATGATTCTGGACATACTGGAAGACGAACTGGAGCATGAACAGGATCTCCAGACAATAATGGAAGACCTGAAATCAATGAGTAAGTAGTTTTATAGTATTTATTTTTCTTTTTACAATATATTATAGTCCCGGGCTTAAATTTCCTAATTTTCTATCCTCGGGTTTACCCATACTGCCCAGTTCTGTCCTGAAGAAGCATGTGCATGAACTATCAGGACAATTCTTCCTTTCTTACCGGCTAAAGAACTAAGAGAGGCATTAAGGCTATCCAGAACACCATCATAAGTAGAGGCGTAATCGGTGATTACGTACCACACCGGTGGTTCATAAAGCAAGACCTCGAAAGCTACACCATCCGTACCAGTTGCACCCTTTATAAAACCCACTTCTGCTTTAAATCGAGCTCCTTCTGGTATTTCTATTATATCGCTATACTTACCCTGTATATAGCCGGAACTTCTCCATTCAGGATGTGTTTGAAGGACTTTGGGATAGGTATTACCATTCTCTAATTCTATGTTAGTCCTATAGCATGCAAATCCTCTTGGGTCATCCAGTCCCACATTCCATAAACCGTGGTCTCCGCTTACATTATGCCAATCAGCACCCGGTGCCTTTTCAAGCAAATCATAATAAAAGTGCACATATATATCCTCG
>CAZRML010000001.1:0-16009 GCA_964601205.1 uncultured Actinomycetota bacterium | reverse complement strand
AATTAAAATTATAAATTAACTGAAGGCAGAGACTTCCTTACTTTCTCTACATCCTCTTCATCCAGAACAATATCTCCTGCTTTAGCGTTTTCCTGGGCCTGCAACTCATCTCTTGCGCCGCACAATGCCACCACTCCACCACCAGAAATCAACGCTGCCACGGAAAGCTGCAAAATTGACACTCCATATTTTTTAGCAACAGGTTTAAAATCTTTTTCTAAAATGGATTGCATAAGCTTCCTGTTAGCCACACTAAACCTGGGGTTATCTTTCCTTAAATCATCGCCCTTAAATTCTCTTTCCGGCCCGAGTTTACCCGTTAAAAGACCCTGGGCCATTGAGCTATAAGCCAGCATAGTCACCTTATTCTCTTTACACCACGGCAGTATTTCATCTTCTACTTCTGTATCTATAAGACTACATTTTTCCTGGTCAACGTCCAGCTGCCCGAACTTCTCATATTGTTTTAGCTGTTCAGGGGAAGCGTTACTGGCGCCAATAGCCCTTATTTTGCCCTCTTTTTTTAAATCCATTAACACCCCCATGGTATCTTCGATAGGAGTGGTAATATCCTGCCAGTGAGTCTGGTAGACGTCTATATAATCAATATCCAGCTTTTTTAAGCTTTCCTCTACCTCATACCTTATAGATTCAGGCGCTAAATATTTATGCACCTGCTGGCCCGACGGATAATCAAAAAAATGCTCTCCCTTTTTAACATGCCATACAAGTCCGCATTTTGTAGCAATAACAACCCCATCCCTTTTACCTTTAATGGCCCGGCCAACGATTCTTTCTGAAACACCCTGCCCGTAAGCAGGTGCGGTATCAATAAGGTTTATTCCTGATTCAATAGCCGCCTCTATTGCGCGAACCGACTTTTTCTCATCAGCGCCTCCCCACATCCATCCGCCTATGGCCCATGTTCCCAGGCCAATAACCGAAACTTTTATATCTGTTTTACCTAAAGTAATAAATCGCATATAGTCTCCATTTTACCTGGTTTTAATTATAAATTAAGAAACCCCGAAAAACATCAGTACCTCCTCCCGGGCTTCTTCGTAAATTAAAAATACTTAATAAAATTTCTGCTTTAAGTGCCGAAGCTTTCTTTTCTTAATTAAAAATCTTTGATATCTCGTAGAGCTCCATGTCCAGCAGCTTTTCTTCCTCTATTGCCTTTGCCAGCGAAACAGAAGTTACCTTCCCATTTTCTATAACCGCCATCTCTCCAAATTTACCTTCATGGACAAGCTCCACTGCTTTTACTCCCAGCTTAATAGCAACCAGCCTGTCAAAAGCTGAAGCTCTTCCGCCTCTCTGCAGATGCCCGAGTATTGTTACCCTGGTTCCGTAGCCGGTTCTTTTCTCAATTTCCTTTGCAACAATATTTCCTACGCCTCCGAGTCTCACATGTCCAAAACTGTCAACCTCACCGGTAGAAGATACCTGGCCCTCAACCTCGGCGGGTTTTGCTCCCTCTGCAACTACTATAATGGTAAAATCCGCACCCCTTTTCTTTCGCCTCTCAATGGTATCTATTATCTCGTCATATTCAAAAGGTACTTCCGGGACTAAAATAACATCGGCCCCTCCGGCAATTCCGCCATCCAGTGCCAGGCATCCGGAATCCCTTCCCATAACCTCAACTATCATTATTCTGTGATGAGAATATGAAGTGGTGTGAAGCTTATCAATACAGTCGGTAACAACTTCCAGCGCCGTTCCATAACCAATGGAATACTCAGAGTGGGCAATATCATTATCTATGGTCTGGGGTATGCCAACACCCTTTATACCATACTGGGTCAACCTGGTTATGACTCCGTTGGTGTCATCCCCGCCCATGGTTATAATTGCATCAAGTTCCAGTTTCTTTATATTCTCCTTAACTTTCTCAACCCCGTTTTCTATCTTAAAGGGATTGGTCCTGGATGTTCCGAGTATCGTTCCGCCTTCAGCCAGTATTCCAGAAACCGATTGCCTGTCAAGTTCCTCTGCTCTGCCTCTTATCAGACCATCCCATCCATCCTTTATTCCCAGAACCTTATACCCGTACTGCTGCGCTTTTGCCAGAATAGCTTTGGTGGCTGCATTTATTGCCGAAGAATCTCCTCCACCGGTCAGAACACCTATTTTTTTTATCATACTTATCCCTTTCTACTCTTTAAATTTTTGTTATCAATATATAAAAATCATATTGCGTCTGAACTCTGCCTGCGCCTTTAATCACTGCCTCCACTTATCCCCGTGAAAAATTACCTTATATTCTGAGTATTAAATTTAAATTGAACCAGTTAAATTTTAAAAACACGCCGGGTATAAAATTATAATAATTCTGTCCCCGGTATCAACTTATTTTTTTTCTTATTATTTCATTTGCCAGCTGCGGGTTCGCCTTACCGCCGGTTTTTGCCATTACCTTTCCTATCAAAAATCCCAGCGCCTTTTCCTTTCCGCTCCGGAACTCCTCAACCGGCCCTGGATTTTCACCAATCACCTCATCAATTATAGGCTCAAGAACCGCTCCGTCACTTATTTGCTCCAGCCCCCTGTTTTCAATGATGCTGCCCGGTTCCTTCCCTGTATTAAACATTTCCTCAAATACCGATTTTGCTATTCTTGAACTGATTTTACCCTCATCTATTATCCTGAACATATCACATAGGCTGGCGGGAGTTATCCTGCTTTTCTTTATGGTTATTTTCTCTTTATTTAAAAGGGCGCTGAAATCTCCCATCAACCAGTTGGCAATTTTTGCAGGGTTATGGTAGCACTTACAGCACTCCTCAAAATAATCCGCCATATCCCTGTCATTGGCTATAAAAATGCAGTCATCTCCCGAAAGGCCGTACTCGGTTTTAAATCTTTCAGCCTTTCTGGACGGCAGCTCGGGAATTGTTTTTCTTACGCCCTCTATTACTTCGTCTTCCAGGCAAATTGGGACCAGGTCAGGCTCCGGAAAGTACCTGTAGTCATGGGCCTCTTCCTTGGATCGCAGGGCTTTTGTGGTTCCTGTCTTACTATCGTAATGCCTGGTCTGCTGGACCACCCTTTCGTTTGATTCCAGCACTTTAATCTGCCTTTTTACCTCGTATTCCAGGCCTTTCTGTAAAAACTTAAAAGAATTAAGGTTCTTAATTTCGGTCTTTGTCCCTATTTTATTTCCCTTTTTACCGGTTACAGAAACATTGGCATCACAGCGAAGGCTGCCTTCTTCCATGTTGCAGTTGCTCACATCCAGAAACAGGATTAAGTTTCTCAGCTTTATCAAATATTCCCTTGCCTCTTCGGGAGACGTTATGTCCGGCTCGCTCACAATCTCTATCAGGGGAGTTCCGGCACGGTTAAAGTCCACTATGCTTGAAGAGGACTCGCTTATCCTGCCGGTCGTTCCGGTGTGTAGCAGCTTCCCGGTATCTTCTTCCATGTGCACCCTGGTTATGCCCACTCTCCTGACATAGGTGCCCATATCAACATCCAGATACCCTTCCACACCCAGGGGTATATCGTACTGTGAAATCTGGTAGTTTTTGGGCATATCGGGATAAAAATAGTTTTTCCGGTGAAAGATGGTATATTTATTAATCCTGCAGTTAAGCGCCAGTGCAATCTTTAAGGCATATTCCACCGCTTTTTTGTTGGTAACCGGAAGTGAGCCGGGATGGCCCAGGCAGACGGGACAGGTATTTATATTTTTCTCATCGCCAAATGAAAGCCTGCAGCCGCAAAACATTTTTGTGGCAGTGGAAAGCTCCACATGAGTTTCCAGTCCTATAACTGTCCGGTATTCATTTTCTTTTTCCATAATTTTTTATAATCTTTCTTATATTCGGGGCTTTTCTTTAAAGCCTATTGCCTTCTCCAGACTGTAGGCCGCCCTCAGGACATTATCTTCTCTTAATATATTTCCAATAATCTGTACCCCCACCGGAAGCCTGTCATTGGAAAGGCCCGCTGGAATTGAAACCGCCGGAAGCCCCGCCAGGTTTACCGGTATGGTACAGATATCTGACAGGTACATGGTCAGGGGGTCATCCATCTTTTCCCCTATTTTAAAAGCAGTGGTAGGCGATGTGGGGGAAAGCAATACGTCAAACTTGCTGAAAGCCTTCCTGAAATCATTTATAATAAGGGTCCTCACCCTGCGGGCTTTCTCGTAATACGCGTCGTAATATCCTGCCGAAAGGCAGTAGGTTCCTATCATTATCCTTCTCTTAACCTCTTCACCAAAACCCTCCGCCCTGCTTTTCCTGTACATCTGCCTCAAAGTCTTTGCATCCATATTGCGGTATCCGTATCTTACCCCGTCAAACCTTGATAGGTTTGAGCTTGCCTCTGATGGCGCAATAATATAATAAACGCTCAGGGCATATTTAAGGCTGGGAATTGATATTTCTTCAACTCTTGCTCCCATATCCTGCGCCAGTTTAATGACTTCAAGAACTTTATCCTTTACCTCGCTGTCAATTCCCTCCACCATAAGTTCTTCCGGAACACCTATCTTTAAACCTTTTATGTCGGGCACCAGAAACTTCTTATAATCCGGAACTTCCGTATTTATGGATGTGGAATCATTTTCATCGTGCCCGCAGATTACATTAAGCATTGCCGCACAGTCCTCAACATCCCTGGTAAGAGGCCCTATCTGGTCAAGGCTGGAAGCAAATGCCACCAGTCCATATCTTGATACCATTCCGTAGGTTGGCTTAAAACCCACCACGCCGCACAGAGACGCCGGCTGTCTTATGGAGCCGCCGGTATCGGAGCCAAGCGCGCATACCGCTTCTCCCGCCGCAACAGATGCCGCGGGCCCGCCGCTTGATCCTCCCGGCACCCTGGTAATATCCCAGGGGTTTTTAACCGGGCCGAAATAAGAGTTTTCATTTGAAGATCCCATGGCAAACTCATCCATGTTTGCCTTGCCCACCATAATATAATTATATTTTTCAAGCCTATCAACCACCGTGGCGTTGTATACCGGAACATAGTTTTCCAGAATTTTTGACGCGCAGGTGGTGGTCACTTTTTTTGTGCAGATATTATCCTTTATGGCCACGGGTATGCCCGTAAAATCTTTCACGGCGGCGCCGGAAGCTATTATGCTGTCGGCTTTCTCTGCCCGGGCAAGGGCACTCTCTTTTTCAAGCCTTATAAAGGAGTTTAGCTTCTCTTCAACTTCTTCAATCCGGCCATATATACTTTCGGTTATTTCTACCGAGCTTATCTCTTTTTTTACAAGCTTATCCTTTAGCTGGTGAGCTGTAAGGTAATAAGTTTCCACTATACGCTAATTCCTTTCGGTATATTTTTAATCTATCCTGGGAACCCTAAATCCGGAATCCTCTTCGTCTGGGGCATTCTTAAGCGCTGATTCCTGGCTTATTGACTCTTTTACCACATCATCCCTCAGGACATTTTTTATGTCTATCACATGCGATACCGGGGTTATATCTTTAGTATCCACACTGCTTACCTCTGCCACGTAATCAAGAATCTTATCCAGCTTGGAGGTAATTTTTTCAATTTCCCGCGCACTTATCTCAAGCTCCGCAAGCTTAGCCACGTGTTTTACTTCTTCTTTAGAAATTTTCCCCATAAATTATCCTCTCCTAAAAAACTATCTTATTTTAAGCTCATTGCGTAAAAATTTCAAAATCAATACCGCACTGGAAACATAAAAAGGTTGATTTAAGTATAACATTTTAACAAATATTTCATCCTATTAATACAACTTTATAATTTCCAGCTCTCCCAGCAGTATCAGTATGAGTACCAGGTTGTAGGCACCGTGAAGGAAAATTGCAGGCATGAGTGATTTTGTCTTTTCAAAAAGATAGGCGAGCAGCCAGCCTATAATCATTATGGGTATGAAACTGTATATCTCCAGGTGCACCGCGGCAAATAAAAAGGAGGATAAAAACAGCGCCACATTTACTCCCCAGCTTTTCTTAAAAGCAGAGTAGAGAAAACCCCTGAAAAAAACCTCCTCGCTCAGGGGGGCAATTACCGTCACCACAATAAGAAGGATGTTGCTTGATAAGCTCCCGTTTCTTACCAGAACCTCAATTTTACTGGAAGGAGCCTCAATCCCGAATGTAGAGTTCATAAAAAAAACATATAAAAAGCTTACCAGAAAAATGGCTATAAGCGAGATAAATGAATACCAGATAGTCTTAAAAATGCTGTAGTAGCGAAGGCCGAGGTCCCTTAACCCGGACTTTCTCCTGAATAGTGCAAAATACCAGACCACTCCCAGCATAAGAATAACCTGGATACTATAAAGAACAATAAAACTCATGTTGCCTATATTTGAAGAGTTAAAAAATTCCCTTTCCCCGAAAACTTTTAATAGCTGTGCCGAGCCGTAATATACCGCAACAAGAACAGCGGTCAAAAAAACAAGGGAGATTACGCCATCCCGGGCGTTCCACTTTATATTAAGAACGCGCTTATTGTTCCCACCGGTATTATTTTCTTTAAATCTCATATAAGGCATAAAAAATGTCAGAGTTTTATAAATCTTTTATAATATTTTCTTTAGAACCAAAAGCTTTAAGAACCAGACCGGTACCGGGCAAATAATGGCAGACGTGTTTATTAAGCCAGCCATGCCACAGGACTACTCCTCTATCATCTTTTTAAAATCCTCTTCACTTATAACCCTGATATCATATTTTCTGGCATCATCAAGCTTGCTCCCCGGGCTCTCACCGGCAATAACCGCGCCGGTAGATTTGCTCACGCTGGAGACTACCCTCCCGCCAAAACTCTCTATAACCCCCGTCGCCTCGTCTCTTGAAAAACCTTCAAGCTTCCCGGTAAGAACAAATGTCTTTCCGCTGAAAGCCTCTTTCTCGGTTACCTTTTTTTGCTCCGCGCTAAAGTTAACCCCGGCCCTTTTTAGTTTCTCTATTACTTTTAGATTCTGCTCCTGCCTGAAAAAGGTAACTATGCTATCTGCTATCCTGGGGCCTATCTCTTTTATTTTCTCAATTCTTTCATATTTTGCATCCATTAGGCTCTCAAGATTTAAAAATTCCCCTGACAGGATTTCAGCGGTGTGCGAACCCACATATCTTATCCCCAGAGCAAAAAGCAGCCTGGAAAGCGGTCTTCCTTTACTCGTCTCTATCGCTTTAAGAAGGTTTGCTGTTGACTTCTCCTTAAAATTTTCCAGTGAGAATATATCATCATATTTTAAGTAATAAATATCCGCAGGGTCGCTGACTAATTTGTTCCGTATCAGCTTTTCAACAATAGCGGGGCCCAGCCCATCTATATCCATGGCGCCTTTTGAGGCAAAATGTACGATCCTTTCATACTGCTGGGCGGGACAGGCCATGGAGGTGCACCTTAGCGCTACCTCGCCTTCAGGCCTTACAACCTCAGACCCGCACACCGGGCACCTGTCCGGCATGCTGAATTCCTTCTGGGTCCCGTCTCTTCTTTCCTTTATCACCTTTACGATTTCGGGTATTACATCTCCTGCCTTGTGTATTACCACCCAGTCGCCTATCATAACCCCTTTTCTTTTTATTTCATCCTCATTGTGCAGGGTGGCATGGGAGACTGTGGAACCGGCCACCTTTACCGGCTCCAGAACCGCAACAGGGGTAAGCGCTCCGGTCCTTCCCACGCTTACCTCTATGCCGGTAATTTTTGTTACCTCTTCTTCGGGGGGAAACTTAAATGCGATTGCCCAGCGCGGGTTTCTTGAGGTCTGGCCCAGCTTCCTCTGTAACTGGAAGCTATCCACCTTTATAACCACGCCGTCTGTTTCATAGGAAAGGTCCTTCCGTTTATTTTCCCACTTTTCAAGATAACTTTTAATTTCGTCAAAACTGTCCACCTTTTTTATATTAGGATTTATTTTGAGCCCCATCCCGGCCAGATAGCGGAGCATTTCAAAATGGGTTGGAATATCAAATTCTTCTGTATTTGCCGCCCCGTATATGAATATATTAAGTTTCCTCTGCGCCGTATTCTTAGGGTCAATCTGCCTCAGCGAGCCGGCAGCTGCATTTCTGGGGTTGGCAAACGGCGAAAGACCTTCCTCTTCCCTCCGGGCATTTATTTTTTTAAATTCATCTTTTGCAAGGTAAACTTCACCCCGGACTTCCAGCCGCGGCGGTATTTTAACCCCGCTCTCTTCAAAAAGCTTTAATGGAATGGAATTTATGGTCTTTAAGTTTGAGGTTATATCTTCTCCCAGCACACCGTCTCCCCTGGTTGCACCCCTTGCAAACTTCCCGTCCTCATAGACCAGGGACACAGCCGAGCCATCTATTTTAAGCTCGCAGACAAACTCCACCCTATCAGTATCTTTTCCGCCTTTTCCCAGGTCCTTATACACCCGGGTTATAAAATCCTCAAGCTCATCGTAGTCAAAAACATCCTGAAGGCTCAGCATCTTTTCTCCGTGCTCCACAGTGGAAAAACCTCCCTCTAGAGGAGCGCCTATTCTCTGCGTGGGTGAGTCATCGGTAACCAGCTCCGGGTATTTTTTCTCCAGCGCTTCAAGATTTCGCATCAGCCTGTCATACTGTGCGTCACTTATTACGGGGTTATCTTTAATGTAATAGTAATAATTATGTTTTGCTATCTCATCGCGGAGGGCACCTATTATTTCCTCCGGGTTCTTTACTTTCTCAACTTTTATATTAAGAAGGTTTTCCAGTTTACCACTAGAACCGGAAGCTTTTTTACTGGCTGTTTTTTTATTGTAGTTGCTTTTATTTTCTTTTTTATCCATAAACACAAAATTACACTAAAAATATCCAGTATTATTTCTGTGTTAATTTATTTACCTCTTGCCTGAGAAAATCTTTTATCTCATCAACATCATACTTTTCTTTTATAAACTCTACAGTAAAATCTTTTAAATCCGCAAAATAAACAAGCTGGGATAAGAACAATTTTTTAGAAAACTCTCCCCTAAATTTTTCTTTTGCATCATCAATTATTCTCTCAAGCCCAAAACCGTTCTTTAAAATAATAAATAAATCCACATAATCTCTAAACTCGGGTCTTCTTCCTATAGCACAAGCTTTATCTGAAGCAATATCCCTAAATGAAGATAATACAACCTCATCTATCACTTCAGGCTCATAATTCCTTTTAAAAGGAAAATATATAAATGAAACCTTCATTTTATCTCTAACGATAAATGTAAGCTCGTCAATATTATCAATTAGAACTTTTATATTTGAATTAAAAATCTCCGAAGCTTTCCGTGAGAAATTATCAGGAATCTTGTATGGAAAAAACAAATCAAAATCGTAAGACCTTCTAAATGGAATCTGAAGCATAAGTGCTGTACCACCAGATAACATACCCCCGGTCTTAAAGAAATTTTTTAGTCCAAAAAGAATATTTTTTTCTGTTTTACTCAACAGATTTATATAAATTTTTGACATAGTATTTTCCGTCAAGTTCTTTACTTATTCTAAGCAGATAATTCTTAACAAACAGAAAAACAGGTTTTGTATAAACTTTCTTTGGAAGATTTATAAAAATATTTTTGACTTTTTCAGGAGAGTAAAATTTCAAAAGCGATTCTATTTCATCAATATCTCCATAAGATAAAACCTGGTGAATTATATAAACCTTATCAGCCTCCGGGTCTATATCTTTAATATCTTTTGACCACAATATAACTTTTAATTCTTTAGGTAAAATTTCCCCTGTGTCTTTTAATTCAGTATTGTTTTTCATAAAATACCTGCTTTCTTTTATCATAATAATACTATTTTTGGCTAATTATTTCTAACAGATTATCCTCAGAGTCTGGCATATCTTAAAGGATTTAATCTTTTTAAAAGGTACGGCATATATTTTTTTTAGCGTCTCCGGATATAACTCCTTCTCTCCGCCATAACATGCTTACCTTTCTCCGGGCCTATCTGATATCATTTGCCAGCCATTGACATAAAAAATTTATGATATAATATAGTCAATTGCTTTTACTGATAACACCGTTGTTATATAACCGCTGTTATTTTGAAAATTTAAGAGATGGCGCAGTATCCTAGTCAGTACCTGTGTCCATGAAGACGGGGCTAAAAATCCGTCAAGGGCGTACATGCGAAGTCTCTGGGATTGGCTGCTGACGCCCAGTCGGGGGTTGATCCTGGAGGTTAAGGAAAGTGGGCGATCCATAATGGCATATGGGCGTGGACCCATTTTCCGTGGAAACTTCAAATGTATTAAAAAAACATTTGAAGGTAACCCGCAACTGTTTAACAGGCATTGCGGCGTAGCCTGCCTTGCGTGATACAGGGGGAGGGTCCGGTATAATTTAGATGCCGGTTTAAGGCATCGTGTATATAAGACCTGAAACCTGTTATTGCTAAAGAGGCTAGTGAACACAAGACTGCCGGGGAAAGCTCCTAGGCTGTTCTCTTTACGAGAGGTGTGATAGGGATTATAGTGTAGTTTTTAAAGGCAATCCAGTCCTGTAAGCGGCAACGCTATAGAAACGGTTTAAAGGGAAACCGCTGATGTGGTAACACTCAGCACCGTTTGGGAAATCCTACTGGACCTTAAACTGCAAAGTTTACCTGTCGCATCGCCATCTTTTCTACTTAGGAGCCGTATTTGGTTAAATTAAAAAAATCCAGGGGCAATATAAGAAACTGGATCATAGCAATCATTTTATGGAGCTTTTTTCTGGCAATCGCGGTAAGCTTCATTTCCGAAACACTTATTATAAAAACCAATCTAATTGTTACATTAATAATTCTCGTAATAATAATTTCAATCGGGGTTTTATTTGACACAATAGGGGTTGCGGTAACTGCATGCTCCGAGGTTCCCCTGAACAGCATGGCAGCCAGAAAAATAAAAGGGGCAAAAGAAGCAATAAAGCTCCTAAAAAATGCGGATAAAGTCAGCAATTTCTGTAATGACGTAATCGGGGACATCTGCGGGATTGTAAGCGGCGCCATAGGAGCCATCCTGGTTTTTAGAATCCTGATTATTAACCCGACTCTTGAAAGCGCCCTGCTGAGCGCTGCTGTTACCGGATTTATTTCTTCCCTTACCATAGGAGGAAAAGCAACAGGCAAAAACATAGCCATAAAAAGATGCGAGCCTATCGTTCTTAAAACAGGATATGCAGTATATGCTCTGTCCTTTATTTCCAGAATTAAAAATAGAAAAAGAAAAAAATTATAAAATCTTATACACAGGATTTTTCTACTTCCATCAAACCTTTAATTGTAAAATGGGTTCCTTCAAATCCATATTCTATTTGAATAAATTATTGATATATCGCATTTTTTAAGACATACTATAAATCAACTAATCTAGGAAGATATTATTATGAATAAAGGCATACTGTTTGCCGGTAATCTGATAATAGATTATATTAAAATAATAGATAAGTATCCCGCGACTGGAATGCTTTCAAATATTTATTCTTCAAGAAGATGCATCGGCGGATGTGCGGCAAATACATCTGTTGACATTTCAAAGATAGATAGCTCCGTTCCGGTTAAGGTCATTGGCATGATTGGTGATGATGAAAACGGAGAATATATATTATCCGTGCTCAGAAATAACAATATTGATGTTAAGGGTATCATTAAGAGTAACTTATTGCCCACTTCTTTTACCGATGTAATGACAGTCAAAAATACCGGTGAACGGACTTTTTTCCATGCACGCGGAGCCAATGCCGGCCTGGCATATAAGCACATAGGTTTTAAAAAAATATCTGCAGATATTTTTCATATTGGCTACGCATTATTACTGGACTCACTTGATGCCGAAGACAGTGAGTACGGAACAGTCATGGCAAAGACACTGGCAGAGGCTAAAAAAAATGGACTTAAAACATCCATAGACGTAGTCAGTGAAAACAGCAAAAGATTTGTAAGAATAGTAACACCATCTTTGAAATACTGTGATTACCTAATAATAAATGAAGTAGAAGCTTCACGTATATCAGGAATACCTGCAAGAGGTGGTAGTGGTAAGATAATAAACGATAACATAAAAAGAATCTGCTCCGGGATGTTTGACAGAGGAGTTAAAGAAATAACTGCCATACATTCTCCCGAGGCAGGGTGGTACATGGACAGGTCCGGCAAATTTCTAAAAGTTGCCTCTTTAAATTTACCGGATAATTTCATAAAGGGAACAGTCGGCGCAGGTGATGCTTTCTGCGCGGGCATGCTTTACAGTATTTTTAAGGGTTTTGACCCTGAATATTCATTAAAGATAGCTTCTGCTTCGGCTGCTGCCAGCCTCTCTCATGAGAATTCTATAGATGGCATGAGGCCCATAGAAGAATTACTTAAATTAGAAAAAATTATATGGCAGATTAAAAATTACCTGATACGCAAGCCGGGCACGTACCGCTTACAGTCCCCCGCAGGCAATACAGAGGCTGGCCTGTCCTGGCGCCCCAAAGAAAATAAGGATAGAGTCAGCAATTTCTGTAATGACGCAATCGAGGACATCTGCGGGATTGTAAGCAATACTATATCTTCTATCCTTTCTTTCCAGAATTAAAAAAAGAAAAAGAAGAGATTGACTTATTTCATAATTAGTATATAATATGTACTAATTATGAACCAAGTTAAAAAAATTAAAAAACTGGAAAATCTAAGCTATTTTAATAAAGCTACCATATCACAGTTCGTTGATATTAATAAAAACGCTCTTTCGCAAGATGTTAAGAGATGGATTCAAAATGGTACTTTAATACAGCTAAAAAAGGGGCTTTATGTTACCTCTAACTATTATGAAAGACTCGGGAACAAAACTCCATACCTTGAATTTATATCAAACAAACTGAGGGAACCGTCATATCTAAGTATGGAATATATTTTGCAAAAATACGGAGTATTAACGGAATCAATCTACTCTATTAATTCCATAACCATTAAATCAGGCAGAATATATAAAAATAATCTTGGCCTTTTTATATACAGGAATATAAAAGATAAGCTTTTTACAGGATTTAATATCACGGAGAAAAATGGCTTTTCAATTAAGGAATCTACAAAAGCCAAAGCCCTTTTTGACTGGCTGTATTTAAGACTGCTAAGATTAAAAGAATTCGACCTGGCTATGTTGGAATCATTCAGACTAAATCTTGATAACTTTAAAAAAAGGGATTTTACAGAATTTAAAAAATACTGCGAGCTTGCAGGTATCAAAAAATATTTAAAACTGGCAGAAATAATTAAAAAAATATATTTACAATAAAATGATTTACAGGGAACTCGAAAAAATATTAATTGAAGAAAGAGCCAGAGGCTCTCAGGATGCCTATATCCTTAACCTGTTAAAGGAATATCTTCAGGTATATGTACTCTACTTTATCTATACAAATTCTAAATATAATAAAAATCTTATTTTTACCGGCGGCACCTGCCTGAGGCATTTTTATAATCTACCCAGGCTTTCAGAAGATATAGATTTTGATTTTAAGAAAGATTTTGACCGGAAGATTTTGCTTGGTGACCTTGAAGAGTATTTTAAAAAACGATATAAGTATAATGAAATAAAGCTGGCTTTAAAGCAGCGTGGAGAACAGATATTGCTAAAGTTTCCAGTTTTACATAAACTGGGTCTTGCAGAAGAAGATAAAAGTAATCTGTTATTTGTAAAGCTTGATTTTTTAGTAAACACATCAAAACATTTTAACCTTGAGACTACATCTAAATCCATTTACGGTTTTAATTTTGCAGCAATTCATTATGACCTGCCTTCACTCATGGCCGGTAAAATACACGCTATTCTGGTAAGAAAAAGATTTAAGGGAGCTGATAACACCGGGGTTGTAAAGGGCAGGGATTATTTTGATATCCTGTGGTTCTTAAAAAATTCTATCAGACCAAATCTCAAGAGACTTTCAGAAATGCTGGGTACCAGTATTAGTATGAATTCTCTCCTAAAACAACTGGATTTAAAAGTTGAAGAAATCTTCAGGAGACATAAGTCATTACTTAAATCTGACCTTGTCCCGCTTATCAGCAACCCTGATTTTATAAAAATATATGTGGATAATTATTACGAGGAATACCTGAGAAATAGAAAAAATCTCGTTTAATATCTGGCATTTAGTACTTTAATTATAAGTCATTCTACCCTTATATTTATTTTTTAAGGTAATATTCGCAACAGATATTTAAGTTACTCAAAAAGGTAATCCAGCTCATATCTGCTGTATACGTTTGTGAGCTCTTCTTCCGCTTTACTGTAAAGCAAAACTGTTTTCCGGTAAAGCTCTTTTAAATCACTGTCATCATAAGTTGAGTAACTTCCACTTTCATAATATAAAAGCACATCTCTGATGGTCTGGATATCACTTTCGATATATTCAAGCTCATAACTGGAAAAAGTTTTAAGCGGTGCGGGAGTATTAAGAGCGGCAAATTTATCCCGGTAATCTACAGCCAAATCAAGCCGGGCTGAGGCAATTTCTTTTAGGCTGGCTACATTTGCTATATGGCCCTTCAGCTCTTCCTGAAGCTGTGAAGACTCTATTATGAATTCTTCCGCTATAGCCTTATAGTCAGGGTAATATTCGGCAAGCTTCCCTGCCTCCTCCGACCACTTTTCCTCTGCAAGACGCTGCCTTTCTTCCTCCAGGCGGGCTTCTTCCTCTGCCTGCCTTATATCCTCCCTCTTCTGCATCTCCACGGAATAAACATTGTAAAAAACAAGCAGTGAAGCCGCCAAAATCAGAACTATTAAAATTATAATTTCATTTTTTAATTTACCCATTGATTTACACAATTTAAATCACTTTTCCAGTTACTGGTTAATTACGGATGCAATATCCAGTGGATATATATCTATAAGTTCCGATATTAATATAATCCTCTCCCGGGCCGAATATTCCGGGTGACATGAAGTAAGGAGAAGCTCTTTTTTGCCCGTGCTTTCCAGGATATAAACATCTTTGGGCTTTACTATCTCAATCCCCGTTACTGCATAAATAAAAGTCCCCATCCCAATTGTCTCAAGATATATAAGGTCCCCTTCCTCCAGGCCGCCAATCTTATTAAATGGAGCTCCATAGGTTGTCCTGTGACCGGAAATAGTGCATCGCCCCACATCTCCGGGAAGCGGCGTTTCCGGTATATGGCCGGGCCCATCTTTTAGAGTTTGTATGTCAGCTCCTTCATTTACGATAAACTCCTGTCCAGCTACCGGGATTATCATCTTTAAAGGAAAAAAATCTTCTGCAGTCAGGCTGCTGTAGTCAATAGCCTCTTCAGCAATTATATCAACCTCGTCTTTTATGGTAGTCTCTTCTGCAGCAACTTCCCGGGTCTCCTCTTCAGCTTGCTCCACCTCTTCTTCCGACCGTGCTTCCTTTAAAGTTTCCCATTCAGATACTGCTCCCGCCTGTCTTAGCCTGCCCACTATATTAGTAAATGCAGGGTACAGCAAAAATGACAGCCCTGCAACAGCAATAACGACTATAGCTATTATCAGTATTTTTATCTTTTTTGATTTTGATAGTTCTATCTTTTTCACTTAATTCTAATATGCCGGATTAAAAATATTGTTATATATTTTTATTATTAATTAAAATACTAACTTTTGCCTTATATATCTAAACGTATGTTATCGTTATAAATTATAGAGCGATTTTTAAGCGCATAATAAAATGGTCCGGATACGTAATACCCGGACCATTTTTATATCAACCAGCTTATGGCTTATGTTACTTCCTTCCGAACTTTCTTCTTATAAAGGAAGCTATAACCATAAATCCTCCTATAAGGATAGAAGAAATACCTGATATCGGGATAGCAGGATGCATTCCTGTAAACGGAAGCTCCATAATACCCAATACCTCTACTCCGCCGCCAGGAGGTGGAGGAGGTGTCTTTGAGTTTGTCCTGCTAAAGGTGTAATTTCTCTGAGAAGAACCAACCACTATTCCGGTAATATCAGACATCTTATTATATCCACCAGGTACGGTAGTCTCTACAATCTTATATGTATCAAATGGAATATTTTCCCAGCTTACCGTGCCATT